>JBIOUF010000021.1:0-16369 GCA_044866695.1 Nocardioidaceae bacterium | reverse complement strand
GCGGCGACGGTGCGGAAGGAGTTGTTCCGGTACCCGTCCGCCCAGCCCGCGACCAGCATCGTCGGCACGTCGATCCGCTCGTAACCGTCGGCGGAAGCCCCGAGGCGCACCGATCCGCCGCGCCAGTAGTCGCCGTGCGTGTTCTCCCGCAGCCACGTCAGCACCCAGGGCTCGTTGGTCCTCAGCCGCCTGAGCCACTCGTCCTTCCAGTCCGGCCCCCACACCGCTGGCACCGGCGGCAGCACGCACATCGGTGTCATGTAGTGGTCGTAGTCGACGAGGTCGACGAGCTTCAGCGCACCGCCGCGCCAGTGCACGTCGTCGGTCCACCGGTCGTCGCTGGCGTAGATCGCGCAGATCGCCTTCAGCGCCGGCGGCCGCTCACAGGCCACCTGCAGGGCGTTGAAGCCCGAGTACGACGTCCCCCACATGCCCACGCTGCCGTCGCACCACGGCTGCTCGGCCAGCCACGCGACCACCGCGCACAGGTCCTGCTGCTCCACCGGCGGGTACTCGTCGACCGCGTCCCCGCCCGACGAGCCGGTGCCGCGCAGGTCCAGCCGGCAGACCGCGTAGCCGTGCCGGTCCCGCAGCGACCGGTAGGAGGACGCGTACGACGAGGTCAGGTCGTCCTTGCGATAGGGCAGCGCCTCCAGCAGGCACGGCTGCCGGCCGGACCCGGCCGGGGGCAGGTACAGCGTGGCCGCCAGCGCCACCCCGTCCGCCATGGGGATCCGGACCTCGTGCTGGGTGCCCTCAGCGGCGGGCACGGCCGGCCTCCCCGAGCAGGCGGAGCACCTCGGCGGGGTCCAGCCCCGGGAGGACGTTGCCGTCCCGCCCCACCATCGTCGGCGACTGCAGCAGCGCGGCCAGCACGGCCTCCTCGGTGCCCTCCACGACCGCCTCGAACAGCTGGTCCAGGGCGCGGCCGACGACGCCGGGGGGGCGATCGGGCACGCCGTCGCGGTCCACCCGCAGCCCGGTGCCGACAGCGAGGAAGATCTCGCCGCTGCCGTGGTGGGCCACCGACCCGGTGCGGGCCAGCCCCAGCCCGACCCGGCGGGCCAGCCGCGTGCAGGCGGCGCCGTCGACGGGAGCGTCGGTGACCACGACGCCGATGCACGAGCCGGCGGGCGGTGGGGCCGGTCCGGTGCTGGGGGCGGGCAGCAACCGTCCCACCGGGACGCCCGCGACGGTGAGCTGCTCCCGCGCGCCGAAGTTGGTCAGCAGCAGCACCGCGACCGTCCAGCCGTCCCGGGTCACGCGCGAGGCGGTGCCGACGCCGCCCTTGAACCCCAGGCAGTGCATGCCGGTGCCCGCGCCCACCGAGCCTTCGTCCGGGGGCGCCGCCGACCCGCGCGAGGCCAGCGCGGCGTCGTGGGCGGCTCGCACGTCGGCGTGGTGCACCTGCATGCGGCGGCAGTCGTTGAGGAAGGAGTCGTCGCACTCCGCGACCACCGGGATGACCACGTCGCCGGCGACCGCGGGGTGGCGTTCCAGGGCGATCTCGCAGGCCGCGTCGTACACCCGCCCGAGCTGCATCGTCGAGGTGAGGTACACCGGCGTCTCGGCCACCCCCCACTCGGCCGCGGTGAGCAGGCCGGTGCACTCCCCGGCCCCGTTCAGCACCGCGCCGCCGGCGGGCAGCGGGCGTTCGTAGGCGTCGTCGGCGAGCAGCAGCACGGAGACTCCCGTGCGCGCCACGCCGCGCCCGTGCGGGGGGTCCGGCTCGTCGCGCACCAGCGTCGCATGGCCCAGGCCGACGCCCGGTACGTCGAGCACCGAGCCGGTCGGGCCGGGGGGCAGGACGCCGACCTCGATGCCGAGGTCGCGGGGTCGGGGCACGAGGGCCATCCTGCCGCAGCCCCCGGGCGGGACCGCGTGCCCGGGCAAGGGCGGCGGCGGCGCGCGAGGGTAGGTTGAGGCGCATGATCACCGCCGTGCACACGCTGGTCTACGCCGAGGACCCCGACGCCGCCCGCGCGTTCTTCCGAGACGTGCTGCGGCTGCCCGGCACCGACACCGGCGGCGGCTGGCTGATCTTCCGGACCGGCCCGAGCGAGCTCGGGGCCCACCCCAGCTCGTGGGAGCACGAGGGCCGGGCCGGCGGCACCGACCAGGCCTTCGACGTGTCGCTGATGTGCGACGACCTCCGGGCGACGATGGCCGACCTGGCGGGCCGCGGCGCGCAGTTCGCCGGCGGCGTGGAGGAGCAGCCCTGGGGTCACTGCGTCCGGCTGAAGGTCCCGGGAGCCGGCGTGATGACCCTCTACGAGCCGACCTACGACCCTCCGGCGCTGGCCACCGGAGACCAGCCGACCGCGTAGGCGATGAGTTCTGTCGGTGGTGGGGTCGATACTTCCGACAGCCCGACACCCGAGCCCCACGAAGGAGCCACTCATGTCCGTCCAGCTCAACCCCTACCTGGGCTTCCGGGACACCGCCAAGGCCGCGATGGAGTTCTACCAGTCCGTGTTCGGCGGCGACCTCACCACGAGCACGTTCGGTGAGTTCGGGGCCAGCGAGGACCCCGCCGAGAAGGACAAGATCATGCATGCCCAGCTCACCGCGCCGGGAGGCCTGGTGCTCATGGGGGCCGACACGCCCGCCAGCATGGAGGTGCCCGGCCAGACCAGCATCAGCGTGTCGCTCAGCGGCGACGACGACCAGGCCCTGCGCGGCTACTGGGAGAAGCTGTCCGACGGGGGCACGATCACCATGCCGCTGGAGAAGGCCCCCTGGGGCGACAGCTTCGGGATGTGCGTGGACCGGTTCGGCGTGCCCTGGCTGGTCAACATCTCCGGCAGCTGACTGCCGTCCCGGTCGTCTGGTCGCCCACGACCCGCGACCACGACCCCCGGCACGAGGTCTGGGTGGGGGTGACCACCCCCGCGACGGAGACCGCGGCCCGCGTGGACGCGATCCTCGCGGCGCTGACGGACGCGGGGCACCCGGTCGTGCCCGCTACCCCGCATCCCGACGACCTGATTCGGTCGGTGCACTCCGACGCGCTGCTGGGGTTCCTCCGGTCGGCCGCGGACCGCTGGCGGGAGGGCGGGTACGCCGGCCGGGCCGGCCAGGACCGGGTGGTGCCCTACCTGTTCCCCACCCCTGCCATGACGGGCGGCCTGCCGACCCGGCCGGCCAGCCGGGTCCACGCCGAGGCCGGGCGCTACGCCTACGACACGATGACGCTGGTCGGGCCGGGCACCTGGGCGGCGGCTCGCGCGGCGGTCGACTGCGCGCTGACCGCGGCCGACCTGGTGGTGGCCGGGGGGCCGGTGGCCTACGCGCTGTGCCGGCCGCCCGGCCATCACGCCACCCGCGACGGGTTCGGCGGCTCCTGCTACCTCAACAACGCCGCCGTGGCCGCCGAGGCCCTGCGCGCCGCAGGGCACGAGCGGGTGGCGGTGGTCGACCTGGACGCCCACCACGGCAACGGCACCGCGGCGGTGTTCTACGCCCGGGCCGACGTGCTCTACGCCTCGGTGCACGTGGACCCGGGCGCGGGCTGGTTCCCGCACGTCGTCGGGTACGCCGAGGAGTCCGGAGCCGGCCCCGGCGTGGGCGCCACCAGGAACCTGCCGGTGCCCGAAGGCACCGGGGACGGGCCCTGGCTGGCCGCGGTGACCGACCTGGTCGGGTGGGCCGGCGACCACGGCTCCACGGCCCTGGTGGTCTCCCTCGGGGTCGACGCTCACGCCGACGACCCCGAGAGCCCGCTGCTGGTCACCGAGGACGGCTACCGGTCGGCGGGCCGGCTGGTCGCGGCCGCCGGCCTGCCCTCCGTCGTGGTCCAGGAGGGCGGCTACCGGCTGCCGACGCTCGGCGGCCTGGTGGCGGCCTACCTCGACGGGCACGTCCGCGGTCTCCCCTAGACTGCGCTGGGTAACGCACTGCGAGAACGGGGTCGGATGGGACTGCTCGAGTCGATCACGGGTCCGGCCGACCTCCGCCGCCTCGACGACGACCAGCTGGACGCCCTCGCCGGCGAGGTGCGCCGCTTCCTGGTCGAGAAGGTGTCGCGCACCGGTGGGCACCTCGGCCCCAACCTCGGTGTCGTCGAGCTCACCATCGCGGTGCACCGGGTGTTCGACAGTCCGCGCGACCCGGTCGTGTGGGACACCGGCCACCAGGCGTACGTCCACAAGGTGCTCACCGGGCGCGCGGCCGGCTTCGACGAGCTGCGGCAGGAGGGCGGCCTGTCCGGCTACCCCAGCCGCGCGGAGTCCGAGCACGACCTGGTGGAGAACTCCCACGCCTCCACGGCGCTGTCCTACGCCGACGGGCTGGCCAAGGCGTTCGCCGTGCGTGGGGAGGACGACCGGCACGTGGTGGCCGTCGTCGGCGACGGCGCGCTCACCGGGGGGATGGCCTGGGAGGCCCTGAACAACATCGCCGCCGCGGACCAGGGCGCGCCGCAGCGCAGCCTGGTGATCGTGGTCAACGACAACGGGCGCTCGTACACGCCGACCGTCGGCGGCCTGGCGCGGCACCTGTCCAGCCTGCGCACCGACCCGCGCTACGAGCCGACGCTGGACATGGTGAAGCGGCGGCTCAACGGCGTGCCGGGTGTCGGTCCGGCCGTGTACGACGCGCTGCACGCGATGAAGAGGGGGCTCAAGGACGCGCTCGCGCCGCAGGGGATGTTCGAGGACCTCGGGCTGAAGTACCTCGGCCCGGTCGACGGGCACGACCGTCACGCCCTGGAGCAGACGCTGACGCAGGCGAAGCGGTTCGGCGGGCCGGTGATCGTGCACGCGATCACCCGCAAGGGGGCCGGGTACGACGCGGCGGAGAACCACCAGGCCGACCAGCTGCACTCACCGGGCCCGTTCGACGCGGTCACGGGCGCGGAGTGGCCGAAGGCCGACTCCTGGACCGAGGTGTTCGCCGAGGAGATGGTGCGCCTCGGGGCCGAGCGGCCCGACGTCGTCGCGGTGACCGCGGCGATGTTGCACCCCGTGGGGCTGCACCTGTTCGCCGCGCGCTTCCCCGAGCGCACCTTCGACGTGGGGATCGCCGAGCAGCACGCCGCCACCAGCGCGGCCGGCATGGCGATGGGCGGACTGCACCCGGTGGTCGCGGTCTACGCGACGTTCCTCAACCGCGCCTTCGACCAGGTGCTCATGGACGTCGCGCTGCACGGGTGCGGGGTCACGTTCGTGCTGGACCGGGCGGGGGTGACCGGTGACGACGGCGCCTCGCACAACGGCATGTGGGACATGTCGATCCTGCAGGTGGTGCCCTCCCTGCGGGTCGCGGCGCCCCGGGACTCGGCGCGCCTGCGTGAGCTGCTCCGCGAGGCGGTCGCCGTCGGCGAGGCGCCGACCGTCGTCCGCTTCCCCAAGGGGGCTCAGGTCCCCGACCTCGAGCGGGTCGGGGTCGAGGGCGGCGTGGACGTGCTGGTCCGCTCCGGGGAGCGCGACGTGCTCCTGGTCGGGGTCGGCGCGATGGCGGCCACCTGCGTCGAGGTGGCCGACCGGCTGCGCGCGCAGGGCGTCGGCGTGACCGTCGTCGACCCGAGGTGGGTCAAGCCGGTCGACCCGGCCCTGGTCCGGCTCGCCCGCCGGCACCGCCTGGTCGTGTCGGTGGAGGACAACGGCGTCGTGGGCGTCTGCGGCTCGGTGCTGCTGGCGACCCTGAACGACGAGCGGGTCGACGTGCCGGTCCGGCTGCACGGCATCCCGCAGCGGTTCCTCCACCACGCCAGACGCGCGCGGGTCCTCGAGGAGGTCGGCCTGACCGCCCGGCCGCTCGCGCTCAGCGTGCTCGACGACCTGGCGTCGCTGGACCGCGGCGGCAGCCTGGTCGAGGTCGACGTCGAGTAGGCCGCGGGCCCTCGCGCACCGCGGCACGACGAGTCCCGGCCGTCCGGTGCTGGCCCCGCCCGGGCCGATGATGCGACAGTGACCGAATGAGCATCCTGCGCACCAAGTCCGTCGAGCAGTCCATGCTGGACACCGAGGACCCGGACTACACGCTCAAGAAGAACCTCACCGCGCTGGACCTGACCGTCTTCGGCATCGGCGTGGTGATCGGAGCCGGCATCTTCACGCTCACCGGCCGGGTGGCACGGGACTTCGCCGGCCCGGGGGTGGTGTTCTCCTTCGTGCTCGCGGCGATCTGCTGCGGGCTGGCGGCGCTGTGCTACGCCGAGTTCGCCTCCACGGTCCCGGTGAGCGGGTCGGCGTACACCTTCTCCTACGCCACCCTCGGCGAGCTCGTGGCCTGGATCATCGGCTGGGACCTGGTGCTGGAGCTGATGCTCGGCGCGTCGGTGGTCGCGCAGGGCTGGAGCACCTACCTGGTGACCTTCCTGGACGAGATCGGCCTGAGCTGGCCGGCGGCCCTCGGGCCGGGCGCAGACTTCAACCTCGCGGCGTTCCTGCTGGTGGCGGCGCTCACGGTGCTGGTGGTCGTGGGCATCCGCGAGTCGCTGCGCGTGAACATCGTGCTCGTGGCCCTGAAGCTGTTCATCGTCATGTTCGTCATCGTCGCCGGGCTGTTCTACATCGACGCGGACAACTACTCGCCGTTCGTCCCGCCGTCCGCCGGTCCGGCGCCGGAGGCGGGTGGCTGGCTGCACACGTCGCTGTTCCAGACCATGTTCGGCATCGAGCAGCAGGTGTACGGCGTCCTCGGGGTCATCTCGGCGGCGTCCATCGTGTTCTTCGCCTACATCGGGTTCGACGTCGTCGCCACCACCGCCGAGGAGGCCCGCAACCCCCAGCGCGACCTGCCCCGGGGCATCCTCGGCTCGCTGGCGATCTGCACCGCGCTCTACGTCGCCGTCTCCCTGGTCATCGTGGGCATGGTCAAGTACGACCAGATCGACCCCGACGCGGCTCTGGCTCGCGCCTTCGTCGACGTGGGCAGGGACGGCTTCGCGACGCTGATCGCCGCGGGCGCCGTCGCCGGCCTCACCACGGTGGTGATGACGCTCTTGATCGGCTCCGCCCGGGTGATGTTCGCGATGTCGCGCGACGGCCTGCTCCCGGAGGGGTTCGGAAAGGTCAACCACCGGACCGGCACCCCGGTCCGGATCAGCGTCAGCATCGGCCTCGTCGTCGCCCTGGTGGCGGCGGCCACGCCGATCGGGAAGCTGGAGGAGATGGTAAACATCGGGACGCTGACCGCGTTCTTCCTGGTCTCGCTCAGCGTCCCCGTGCTGCGCCACAAGCGTCCCGACCTGCCCCGGTCGTTCAAGGTGCCGTGGAACCCGGTGGTCCCGGTGCTCGCCGCGCTGATCTGCCTCTACCTGGCGCTGAACCTCAGCGTCGAGACCTGGCTGCGGTTCGTGGTGTGGATGCTGCTCGGCTTCGTGGTCTACTTTGCCTTCGGCTACCGCAACAGCCGGGTCGGGCGCGACGAGGCGCACGTGCGCCAGACCTGAGGACCGCACGGCGCACGGGAAAGGGGCGAGATGGCGGAGCCGGCCCGGTTCGTCCACGTCGTCGACGACGTCCCCGAGCTCGGGGCGGCCAGCGCGGCCGCCGAGGGCTCCCGGCCGGTGATGCTCGTTGCCCTGCACGGGTTCCTCGACGCGGGCAACGCCGGGCGCCTCGCCGTGGAGCACCTGCTCGAACGGGCCCCCGGCCGGGTCGTCGCCAGCTTCGACGTGGACGCGCTGTACGACTACCGGGCCCGCCGGCCCGCGCTGACCTTCATGGAGGACCACTACGAGGACTACGACGCGCCGCGGCTCGTGGTACGGGTCTGCCAGGACGGCCTGGCCGCGCCGTACCTGCTGCTGCACGGCCCGGAGCCGGACACCTACTGGGAGGCCTTCGCCGCGGCGGTGCGCTCCGTGGTCGAGCGGTTCCGGGTGCGCCTGACCGTCTCGCTCGGCTCGGTCCCGATGGCGGTGCCGCACACCCGTCCGGTGATGCTGACCAACCACGCCACCTCCGCCGGGCTGCTGGTCCGCGAAAACGTGTGGAAGGGGCGGATCCGGGTGCCCTCGAGCGCTCAGTCGCTGCTGGAGCTGCGCCTCGGGGGGTGGGGACACGACGCCATGGGGTTCGTCGCGCACGTGCCGCACTACCTGGCGCAGGTCGACTACCCGGCCGCCTCGGTGAGCCTCCTCGAGGCCGCGGAGGAGGTCACCGGCCTGCAGTGGCGGCTGGAGGAGCTTCAGCGGGTGGCCGACGCCCGGGCGGCCGACATCGCCGCCCAGATCGCGGACTCCGAGGAGGTCCGCGAGGTCGTGGCCGGGCTGGAGCAGCAGTACGACGCGTTCGCCCGCGCCGCCGGCGACGACTCCTCGCTGCCGCTGGCCCAGGAGCGGGACCTGCCGACCGCGGAGGAGCTCGGCGAGGAGTTCGAGCGGTTCCTGGCCGGCCTGGACCAGGGCGACGAGTAGGAGACCCGTGCCCGACTCGGTGGACCAGCTCGTCGAACTGCTCGACCTGGAGACCATCGACGTGAACCTGTTCCGCGGACGGCAGCCGGAGACCTCGCTGCAGCGGGTCTTCGGCGGGCAGGTCGCCGGGCAGGCCATGGTGGCGGCCTCGCGCACGGCGCCCGAGCACACCCAGATGCACTCGCTGCACTCCTACTTCCTGCGCCCCGGCGACACCTCGGTGCCGATCGTCTACGACGTGGACCCGGTGCGCGACGGCCGGTCGTTCGCCACCCGCCGGGTGCTGGCCCGTCAGAAGGGCCGGCCCATCTACGCGCTCACCGCCAGCTTCCAGATCGCCGAGGAGGGGCTGGACCACCAGGACCGGATGCCACAGGCCCCGCCGCCGGAGGACTGCGTCGACCTGGGCTCGCTGCGGGCGAAGCAGGGGCAGAGCGCCGGCCAGTGGATGCGGGAGTGGGCCGCGCTGGACGTGCGGGCCGCCGGGAGCTCCCGGCCCGGCGGCGGCATCCACTCCGAGAACCGGCCCGCGGTGGCCCGCTACTGGATGCGGGTGGCGGGCGCGCTGCCCGACGACCCGCTGGTGCACCTGGCCGCGCTGACCTACGCCAGCGACCTGACCCTGCTCGGCTCCGCGCTGGTCCCGCACGGCCTGTTCCTGGCCGACCCGCGGCTGCAGGCCGCCTCCCTGGACCACGTGGTGTGGTTCCACCGGCCGTTCCGCGCCGACGAGTGGCTGCTCTACGACCAGCACTCCCCGTCGGCGTCCGGCGCGCGGGGCCTGGTGTTCGGCCGGGTCTTCACCGAGGCCGGCACCCTGGTGGCCAGCGTCGCGCAGGAGGGCCTGGTCCGCGTCCGGCCGTAACCGCTGCCGTCCTGCTGCCCGGGTCGGCGTGTTTGTGGCCGATGCCTGCACGAAGGCCCGGTTGTGGCCCGAAGCCGCAGCTACGCCGGTGCCGGCTGCAGGTATCGGCCACAACCGGGGCCTGCGAGGACGCCCGCCTGAGTTGCAGCGGTGTCATTACCACACCATCTCGGTCAGACGCGACAGACACGCCGACATGAGTTACGGTTGCGACCCATGTGACCAGTCTCACCTAGTGAGGTGCATGGGACATGAGTGGTCGAAAGGCGGGGTCGCGGCGCCGGCGTACGGCGGTGCTGCTGGTCGCCCTCGGCGGCAGCGTGCCGCTGGCCCATCCGGCGGCGGCCGCGGGGCCGGCGCCGGACTACGAGATGCCGTTCACCTGCGGGCAGTCCTGGACCGGCTCGACCCGACCCACCCACAGCCCGAGCTCCCGGGCGGTCGACTTCAACCGGGTGCCGGACGAGGGGCAGCTGGTCGTCGCGTCCGCGCCGGGCACCGTGACCCGCGTGGAGCGGCTCGGCAACCGCAGCTACGGGACGTTCGTCGTGGTGGACCACGGCGGCGGGGAGGCGACGTTGTACGCCCACCTGCAGACCGCGTTCCCGACGGTGGGCGCGCCGGTGGACCAGGGCATGGTGCTCGGCAGGGTCGGCCGGACCGGCAACGTCACCGGACCCCACCTGCACTTCGAGCGCCGGGCCGGCAGCCAGGTGGCCCGGGTCTGGTTCCACGGCAGCGCGTACCCGATGCCGCACACCGCGCCCGCCGCCAACTGCCCCGACGTGCCGGTCGCCGGGGACTGGGACCACGACGGCAAGGCCGAGGTCGGCGTCTTCCGGCGCGGCCCGACCGGGTCGTTCCAGCTGCGCCGCGACAACGGGACGACGCGGGTCGTCGCGTTCGGCAACCACGGTGACCTGCCGCTGGTCGGCGACTGGGACGGCGACGGGACCGACGACGTGGGGGTGCGCCGGCAGGAGGCCGGGCAGTTCCGGCTCCGCTCGGCGGACGGCGGGGTCACCGCGGTGACGGCCGGACCCGTCGACTCCCGCGCGGTGACCGGCGACTGGGACGGTGACGGGGACGCCGAGGTGGGGCTGTGGCGGCACGGCAGCGCGAGCTTCTGGCTGCGCCGCGCCGACGGCAGCGCGTCGGTGGTGCCGCTCGGCACCGAGGACTCGCTGCCGGTGGCCGGGGACTGGAACGGCGACCACGTCACCGACGTGGCAGTGTTCCGTCCCGCGACGGCGACCTGGACGTTGCGGATCCAGCGCAAGAGCGGCGTGGTGCGGATGCGGACGGTGGTCTTCGGGTCGGCGGCCGGCCTGCCGGTGGCGGGGGACTGGAACGGCGACGGCCGGACCGACCTGGGCACCTGGGACCCGGCCACGGCCCGGTTCACCCTCCGCACCGCGGTCCCGGTGGACGGGACCGCCACGAGCACCAGCGTCGTCTACGGGGTGCCGCGCTGGGCGCACGGCTGACCTCACGCCTGGAGCGCGCGGACGGTGTCAACCGTGTCGGCCTCCTCGGCGGTCTTGTCGTCGCGGTAGCGCAGCACCCGCGCGAACCGCAGCGCCATCCCACCGGGGTAGCGCGAGGAACGCTGGACGCCGTCGAAGGCGACCTCCACGACCTGCTCGGGCCGCAGGTGCACCACCTGGCGGCTCCGGTGGGTCTCCAAGGCCAGGAACCGCTCGGTCTGCCAGGCCAGCATCCGGTCGGTCATGCCCTTGAAGGTCTTGCCGAGCATGACGAACCCGCCGGTCGAGGGGTCGCGAGCGCCGAGGTGGATGTTGGACAGCCAGCCCTCGCGGCGGCCGCTGCCCCACTCGACGGCCAGGACCACCAGGTCGAGGGTGTGGCGGGGCTTCACCTTCACCCAGGCCGACCCGCGGCGGCCGGCGTCGTACGGCGCGTCGAGGGACTTCACCACCACTCCCTCGTGGCCGGCAGCGAGCGAGTCGGCGAAGAACCCGGCGGCCGCCTCCTCCTCGGCGGCCAAGACCCGGGGCACCACCAGGTGGTCGGGCAGCACCTCGGCCAGCCGGGCCAACCGCTCGGCTCCCGGCGCGGCCAGCAGGTCCTCGCCGTCGAGGTGGAGGACGTCGAAGAAGTACGCCGTCAGGGGCACGGCGGCCCGCAGCGCGTCGAGGTCCCCGCTGCTCGCCGTACGGGAGGCGGTCTCCTGGAACGGCCGCGGCCGGCCGTCGGCGCGCAGCGCGATCGCCTCGCCGTCCAGGACGATGCTGCCCACGCCGAGGCCGAGCACCGCCTCGACGACCTCGGGGACGCGGTCGGTGATGTCGTCCAGGCTGCGGGTGAAGACGGCGACGTCGCCCGCGGCCGGTCCGCTGCGGTGCACCTGGACCCGGATCCCGTCGAGCTTGCGGTCCACCGCGGCAGGCGTCCCGGCCCGCTCCAGCGCAGCGGCCAGGTCGGGTGCGGTGGAGGCGAGCATCGGCCGGACCGGCCGGCCGACCTGGAGGCCGAACCGCTCGAGCGCGCCGACGCCGCCCCGGAGCGCCGCGGCCGCGACCGGTCCGGAGAGCGCGCTGAACATCGCGGCCCGGCGCACCGCGGCGACCGGGACGTCCGCGGCCGCCGCGGTCGCGTCGAGGAGCAGGGAGTCGAGGGCGCCTTGGCGGAGGTTCTCGAACACCAGCGCCCGGAGGAACCCCTGCTCGGCCTCGGTGGCCCGGCCGAACAGCGACACGACCGCGGCCGCCCGGCGCCCCTGCGACCCCTGCCCGGCGAGGCTCGCGAGGTCCTCGAGGGCGCCGTCGACGTCCAGCACGGTCAGGGAGGGCTCGGCGGCCGGCGGCGGGAGCTCGGAGAGCCCTCGCCAGCCGAGGCCGGTGCGTCGCTGGCGCGGCGCGCCGGCGAGGAAGGCCGCGACCACCTCGACCTCGTCGGGCGCGGCGGCCCGGAGCGTCTCGGCGAGGACCGCGGTCTTCTCCCGCCGGGAACGGGTCGCGGCGACCCGCGCGGAGGCCCGCACCAGGGCCTCCAGCGGCATGCGGATCGGCTGGGACTCGGTCATGCCAGCATTGTCCGGGCTGCCACCTACAGTGAGCCTCGTGACGAGCGAGGGCGCGGGCATCGATCGCGCCTGGCGGCCCGGCTGGCCCTGCCCCGTCGCCCAGGTGTCCGGAGCGCTCCGGCACGGGCCTGGGGACCCGACGTACCTCCGCCTCGGCGGCGCCCTTTGGCGAGGCATGCGGACCCCCGGTGGCACGGCGACGCTGCGGGTCAGCGCCCGGCCCGACCTCGGAGAGGTCCTGGCCACCGCCTGGGGCGACGGCGCGGCCTGGGTCCTGGACCGGCTGCCGGCGATGCTGGGGGCCGGCGACGACCCGACCGGGTTCGCGCCGCACCACGACGCCGTGGCCCGCGCGTGGCGCCGTTTCCCGCACTGGCGGGTCCCGGCCACCGGCCTGGTGCTGGAGTCGCTGGTGCCCGCCGTGCTCGAGCAGCGGGTCACGGGCAACGAGGCGTTCGGCTCGTGGCGCCGGCTGGTGCACCGGTACGGCGACCGTGCCCCCGGCCCCGGAGCGGCCCTGGGGCTGCGGGTGATGCCGGCGCCGGCCGTCCTGCGGGCGGTCCCGTCGTGGGAGTGGCTGCGGCTCGGCGTCGACCCCGGCCGGTCCCGCACCGTGGTCCGCGCGGTCACTGTGGCCGATGCGCTGGAGCGGACCGTCGGGCTGCCCCATGCCGAGGCGGACCGACGGCTGCGCAGCGTCCCAGGCGTGGGGGTGTGGACCTCCGCGGAGGTCCGCTCCCGCGCCCACGGCGACCCCGACGCGGTGAGCTTCGGCGACTACCACGTCGCGAAGGACGTCGGCTGGGCGCTGGTCGGTCGCCCGGTCGACGACGACGGTCTCGCCGAGCTCCTGGAGCCCTACCGCCCCCAACGGCTGCGCGTGCAGGCGCTCCTGGCCCTCGCCGGCGCCCGTCTCCCGCGCCGCGGGCCGCGGATGCCCCTGCCGACTCACCTCCCCCGCTGACCGACCCCCTCCCGCCGACCCGTCAATCTTGGTGGGTCGAGCCGTCAGTCTTGGTGGGTCGAGCCGTCAGTCTTGGTGGGTCGAGCCGTCAGTCTTGGTGCGACGAGCCGTCAATCTTGGTGGGTCGACCCGGCGATCTTGGTGGGATGAGCGGGCTGGGACGGCTCGAGTCGTGATGCACATGTGACCGCTCCGCTGGCCGGAAACGCCGCACCGGGCGGTGGCTGGGACCGGCCCCCCAACGCGTTCGGACGAGCGAAAGGGGCGATGGTCGAGGAGGGCGAGCCCGCGAGCCCGTCTCGAAGCCACGGGGTGGTTTGGACCGCGCCGCCTGCCGGGGTGCTGGGCCAGCCATCCTTGACGGCTCGCACCACCATCATTGACGGCTCGCACCACCAGCATTGACGGCTCGACCCACCAGCATTGACGGCTCGACCCGCAACAGCTGCCGGCTCGACCCACTACAGCAGCGGGCGTAGCGGGGCGAGCACCAGCTCGGTGAACTTGCGGTGGATCCCGCGGGACTCCCACTCCTCGGCGGTGAGCTCGACGGAGTGGCTGAGGTCGGTGGCGAAGATCCGCTCCATCTCCGCGGCCATGGCGGGGTCGATGAGCTCGACGTTCACCTCGTAGTTGCCGGTCATGGAGAGGCGGTCGAGGTTGGCGGTGCCGACGGTGGCCCACGCGCCGTCGATCGTGGCGGTCTTCGCATGCACCATCGCGTCCTGGAAGCGGAAGATCCGCACCCCGGCGGCCAGCAGCTCGCCGTAGTAGCCGCGGGAGAGCCAGTCCGCGACCACGTGGTTCGAGGTGGCCGGCACGAGCACCCGGACGTCGACGCGCCGGCGGGCGGCCTGCTTCAGCGCGTCGACGAAGCCGGCGTCGGGGATGAAGTACGCCGAGGTGAGGTAGATGTTGCGGGTGGCCCGGTTGACCGCCTCGAGGTACATCGAGCGGATCGGGAACATCCACAGCCGCGGCACGTTGCGGTGCACCCGGATGCGGGGCTCCCACTCCGAGGGCGTCTCCAGCAGCAGCGGCGCGGTGCTGCGGGAGCGCCGGTGCAGGTTCCAGAAGTCCGCGAACGCGCGCTTGAGGTCCCAGACGCCGGGACCGGTGATCCGCACGTGGGTGTCGCGCCATTCGGTGGCGTAGGCCGACCCGATGTTGTAGCCGCCGACGAAGGCCACCTCGTCGTCCACCACCAGGATCTTGCGGTGGTCGCGCCCGTAGCGGCGCAGGTCGAAGAACCGGAGCCCGGCGCTGTAGACCGGGTACTCCAGCACCTTGACCGGAGGCCGGAAGTGCTTGAACAGCGGGGACACGACCAGGTTGGCGAACCCGTCGTAGATCGCGTAGACCTCCACGCCGCGGCCGGCCGCGTCGTACAGCGCCTGCTTGAACCGCTCGCCGGAGGCGTCGCCCTTCCAGATGTAGGACTCCAGCAGCACTTGGTGCCGGGCGCCGCCGATGGCCGCGAGCATGTCCTGGTACAGGTCCTGGCCGTAGGTGTAGCTGGTCACCGTGCCCTCGCCGACGCGCACCGTAGCCGGGCGGGTCGTGGGGAACGGCCTGGGCCGCTTGCCGCGCCGGCGGTAGGAGTCGACCAGGGTGAGGGCCAACGCCAGCGCGAGCTGCAGCCCGAACAGGGTGAGCAGACCCCGCCGGAGCAGCAGGCCCGCCCGCGCCACCGTCGGCTGCCATCTCACCCGCGAAATCTAACCAGCCTTCGCCGTACGCCGGGCGGAGGCGGCGCGTCGCAGGATGTGCCGCGCGACGTGGCGGGCGTCGCGCCCGGCGCCGCCGACCAGCATCGAGTAGAAGCCGCGCTGGTAGAGCAGCCCGCAGAAGTACAGGCCTGGCGCGTCGGGCACGATCCCCCCGTCGTCGGTCGGCCAGCCGTCGGGACCGGTGACCGGCGGGTCGACCAGGCCGAACTCCTGCCGGAACCCGGTGCACCACAGCACGTTGGCGACGTCGAGGACGGTGCCGTCGGCCAGCATGGGGCGACCCGCGGCGTCGACGCCGGTGGTGCGCGCCTCGACGTGCCGGACCCCGGCGGCGCGCAGGTCGTCGCTCCGGACCCGCACGAGGGGCGTGCCGCCGGCCCGGACGCGCGGCTTGGCCTTGCGGCCCATCGGGGTGCGGACGGTCAGCACGTGGTTGGCGACGAACCACAGCACCGGTGCGGCCAGCCGCGCCCGCAGGCTCCCGAGCGGGAACGGGATCTCTCCCTTCACCGGACCGGAGAGCCAGGTCGGGTGCCCGGCCCTGGCGCACTCCAGCGCCAGGTCGGCACCGGACTGCGAGGCGCCGACGACCAGGACGGGACCCGGCAGCAGCTCATCGGGGCGGTGGTACTGCGAGGAGTGCAGCTGGCGGATGCCCGGGTCGAGCCGGTCGGCGAACCCGGGCCGCCTGGGCACCTGCTCGCTGCCGGTGGCCAGGACGACCTGGTCGGCGTGCACGCGCAGCCCGGGTCCGGTGACCAGCCAGCCGCCGTCCGACCCGCGGCCGACCTGCTCGACGTGGGCGCCGGCGACGACGGGGAGCCGATGCTGGGCGGCGTAGGCCTCCAGGTAGTCGGCGAGCTCCCGGCCGGTGGGGAAGGAGGAGGGCGGAGCGGGGAACGGCGTGCCGGGCAGCCGGTCCCACTTGGCGGGGGTGTTCAGCTGCAGGGAGTCCCAACGCCGCCGCCACTGGTCGCCGACCCGGGCGTTCTCGTCGAGGACCAGGCAGTCGTGGCCGGCCCTGGTCAGGAAGTACGCCGTCGCGAGGCCGGCCTGCCCGGCGCCCACGACGACCGTGCCGGTACGCCGCTCGCCGTCGTCGTCCGGGATGCCTGGCGAGGTGGTGTTCTGCTCGGTGGCGGTCATGGCCGGCTCCTTCTGCCGCAGTGACTTCTTGTCATGACAGTAGGAACGAGCATGGAGTGGTCGCGTCGGCAGCAGTGTGCATCTTTCGCCGAACCAAATGGGCAGGACTGTGCAGGGGCCCGGCCAGGGTCAGACCAGCCCGTGGTCGTAGGCGTAGGCGGTCGCGGCCGACCGCGACGACAGCCCGAGCTTGGTGTAGACGTTGGCCAGGTGGCGGGCCACCGTCTTCTCGCTCAGCACCAGCTCGTCGGCG
>JBIOUF010000020.1:0-29440 GCA_044866695.1 Nocardioidaceae bacterium | reverse complement strand
CCCGGGCGCGAGGACTCCTCGGACCTGGTGGTGGACCTGCTGGTGGTCGGGCGGGTCGCCCGTCGTAGGCCCCATCATCCCCGGCGCCTCCGGCGAGTCAAACGCAGGGGTCGGGCTTCGCCGGCCGGCCGGCGTGTGGACCCGCATGGCAGGATCGGGCAGCAGACGCCCAAGCGAGTCCGGATTCGTTTCCTTGGAGAGGTGGCCCGGTGGCCGAGACCTACGCGACCCTGAAGACCAACCACGGCGACATCGTCGTCCGCCTGCTGCCCGACCACGCCCCGGCCACGGTGGCCAACTTCGTCGGGCTGGCCGAGGGCACCAAGGAGTACACCGACCCGGCCAGCGGACAGAAGACGACCGGTCGGTTCTACGACGGGCTGACCTTCCACCGGGTCATCGACGGCTTCATGATCCAGGGCGGGGACCCGCTCGGCACCGGCAGCGGCGGGCCGGGCTACACGTTCAAGGACGAGTTCCACCCCGAGCTGGTCTTCGACCGGCCCTACCTGCTCGCGATGGCCAACGCCGGACCGAGCACCAACGGCTCGCAGTTCTTCATCACCGTCGGACCGACCGCATGGCTGAACCGCAAGCACACCATCTTCGGCGAGGTCGAGGAGGAGCCCTCCCAGCGGGTGGTCGACGCCATCGCGAAGGTGCCCACCGGCCGGGGCGACCGTCCGCAGCAGCCCGTCGTGATCGAGTCGGTGTCGATCTCCCAGGGCTGACCGGACCCGCCCTCCTCCGATGAGCCAGCCCGCCGGGCCGCCCGACGAGCCCGACCAGCCGGCCCCGGCGGCGCCGGTCTGCTACCGGCACCCCGACCGCGAGACGCACATCCGCTGCCAGCGCTGCGAGCGGCCGATCTGCCCCGACTGCATGCGCCAGGCCCCGGTCGGCTTCCAGTGCCCCGAGTGCGTGCGGCAGGGGGCCCGGGAGACCCGCAGCGCGCGTACGGCGTACGGCGGCATCCGGTCCGCGGACCCGACGCTGACCTCGCGGGTGCTGGTCGTCGCGAACGCGGCCGTGTGGGTGCTCATCGTGGCGACCGGCGCGGCGGCGAGCGTCTGGGTCGACCGGCTGGCCCTCAACCCCCTGGTCGCCTGCACCGAGGCCGCCTTCGGCCGCTGCGTCGCGACCCATGACGGGGTGGCCCTGGGGTCGTGGTGGCAGCTGCTCACCTCGGCGTTCACCCACGTCCAGGTGCTGCACATCGGCTTCAACATGCTCGCGCTGTGGGTCCTCGGCCCCCAGCTCGAGGGGGTGCTGGGGCGGTCCCGCTTCCTCGCGGTCTACCTGCTCTCCGCGCTGGCCGCGAGCGCGTGCGTGATGTGGCTGGCCGACCCGTACTCCCAGACCCTGGGCGCCTCGGGCGCGGTCTTCGGGCTGATGGGCGCCCTGCTGGTGGTGGTGCTGAAGGTCCGCGCCGACCCGCGCGCGCTGGTCGGCTGGATCGCGGTCAACTTCCTGCTCACCCTGGTCGGGTCGGGGTTCATCTCCTGGCAGGGCCACCTCGGCGGCTTCCTCGGCGGCGCCGCGCTGGCCGCGGTGTTCGCCTTCGCGCCGAGGACCCACCGGTCCGCGTGGCAGTGGGCCGGATCGCTGGCCTTCCTCGCCCTCGTCCTGGCCCTGATCGTGGTGCGGGTCGCCGAGCTGCGCTGACCGCGCGCCTCGCCTCATCCACACCTGGGGACGATCCTGTGGAGAACTACACGACTGTGATTAGGGCCACATCCACCGGCGCCCCGACCGGGCGCACTTCCCACGGGTTGTGCATCCCAGGGGAAGCCGGCCCGCCCACGCTCACTCCCAGCGGGTCGCGAACACGAAGCCGGTGGCCATGAAGCCGATGCCGACCAGCAGGTTGTACTGGCCGAGGTCGCTGAGCAGGGGGATGTCGCCCTCCTGGCTGAACAGGTAGTAGACCACGATCCACAGCAGGCCGACCAGGAAGCAGCCGAGCATGCCCACCACGACGCCGCGGCCGCGGCCGAGCGGGGTGCTGGGGTGGGCCGAGACGGCCAGGCCGAGGAAGATCGCGCCGAACCCGATCGCGTAGTTCCACTGGCCCAGGTCGGCGGCCCAGCCCGGAGAGCCGGCGTCCTGCACCCGGACCAGGTAGAAGACGACCCAGGCGATGCCGGCGAGGACGAGCAGCAGGGCCAGCCCGGTGCGCACGACCGAGAGGGCCGGACCCGTGGTCGTCCCGGGGTGGCTGCGGGGACGTGGTCGGGACACGGGCAGGCTCCTGGAAGTCAGAACGGCGCATTGGGGGCATCGGATAGCGTAGTGGGCATCCTGCCGAGCCCGACGCCGGAGAGCACCCGAATGAGCCAGCCGCATCCCGCGTCGCGGTGGCGAGCCGGGCTGGCCGCCGTCTCGGGCCGGTCCGGCCGACGGCCCCGATCCCGGCCCCGATCGTCGGGGCGGTCGCTCGGGTGGCGCCTACTGGCGCCGGTCGCGTTCGCCGCGGCGGGTGCGCTGTTCGTCGCCAGCGCGGTGAGCTCGGGCGGCACCGACCTGCGCGCGGAGCGCTACGAGAACCTGACCGACCTGGCGACCCAGCAGTCCGAGCGGCTGCAGCGGCGGCAGGCCGACGTCGCGGACCTCTCCGCAGACGTCGACGCCCTGTCGACCGCGGTGGCGGGCGACCAGGTGGCCCGGGCCCAGCGCCGGGTCGACCGGCTCCGCGGCCCGGCCGGGCTCACCGCGGTGCGCGGCCCGGGGCTGACCGTCACCCTCGACGACGCCCCCGAGGACGTGCTCGCGTCGGCCGGAGACGAGGTCAACCAGGCGATCGTCCACGAGCAGGACATCCAGGCGGTGGTCAACGCGCTGTGGGACGGCGGCGCCGAGGCCATGACCATCCAGGGCCAGCGGGTCACCTCGACGATGGGCATCAAGTGCGTGGGCAACGCCGTCGTGCTGCACGGCGTGCCGTACTCCCCGCCGTACGTGGTCTCGGCCATCGGCAACGCCGACCGGATGCTGGACAGCGTCGACCGCAGCGCGTACATCCAGGCGTACCTGGACGCGGTGGACGCCTACGACCTCGGCTGGGACGTCCGCCGCGAGCGGCGCATCGACGCGCCCGCCGCCGAGGTTCCCGCCGAGCTGCAGTACGCCACCCCCGGCCGGACCGCCGGCTGACCGGGCTACTGCCCGTCCTCCTCGGCGGGTGGGGTCGACGGGCCCTGGCTCGGCGTCGGCGTGGGCGTGGGGCTCTCGGTGGGCGTCGGCGTCGGGGACTCGCTGGGCTCCTCGTACGCCGACACGGTGATCGTCACGGTGCTGCCCCGGGACTGCTCGCTGAGCGCCGCCGGGCTCTGGGCCAGCACCCGGCCCTTCTCCGCCGGGGTGGTGGAGTCGCGGACCACGGCCACGTCGAAGCCCGCGTCGCCGAGCTTCTTCTTCGCCTGCGCCTCGGTCAGCCCGATGACCGAGGGCACCTGCACGGGGCCGCTGGACCACGAGACGACGACGGTGGAGCCGACCGGGACGGTCTCCGCGGCCTGCGGGTCGGTGGCGACCACGGTGTCGCGCGGCGCGTCGGACTCCTCCTCCCGCAGCTGCACCTTCAGGTCGAGCCCTTCGAGCTGGCTCTTGGCGGCGTTCTTGTCCTGCCCGACGACGTAGGGGACGGTCACGGTCTCGGCGCCGGCCGAGACGACCACGTCGACCTCGCTGCCCTCGGCGACCACCGACTTGGCGGCCGGGTCCTGGGAGAGCACCCGGTTGCGCGGCACATCGTCGGAGGACTCCCGGGAGACGTCGCCCAGGGCCAGCCCGGCGCTCTCCAGCCGCTGCTCGGCCTCGCTCAGGGTCATGTTGGCCAACGAGGGGACCGGGGTGTCCTCGGCGTCGGAGGCGAACAGCCGCACCCCCAGCGCGACGCCCCCGGCCAGCAGCGCGAGGACGAGCACCAGCAAGAGCACCATCGGCCAGCGCCGCCGGGTCGGCGTCTCGTACTCCTCGGCGCCGGTGAGCAGCGTCGTGGGCTCGGCGGGCGGCGGTGGCGCGGGCGTGGGCGCGGCCACGGGCTTGCCGGCGAGGTACCGCTCGATGTCGGACCGCATCGCCCCGGCGCTCGGGTAGCGGTCCTCGAGGCGCTTGGCCAGCGCCTTCATCGCGATCGCGTCGACCTCGGGCGGCAGCGTCGGCTCGTAGGTCGACGGCGGCGGAGCCTGCTCGCGCACGTGCTGGTAGGCCACCGAGACGGGGCTGTCGCCGACGAACGGCGGGCGGCCGGTGAGCAGCTCGTAGAGCACGCAGCCGGTCGAGTACACGTCGCTGCGCGAGTCGACGGTCTCGCCGCGGGCCTGCTCGGGGGAGAGGTACTGCGCGGTGCCCACCACGGCCGCGGTCTGGGTCATCGTCGAGGACGCGTCGGTCACCGCGCGGGCGATGCCGAAGTCCATCACCTTGACGTCACCGGACGGGGTGAGCATGACGTTGGCCGGCTTGATGTCGCGGTGCACGATGCCGGCGCGGTGGCTGTACTCGAGCGCGGAGAGGATCCCCGCGGTGATCTCCAGGGCCCGCTCGGGAAGGATCTTGCGGCCCTCGCGGAGGATGTCGCGCAGGGTGCGCCCGGCGACGTACTCCATCACGATGTAGGGCTGCGCGTGCGAGCCGTCCGGCGCCATCTCCTCGCCGGTGTCGTAGACCGAGACGATGGAGGGGTGGTTCAGCCCGGCCGCCGCCTGCGCCTCGCGGCGGAACCGCGCCTGGAACGTGGGGTCGGTGGCCAGGTCGGTGCGCAGCCGCTTGACCGCGACCACGCGGCCCAGGCGCACGTCGGTGCCCCGGCGGACCTCGGCCATGCCGCCCCGGCCGAGCAGCTCGCCCACCTCGTAGCGGCCGCCGAGGACCAAGGGGGTGCGTTCGTCGGTCATCGTCGGCCCCGTCCGCTCGTGCCACCGGCGGTCCGCTCAGGTCGGGTCACTGCTGGACCACCGCCTCCATCACGGCCTTCGCGATCGGCGCGGCCAGCCCGCTGCCGGAGATGGCGTCGCGGGACACCCCGGCGTCCTCCACCAGCACCGCCACCGCGACCTCCGGCGCGTCGGCGGGGGCGAAGCACACGAACCAGGCGTACGGCGGCCGGTCCGCCTCGCTCTGCGCGGTCCCGGTCTTGCCGGCCACCTTGACCCCCGGGATCTGCGCGGTGGTGCCGGTGCCCTGGTCGACCACCTCGACCATCATCTGGGTGAGCTCCCGGGCGACCGCCGGCGACACCGCCCGGCTCAGGGTCTGCTCGTCGGTCTTCTCCAGCACGCTGAGGTCGGGTGCGCGCACCTCGTCGACGAGGAAGGGCTCCATCACCTCCCCGCCGTTGGCGATCCCCGCGGCCACCATCGCCATCTGTAGCGGCGACGCGGCAACCTCGAACTGCCCGATCGCGGAGTACGCCGTCTGGGGCGGGTCGGGAGCCTCGGGGAACACGCTCACCGCGGTGCGGTTGATGTCGGGGAAGTACCGCCGGTTGAACCCGAACTTCTCGGCCTGCTCGCGCAGCGCGTCTGCGCCCAGGTCCAGGCCGACCGACCCGAAGGCCACGTTGCACGAGACCACCAGCGCCTGGGTGAGCGTCACCTGGTCCCCGCCGCAGCCGCCCCCGCTCTCGTTGGGCAGCGTCCGGTCGGTCTGGGGCAGGTCCAGCGCGGCGCCGCCGGGCACCAGCGTGTCCGGGTCGTAGTCGCCGCTCTCCAGCGCCGCCGCGGCGGTGACCAGCTTGAACGTCGAGCCCGGCGGCAGGATCTCCCGGCTGGCCCGGTTGCGCAGCGGTCCGTCCTCGTCGGCGGAGAGCCGGTCGTACGCGCGGCGTACGGCGGCGACGTCGTGGGAGGCCAGCAGCCCGGGGTCGTAGGAGGGGGAGGAGACCAGGGCGAGCACCTTGCCGCTGCTCGGCTCCAGGGCCACCACCGCCCCCTTGACGGCACTGCCCAGCGCCCCCAGCCCGTCGAACGCCGCGTCCTGCGCGGCCGGGTCGAGGGTGAGGGTGACGCTGCCGCCCTGGGGCTCGGTGTTCTTGACCATGTCGACCAGCCGGTCCACGAACAGCCGGCTGTCGCTGCCGGACAAGATGTCGTTCTGCGTCAGCTCCACCGCGTCGCTGCCGTAGAGGTAGGAGTAGAACCCGGTCACGTGGGAGTACTCCAGCGGCCGCGGGTAGCGCCGCTGGAACTCGTAGCGGTCGTCGACGGGGACGCTCTGCGCGACCGGGTCGTCGGCGACCAGGATCGCGCCGCGCTCGCGGGAGTACTCCGCGTCGCGGGCGCGCCGGTTGTCGTTGCGGTCGTTGAGGTCGCCGGCGCGCACGTACTGCAGGTACGTCGCGTTGAGCAGCAGCGCCAGGAACAGCACCATGCAGAAGGCGGCCAGCCGTCGGATCGGGGTGTTCATCGCAGCCGCACCACCTGCGTGGCGTCGTCCTGGTCCGGGGCGGCCAGGGTCGGCGGCGGACGGCGGGCCTGGTCGGAGATCCGCAGCAACAGCGCGATCACCACCCAGTTGGCCACCAGCGACGAGCCGCCGTAGGACAGGAACGGGGTGGTCAGGCCGGTCAGCGGGATCAGCCGGGTGACCCCGCCGACGACCACGAACACCTGCAGCGCCAGCATCACGCCGAGCCCGGACGCGACCAGCTTGCCGAAGCCGTCCCGGCAGACCAGCGCGGTGCGCAGGGCCCGCTCCACGATCAGCCCGTACATCAAGATCACCGCCATGACCCCGGTGAGCCCGAGCTCCTCGCCGATCGAGGGCAGGATGAAGTCGGAGTAGGAGAACGGGATCGACGTCGGCGAACCCTGCCCGAGACCGCGACCGACCAGCCCGCCCCAGGCCATCGCGTACATGCCCTGGATGATCTGGTAGTGGGCGTCCGGGTCCCCGAACGGGTCCAGCCAGGCCTGCACCCGGCTCTGCACGTGACCGAACAGCAGGTAGGCGACGTAGGCGCCGCCGGCGAACAGCAGGCTGCCGACCACCAGCCAGCCGGGCCGCTCGGTGGCGATGTAGAGCATCACCAGGAAGATGCCGAAGAACAGCAGGCTGGAGCCCAGGTCGCGCTGGAAGACCAGCACGGCCAGGCTGATCACCCACATCGTCAGGACCGGGCCGAGGTCGCGGCCGCGGGGGAAGTCGATGCCGAGGAAGCGCCGCCCGGCCAGCGCCAAGGCGTCGCGGTGCAGGTCGAGGTAGCCCGCGAACGCGACGACCAGCAGCACCTTGGCGATCTCCCCGGGCTGGAAGCTGTAGCCGAACAGGTTGATCCAGATCCGCGCGCCGTTGATCTCCCGGCCGACGCCGGGGAGCATCGGCAGCACCAGCAGCGCGATGGCGGCCAGGCCGAAGGTGTAGGTGAACGCCTGCAGCCGGCGGTGGTCCGGGAGCAGCACCAGCACGGTCACGAACAGCACGACGCCGAGGGTCATCCAGCCCAGCTGCTTCTCGGCGAGGTCGCCGGTGCCCTGCGCGCCGGAGGCGTCGAGGCGGGCCAGCATCGCCATGCCCAGGCCGTTGAGCGCGGCCACCACCGGCAGCAGCACCGGGTCGGCGTACGGCGCCCGCCAGCGCACCACCACGTGCGCGGCGACCAGCAGCGCGACCAGCCAGCCGCCGTAGCCGACGATGTTCGCCGGCACCTCGCCGTCCAGGCCGAGCCCGACCGCGGCGTACCCACCGATGCCGACGACCAGCGCAATGACCAGCAGGACCAGCTCGGCGTTGCGGCGGGGCCGGTGCACGAAGCCCGACGGTGCGGGCTGGCCGGCGCTCACGGGGTCGCCTCCGGGGAGACCGTTCCGGTGGGACTGCTCGTGGGGCCGCCGGTGGGGCTGCCGGCTGGGCTCGCGCTCGACGCGGCGCTGGGCTCGATGCAGTCCGGCGGCTCCAGCTGCTCCTCCGAGGGGGTCGCGGTCGGGCTCGGAGTGGGCGTCCGGGTCGGGGACGGGGTCCGGGTGGCGTTCGGTGACCGGGTCGCCCGGGGCGAGCCGGTGGCGCTGCCCGCGGCGCCGCCCGGGGTCGTTTCGTCGGGGGTGGGACAGACCCGGGCCAGGCCGGTGAGCCGCTCGACGATGGCGCGGGCGTCGCCGAGGCTGTCGGCGTCCATGCCGCTGCGCACCTGCTCGGCGCGGAACTCCGGCAGCGCCGCCAGGGTCACCTCGCTGACCTCCTCGACCGAGCTGAGGCCGATCCCGGGCACGTCGGCGTCTACGCCCCGGAAGATCGCGACGTAGGGCCCGTCGTCGGCGACGTAGTACTGCTCCTGGCTCCAGCCGTACGCCCAGCGCAGCAGCGCGCCGACCACGAGGACCACCGCCGCGACCACCAGGAGCCTGCGCAGCCAGACGAACCGGCGGGGCGGCCGGGGGGCGTACCGCAGCTGCTCGGGGTCGGCGTCCCCGCCGCCCCCGGCGACCGGCTCCAGCTCGCCGGTGTCGACCGGCTCGGCGCGGTGGCCGCGGAAGAAGCCGCGCAGCGCGGCCGACGCCTTGCGCGGCTGTGCCGCGGCCGCGCCGACCAGCATCGGCGTCTGGGTCTCCTCCAGCGCCTCGCGGGCGACCACGTCGGCGACCAGCACGGTGACGTTGTCGGTGGTGCCCGCGTCGAGCGCGGCGCGGACCAGCTCGACGGCCGCCAGGTCGACGGTGCCGTCCGCCAGGATCTCGCCGATCCGCTCGTTGGTCAGCACGCCGGAGCAGCCGTCGCTGCACAGCATCACGCGGTCGCCGTCCTGCACGTCGACTCCGAACAGGTCCGGCTCGGCCCCGTGCACGCCGTCCACCGCGCGGAGGATCAGGTTGCGGTGCGGGTGGGTGCGGGACTCCTCCTCGGTGATCCGGCCCTCGTCGACCAGGCTCTGCACGAAGGTGTGGTCGGAGGTGAGCTGCCGGACCGTGCCGTCGCGGAGCAGGTAGGCACGGCTGTCCCCGACGTGCGCGACGCCGAGCCGGTGGCCGTCGAACAGCGTCGCGGTGATCGTGGTGCTGGTGCCGTCGAGCTCCGGGTCGCTCTCGACCAGCTCGGCGAGCTTGTCGTGCGTGCGCTGGATAGCGCCGGCCAGCGCGCCGAGCATGTCCTTGGTCGCCTCGTCGGTGTCCAGCTGGCGCAGCAGGTACACCGCGGTCGAGCTGGCCACGTCGCCGTACGCCGCGCCGCCGACGCCGTCCGCGACCACGAGCAGGTGCTCGCCGGCGTACCCGGAGTCCTGGTTGTCCTTGCGGTGCCGGCCCAGGTCCGACAGCGCGGACCAGCGCAGGGCGAGGGCGGCGTCGGTCATCCGGCAGCGCCCTACTTCTTCAGCTCGAGGATGGTCTTGCCGACGCGGACCTGGGCGCCGGCCTGCAGGGTGGTGGGCTGGGTGATCCGGTGGTTGCCGATGTAGGTGCCGTTGGTCGAGCCGAGGTCCTCGACGTACCAGGTGTCGCCGGTGGAGGCGATCCGGGCGTGCCGGGTGGAGACGTAGTCGTCGTCCAGGCGGATCTGCGCGTCGTTGCCCCGGCCGATCAGCAGCGGGGCGAGGTCGAGGCCGATCTGCTCGCCGGCGTTGGCGCCGTCGGTGATGACCACCTTGGTCGGAGCGCCTCGTGGCGTCCGGCCGGGCTTGCGGCCCTTGGCCTGCTTGGTGGCCTCCCGCTCCGCCTTCCGCTCGCTGCGGCGGTCGGCGCGGGAGGTCTCCACGCGCGCGCCGAAGATGTCGGAGCGGACCACCGAGACCGCGGACAGCACGAAGATCCACAAGATGGCCAGGTACCCGAACCGGACCAGCATCAGGGTCAGCTCGTTCACCGCAGGCCCCCTCGGGCCGAGCCGCCGGGCGGGGCGGGTCGGGTCGGGACGTCAGCCATCCGCCGCCCCGTGCCCGGAGCCCGCGAACCGGACCACCAGGTCGGTGTTCCCGATCCGCACCCGCGACCCGTCGCGCAGCTCGGCCTCGGTGCTGCGGCGGCCGTCGACCTGCAGGCCGTTGGTCGAGCCGAGGTCGACGATGCTCACCTGGTGTCCTGGGCTGCCCGCCCGCACCCGGATCTCGGCATGCCGCCGGCTCACCCCGGGGTCGTTGATGCGCAGGTCGGCGTCGCTGCCGCGGCCGATCACCAGCCCGGGCGGGGTCAGGGCGTGCCGGGTTCCGTTGACCTCGACGTACACGCCGGTGTCGCGGGCCGCCGGGGCGCTCGACGGTCGCTGGGACTCCACCAGCGCCTGGGCCTGGCTGCGGACCCGGAACCGGCCGGTGCCCAGGTCCTCGGCCGTCGCCAGGTCGATCGAGACCGGCCCGGCGAAGACGTAGTGCTGCTCCTCGGCGTGCTCGCGCAGGATCGTGGTGAGCTCGCTGGTCAGCGTCGAGGTGTACGGCGCGAGCCGCTCGTGGTCGGTCTCGCTGAGCTCCAGCCGGAAGCGGTTGGGCACCAGCCGCCGGTCGCGGGACAGGATCTGGGCGGAGTTGTCCACCTCCCGCTGCAGCGCCGCGGCGAGCTCGACCGGCTGCACGGCGCTGCGGAAGGCCTTCGCGAAGGCGCCGGAGACCATCTGCTCGAGCCGGTTCTCGAACCGCTGCACGATGCCCACGCCGCCTCCTTCCCGGGCCCGACCTCCCGATACCCCGGCCTTCGGTGATCGTATCGGCCCGGCCGGCCGTGGCCGTGGCCCGTGTCGCGGCGGCGGGGCGGGGTGGGTTAGCCTTGGCGGGCTTCTGGCGCGAGTGGCGGAACAGGCAGACGCGCACGGTTCAGGTCCGTGTGCCCGAAAGGGCGTGGGGGTTCAACTCCCCCCTCGCGCACGTGAGTAGCCCCGGTCTGGGTTGACACGCCGCCGGAGCGACGTACCGCAGCTTCCGCTTCGGGGTTAGTTCATCCTGCGGCGGTAGATGGCGATCGCGCAGGTGTAGGCGGCGACGAGGATTGCGGTGAGCCAGGCCAGGGCGGTCCAGATGTCACTGCCGACGGGCTGTTGGGCGAACAGGGCGTGGAGGGTGTTCACGATGGCGGTCACGGGCTGGTTCTCGGCGAACCAGGCGACGGGGCCGGGCATCGAGTCGGTGGGCACGAACGCCGAGCTGATGAACGGCAGGAAGATCAGCGGGTAGCTGAACGCGCTCGCGCCGTCGACGGTCTTGGCCGAGAGCCCTGCGATCACGGCGATCCAGGTCAGGGCGAGGGTGAACAGGACGAGGATGCCGGTGACGGCGAGCCAGGCTCCCAGGGACGCTCCGGTGCGGAACCCCATGAGAAGTCCGACCGCCAGGATGACCGCCACCGAGACCAGGTTCGCGGCCAGGGAGGTGAGAACGTGCGCCCACAGCACGCTCGACCTCGCGATCGGCATCGACTGGAAGCGTTCGAAGATGCCGCCCTGCATGTCGAGGAACAGCCGGTACGCGGTGTAGGCGACGCCGGAGGCGATGGTGATGAGCAGGATGCCGGGGAGCATGTAGTTGACGTACGACTCGTCGGTGCCGGTGTCGATCGCGCCGCCGAGCACGTAGACGAACAGGAGCAGCAGCGCGATCGGAGTCACCACGGTGGTGATGATCGTGTCGGGGCTGCGGAGGATGTGGCGCAGCGAGCGGCCGGTCAGGGTGCCGGTGTCCTCGAGGACGTGGGTGGTCATCGGGGTTCCTCTCGTGCCAGGGCCGAGTCGTCGGTGCGACCGTCGTGGCTGGTGTCGGTCTCGCCGGGTTCGCCGACGAGGGTAAGGAAGACGTCCTCGAGCGAAGGCTGCTTCTCGACGTACTCGACCTTGGCCGGCGGCAGGAGCTGCTTGAGCTCGGCGAGGGTCCCGTTCTGGATGATGGTTCCCTCGTGCAGGATCGCGATGCGGTCCGCGAGCCGTTCGGCCTCGTCGAGGTACTGCGTCGTGAGCAGCACCGTCGTCCCTCGGCCGGCGAGCTGCCTGATGGTCTGCCACACCTCGTTGCGGGCCTGGGGGTCGAGCCCCGTGGTCGGTTCGTCGAGGAAGATGACCGGCGGGTCGCCGATCAGGCTCATCGCGATGTCGAGCCTGCGTCGCATGCCTCCCGAGTACGTCCCCGCCTTGCGGTTCCCTGCATCGGTGAGCGAGAAGCGGTCGAGCAGGTCGTCGGCGATCGCACCCGGGTCGTCGAGGTGACGCAGCTTGGCGACCAGCACGAGGTTCTCCCGGCCGGTGAGCACTTCGTCGACGGCAGCGAACTGGCCGGTCAGGCTGATCGACTCGCGGACGTCGCCCGGCTCGGCGGCGACGTCGAAGCCGTCGACCGTGGCCGTGCCCGCGTCGGACTTGAGCAGCGTCGACAGGATCTTCACGAGCGTGGTCTTGCCTGCGCCGTTCGAGCCGAGCAGCGCGAAGATGCTTCCCGCCTTCACGTCGAGGTCGACGCCGCGCAGCACGGGCAGCTCGTCGAAGGACTTCTCGATGCCGCGCACCCGGATCGCGGGGCCAGTGGTCATTGCTGCTTCTCCCGCTCGGCGTCCTCGATCGCCTTGACCAGGCGAGCGCGCTCCTTGTCGATCCACTGCTTGCCGGTGTAGGCATGTGCGAACGTCTCGGCGAACTCCACCGGGTCGTCGCCGACGATCGCGCGCACGGGCGTCCCGTCGACGGCGGCCCGCTCCCACAGGTCGGCGAGGTCGCCGAACATCGTCACGAGGGTGTCGCCGTCGGTGATGCCGCCGTAGTACATGAGGTACCGGTGCATGGCCTGCGCGGCGCCGGCGTACGGCTGGGGCAGGGCCTCGATGCGGGCCTTGTCCTGCTTGTACTGCTTCTTCTGCTCGAGCGACCCGGTCAGGGCCTCGATCCACTTTGCCGCCATGGCTACTTCTCTCCTTCTTCGTCTGGATGTCCGATGGTGCGGTGGAGCTGTTCGATGCGTTCGGCGAGGAAGCTCCAGCTCCTCCAGAACTCGTCGAGGTACTCGCTGCCCTGGGCGTTGAGCGAGTAGACCTTGCGCGGCGGCCCCTTCTCGGAGGGGACCTTCTCGACGTCGGCGAAGCCTCGCTGTTCGATGCGGACCAGCAGGGCGTAGACGGTGCCCTCTACGATGTCGGCGAAGCCTCGCTCGCGCAGCCGAGCCGTGATCTCGTAGCCGTACGCCGGCTTCACGGCCAGGAGCGCGAGGACGATGCCCTCGAGAGTGCCCTTGAGCATCTCTGTCATCTGCTTGGCCATGGAAACCCTCCCGGACTACTCGGTGTTGCTGACTACCACTAGATAGTAGCGCGGAGTACCACTAGATAGCAACACCAAGTAGCGGGTGCATGTCTGGCAGGACCAAGCAACCAGATCGCTCGACCCAGCAGCATTGGCTAGGCACTCGAGAACCTGCGCGTACGTAGTGGGCGAGGAGTTCGCCACCGCCGGTCGCCCGCGCGAGCGCGGTGTCACAGGCAAAAGGGGCGTGGTTTGAGGCAGTCTACGAGCATGAGTGGGGCGACGATGCGGACTATGACTGCTCTGCCGCTGGTGATAGTGGGCCCGTCCACGCCACCTACCTGCCCTCAGGCGCCCCTCGCTAGCGCGAGGAGCTCTCGGCGGCTACGAACGCCGGTCTTGGCGAACGCAGACTTCAGGTGGTCCTGAACCGTGTGCTCGGAGAGGCACAGGCGGGCGGCCAGGGTACGGGTGTCGTCTCCCTCCGCGAGGTAGGTGACCACCTCGGTCTCCCGGTCGCTCAGGCCGTGGGTGCGGCAGAACAGGTTCCAGCGCTCGCGCTGCTCCACCGGTCCGATCGTCACGGCGATGTCCTCCCCCAGCCGCGCCGCGTGCACGGAGATCCACTCACCTGGCGACACCGCAGCCCTCGCCAGCGGCCGATGGGCGTCGATACCTGCCTCAACCGAGAGCAACTGGGCAGCGACGTTGTACGCCGCCGCCGGGACCGGGCGACGGCTCTCCTCGGTCGGCAGCAGGGCACGGAGCCCCGCCTCCGCTTCTGCGGTCTGCTGACGCAGGGACAGGTCGGGTCCGAGCAGGAGAACCGATCGACCAGACGCACGCTGCGTCACCCGGCCAGGCAGAACGAACGTGGCCGCGCGTGACTCGCGAAGCGCTGCGGTTACCGGCTGACCGAGAAGTCCGAGAAGCTCGGACTCCTCGGCGTCGAATCGTCCGCCCTCCCGCCACAGGTCCAGGAACCCCCACCAACCGAACCGGTCCGCGAACACGAGTGACACCACGTCGTACGTCCCGTAGCACGCGATGAAGCGCGCCAGCTCAGATCCGGGAAGCACCGGGCGATAGGCGACTCCCGTATCAGCGGTGGTCCAGCGACGCCCCGACGTGTAACGAAGCGCCACCAGGCGTGACAGCTGGCCTTGGCACGGCACCTCAGCCAACGGCGCGGTGCCGACCGTCGTGTCCGGATCGGTCAGCAACCAGGCGAACGCGTCGAAGTGGACCGTGCGGCGTACCTGCTCCAAGACGACGCGACGCAGGCTCCGATCGTCGTCGACGCCGGCCAGCGAGCGGTGCACGCCGACCAGAAAGGTGTCACGGGACACTCGATCAGCGTAGGGAGGGCCTGGCCGGGCCAGAACCCCAACAACCTGGGATGTTCGATCCGGGCCACGACGGCAACCCTCGAGTCATGACCGCAACCCTGCACATCGAACACGCAATCACCGACTACCCGACATGGAAGGCGGCCTTCGACCGCTTCGCCGACGCACGTACCCAGGCCGGTGTCATGGCCCATCGCATCCGACTCCTCGAGGAAGACCCTCGTCAGATGGTCATCGACCTCGACTTCGACGCGCCCGCACAGGCTCACGCGTTCTCGGCGTTTCTCCATGAGCGGGTCTGGGGGACCGGGAACGCGCCGGCGCTTGTGGGTCCGCCGACAACGCGGGTCCTGGTCGAGAGGACCGACTGACACGGCCCCTCGGGTCGCGGTGGCTCTCCGACTCGCGCTCGGTCCGAGGTTCGCACGGTCTGCTGCAACGGCTATGTGACAACTGACGGTGGTACCGAGCGGTGCCACTGGAAGGATGTCTCTGTGCCGTACGCACAAGGCGACGCGATCGACCCGAGGCGCCTGAGTCGCGGCCCGTGTCCCGTAGGACCCGTTCCTGGTCGCTTGTTCAGTCAGTGCTCGACGCGGCGCTCCGATCGCCCTTGACATCCGAACTGGGGTTCGTGAATACTCAAGCGCACGAGGGGAGTACCCCACCTCGACGCATCGTCAGTTCGGCCGGCCCTGACCGGCCCGGTGCGCCGGCCGACCCGCAACGGAGTTGGCGGGGGAGACCTCCAACGCTGTCCCGCGCCGCGCGCGGACACGCTGGAGGCAACTGACATGGATGTCCCGCTCTGGGCCTGGGCCGCGGTCCTGGCCGTCATCGTCTCGATGCTGGCCATCGACCTGTTCGCCCACCGCACCGCACACGTCGTGGGGGTGAAGGAGGCTGCCGCGTGGTCCGCGGTCTGGGTCAGCCTCGGCCTTGCCTTCGGCGGCGTGATCTGGTGGACCTACGGCGCCCAAGCCGGTGGCGAGTACTACGCCGGCTACCTGATCGAGAAGTCACTGGCCGTCGACAACGTCTTCGTGTTCGCCCTCATCTTCACCTACTTCGCCGTCCCCCGGGAGTACCAGCACCGGGTGCTCTTCTACGGCGTCCTGGGCGCCCTGGTCTTCCGGGCCATCTTCATCGCCGGCGGTGCGGTGCTGATCGAGAACTTCGCCTGGGTCCTGTACCTGTTCGGCGCGTTCCTCGTCTACACCGGCTGGAAGATGTTCCGCCATCGCGACGACCAGCTCGACCCCGCCCGCAACCCGGTGCTGCGCTGGATGAAGAAGCGCGTCCCCTCCACCGAGGAGTACCACGGACAGAAGTTCTGGGTGAAGAAGGCCGGCACGTGGGTGGCCACGCCGCTGTTCCTCGTGCTGGTCATGGTCGAGACCACCGACATCATCTTCGCCGTCGACTCCATCCCCGCGATCTTCGCCGTCACCCAGGACCCCTTCCTGGTCTTCACCAGCAACGCCTTCGCCATCCTCGGCCTGCGCGCCATGTACTTCCTGCTGGCCGACCTCATCGACCGGTTCATCTACCTCAAGGCCGGCCTGGCCGCGATCCTCGTCTTCGTCGGCATCAAGATGCTCCTGCTCGACGTCTACAAGATGCCGATCTGGCTTTCGCTGGGCGTCATCACCGTCAGCATCACCATCGCCGTGGTCGCCAGCCTGCGCGCCACCCGGCACCCGCAGAAGACAGCTGGGGCAGCCCCAGCCGCGGAGGAAGGCGACGCCGAGGCTGGCGACGCCGAGGTTGACGACGCCGAGACCGCGCTGCGATGACGATGGGCGGCCGAGGTACGGAGATGGACACGGTTGCCGCCCGTGAGCCGGGATGGGTGCGGCCCCCGGCTCACGACCACGCTCACATCGAGCCCCGACCCGCGAAGGACTAGCCCAGTGAACAGCGCCGCCCAGCCAACCACCCAGCCAACCACCCAGCATTCGTCCCGCAGCGGGCGCCAGCAAGGCGGCCTCCAGCCAGTCGCCTCTATCGCGCTTCGTGCCAAGGACGTGGCCGAACTCACCGCGACTTCGGGCTACCCCTGCATCTCCCTGCTCATGCCCACCCAGCCGGCGGCTCGGCTGACCCCGGCCGACTTCGATCACTTGCACCGGTTGGCCGCCGAGGTGGACCGGACCCTGGGTGAGCAGGAAGTTGCGGGGCGAGAGCACCTGATGGCGAGGCTGAGCGCGGAAGCGCAACGAGCAGCAACCCAGCCGGCGGACCACGCCCTGGCGATCTACGTGAGCCCGGCCCTGACCCGGAGCTTCCGACTGCCGCAGTCCGTGGCGCCGCGTGCGGTCGTGGAGCAGACGTTCGCCACTCGGCCCCTGATCTCGGCCCTGCACCGAATGCCCCCGCACGTGGTGCTGGTGCTGCACTCGACCTGCGCCCACCTCTACGCCGCCGCCGACGGTGGCTTGCATCCGGTCGACGAGGTGGACCCCTTCCGCGGCAGTGGCCGGATCCGGCTTCCAGCCCCGGGCGATCCGGACGCCGACGAGGTTGGCCGCGACCTGAGCACGAGCTACCTGCAGGCGGTTGACCGGATGCTGGGCGACTACCGCGCGGGACACCCCAGCCCATTGGTGCTCGCAGGTTCACCGCGACTGCTCGACAGGTTCTGCGCCCTGAGCGGCAACCTGGAGCGGCTCGCCGGACGCCTCTCCACGGACGAGGAGGACACGGCCTTCGACCTGGTCATGGCCTGCACCTGGGCCCTTGACGAGTACCTCAAGAACCGGCGTGAAGAGGCGATGGAGAAGCTCAGCAAGGCATTGGGATCACGACCAGCCGGCGTGGCCACCGGCATCGATGACTGCTGGCGCGCCCTGCCTTCCCGCGCTCCCAGGATGCTGCTCGTCGAAGAGAGCTTCGTCAGCCCGGGCCTGGCCATCGAAGGACCCGGCCACGAGACGGCCCGAGTGGGCGTCTCGGACGTCCACGACCTCGTCGACGACCTGATCGAACAGGTCATCCTCCAAGGCGGTCAGCTCGCCCTGGTTCGTGACGGCGACTTGCGGGCCCACGGACGCATCGCGCTGATCTGCGGTGAACCAGTCCGCCGCCAACTGTAACTAACCGGGCGCGCCCGCCGAGGATCGTAGCTCGCGGCGCGGTTGCGAGGGTGTGCCGTCCACGACCAAGGCGAGGAACCTGTCCAAGGTGAGGTCGGCCTCGAGCGCGTGGCGGAAATGGGCGCTGCCCACCACCTGGTACCGGTTGCGCCTGCCCACCTTGTCCTTGCGCACGTACCCCTGCTCGACCAGGTCACGCACGATCTGCTGCACCGCTCGCTCGGTGATGCCGACGACCTCGGCCACGTCACGCATCCGCGCGTCCGGGTCCCCGGCCAGACAGACCAGGACGTGCCCGTAGTTGGACAGGAACGTCCATTCGCCGGCCATGGAACCATGATACGCGAGACTCAGTTCGGGCAAGGTCGTCGCATCCATGGCAGGTGAGCCGCCCCGGGTGATCTGAGACTCCGAAACCTTCCCGGGGCGGATCACGAGTGCTGCCTCGACCCTGGGCGCGGCTACCCCTCCCGATGCTTGTGCCGACGTCGTTCGGGGCGTCGTGCGGTGGGGTCGGAGAGCCAACCCCTCGCCCAGGCGTAGGCGGGGGAGCGGAGCTTCACCGTCTCCTCGACGACCAGGACGCTGAGCGCGACAGCGGTGCAGATGGCCCACTGACCGAGGCTCAGGTCGACGGTGTCGAAGATGGGTTGGAGCCAGGGGCTGTGGACGGCGGCGACCTGGAGCGCGAGCACGCTGCCGATGGAGACCCAGAGCCAGCGGTTGGTGAACAGGTGCCGGGTGAAGACGGTCTGGGTCTCGACACGCGCGTTGAGGACGTTGACGACCTGGAAGAGCACGAAGGTGGTGAACGCCATCGTCAGGGCGACCTCCGCCGTGGACAGCTCGCGGGCAGCCAGCAGCACGCCGAGGGTTCCGGTGGCCATCACCGCGCCCACACGCACCAGGCGCAGCAGCCGGGATCGGGACAGGATCTGGCTGTCCTGACTTCGTGGGGTCTCGTCCATGATGCCGCGGCGGGCCGGGTCGACGCCCAGCGCCATGGCCGGGGGGCCGTCCATGATGATGTTGACCCACAGGATCTGGATCGCGGTCAGCGGTGCGGCCAGCCCGAGCACGGAGGAACCGAGGAACGTCAGGATGGCGCCTACGTTGGTGGAGAGCTGGAACCGGACGAACTTGACGACGTTGTCGTAGATCGCACGCCCTTCTTCGACGGCTCCCACGATGGTGGCGAAGTTGTCGTCGGTGAGAATGATGGTGCCGGCTTCCTTGGTGACTTCGGTGCCGGTGATGCCCATGGCGACGCCGATGTGCGAGTTCTTCAGGGCGGCTGCGTCGTTGACGCCGTCACCGGTCATGGCCACCACGTGACCGCGCTCCTGAAGGGCTTGGACGATGGCGACCTTGTGCTCGGGGGCGACGCGGGCGAACACGGCGATGTCGTCGATCTCGGCAGCCAGCTGCTCGGGGCTCATCTGAGCGAGCTGTTCGCCGGTGACGGCGCGCCCTTCAAGCCCGAGCTCGGCGGCGATGGCGGCCGCGGTGGCGGCGTGGTCGCCGGTGATCATCTTGACCGCGACTCCGGCGCGACCGCACAAGGCGATCGCTTCTCGCGCCTCGGGGCGTGGCGGGTCGGCGATGCCGACCAGTCCGAGCAGCTCGAGGTCGTGAAGCTGGTCGTGCAGGTCGTCGTCGAGGTCGCCGGGGGAGCCGGGTCGCAGGGCAGTGGCCAGGGCCAGGACCCGCAGCCCCTGGGAGCCCATCACTTCGATCTGCCGGTTCACCGTGCCCAGGAAGAGGGCGTCGAGTGCCTTGTCGTGGTCGGAGGCACCGAAGCCTCGCGCGGGGATGCATCGGTTGAGGAGGACGTCGGCGGCGCCTTTGACGTAGATGCGGGTCGCGCCGTCCTCCTCGTGGAGGGTGGCCATGTACTTGTAGTCGGCGTCGAAGGGGATCTCGCGGACCCGGGGGCGGGCGACGCGGCGCTGATCGGTGTCGATGCCGGCCTTGGCCGCCAGCACCACCAGGGCGGCTTCGGTGGGATCCCCGATGATGCCGTCGTCGGTGAGGCGGCTGTCGTTGCACAGCACGAGTGCGTCCACCAGGTGCTCGGGCAGGACACCTGGCGTACCGTCGCGCAGAGTGACCTGGCCGTCGGGTCGATACCCCTGGCCGGTCACGACCAGCTCCTGGTCGGGGGTCACCAGGGACCGGACGGTCATCTCGTTGAGGGTCAGGGTGCCGGTCTTGTCCGAACAGATGACGGTCGCCGAACCCAGGGTCTCCACGGCGGCCAGACGCTTGACGATGGCGTTGCGGCGTGCCATCCGCTGCACGCCCAGCGCCAAGGTGAGGGCCAGCACCGCCGGCAGCCCCTCGGGGACGGTGGCCACGGCCAGCGCGACGGCACGCAGCGAGACCTCGGAGAGAGACTCGCCGCGCAGCAGCGCCATTGCCACGTAGATCGAGACCGCGACACCACCGAGCAGCGCGAGTCGCTTGCCCAGGGTGTCGAGCTGTTCCTGCAGCGGGGTGCGGGGCTCCTTGCCGTCGGCCAACAGCCCGGCGATCTGGCCGACCTCGGTGTCCATGCCGGTGGCGGTGACCACCATCTCGGCGCGACCCCTGGTGAGGGCGGTGTTCATGTGCAGCATGCAGGTGCGCTCGGCCAGGGGTACGTCGCCGACCGCCGTCTCGGTCTTGACGACCGGTTGCGACTCGCCGGTGAGCGTGGACTCGTCGACCTCCACCGAGGCCGCGAGGACCAGGCGGCCGTCGGCCGGCACCCGGTCGCCGGCCTCGAGGAGCACGAGGTCTCCTGGCACGAGGTCCTTGGCGTCGACGACCCGTTCCTGGTGGTCGCGGCGGACCCGGGTGGTGGGAGCCAGCATGCGACGCAGGGCTTCGAGGCTCTTCTCGGCGCGCTGTTCCTGGAAGAACCCGATGCTGGCGTTGAGGAGCAGCACGATGGCGATGACCACGGTGTCCTTGATCTCCCCGACGATGCCGGCGAGCACCGCGGCTGCGATCAGCACCAGGATCAGCACGCTGCGCAGCTGGTCGACGAACCGCAGCACGGCCGGACGGGGCTTGTGCTCGGCCAGGGCGTTGGGGCCGTAGGTGCTCAGTCGATCCTGAGCCTCGGTGGTGCTGAGCCCGGTGGCCGGGTCCAGGCCGAGCCTCTCGAGCACCTCGACTGCCGGGCTTGCGTACGGGGGGTCCAGCAGGACCGTCGAGTCGGGGCGTCGCCCACGGATGGTGGCCGGGTCGGCATCGCGAGGGGTCGTGGTCTGCCGCGTGGTCGACCCCGGCGTGCGCTGGGTCGCGGGTGGTGGGGGCATCGGGGTCATCGGCGTGCACCTCCGGAGCGCGTGGCGGCATGCGTGGCGGTATGTGTGGCGTCGCGGGAGCTGCGGGCGTCGCACTCCTCGCGGTCGAGCAGGTCGTGGGCTCTGGACCCGGTTCGCAAGCCGGGCAAAGCTGGCGCCGGAGCTCCCGATGGTGTGCTCGGTGGGATCCGGCGGTGCGAGGCGCGGCGGAGGCCGTCGCCGCGCTGGACGCCGAGGTGTCCGGTCTCGCGAAGCAGCCAGAGGGCGAGCCAGGCGGCGAGGGCCAGGACGAGCAGGAGGTCGGAGAGCAGGCTGGTGACGAGGTCGGGGAGGAGGTCGAACATGGTGGCGCCCCTTGGTTGTGGCGGTGAAGAGGAAGGCCCGGGACTCGGGGCATCCTGGGCCTGGCGCTCAGGGTTCGGGACGCAACGGGCTGTCGTCGGACCGGTGAGCGTGGTGCGGGAGGTAGCGGTGGTGCTCCTTCAGCTGGATCGGCGTGGCGCGGGTGAGCTCTTCGGGCGGGAACATCCCGAGGAGCTCCCAGCCGAGGTCGAGGGTCTCGGTCCAGCTGCGTCGCTGCTGACCTTGACCGAGGTAGCGAGTCTCGAAGGCCTGCGCGAAGGCCAGGAACCGACGGTCGGACTCGGCCAGACCGGCCTCGCCGAGGATCGCGACGAGCCGGCGGACCTCGCGTCCCCGGGCGTAACAGGCGTAGAGCTGGTCGGCGAGGTTGCGGTGGTCCCCTCGGGTGCGACCGGGGCCGATGCCGGCGTTCATGAGCCGAGACAGCGAGGGCAGGACGTCGATGGGCGGGTCGACTCCGGCGCGTTCGAGGTCGCGGGCCAGGACGATCTGTCCCTCGGTGATGTAGCCGGTCAGGTCCGGCACCGGGTGGGTGATGTCGCCGTCGGGCATCGTGAGGATCATCAGCTGGGTCAACGACCCCGCAGACCCGTGCACGCGGCCGGCGCGCTCGAACAGGGAGGCGAGGTCGGTGTACATGTAGCCGGGGTAGCCACGACGCCCGGGCATCTCCTCCCGGGCTGCGGCGATCTCGCGCAGTGCTTCGCAGTAGACGGTGATGTCGGTGAGGATCACCAGTACGTGGCGGTGGGTCTCGTAGGCGAGGTGCTCGGCGATGGTCAGCGCGATCCGCGGCGTGGTGAGCCGTTCGATGGTGGGGTCGTCGGCGAGGTTGAGCAGCAGCACGCTGCGGTGTGCGGCGCCGCCGAGCTCGAACTCGGTGCGGAAGAAGTCCGCCTCGCGTCGGGTGACGCCCATGGCCGCGAACACCACGACGACGTCGTCGCCGTCGTCGGAGCTGGCGTGGTTGGTGAGGTGCGCCGCGTCGGGTGACGCCGCGTCGCCCGGTAGGTCCCTACTGGCTGTGGGCACGTGGGACTGCGCCGCGATGCGGGCGGCCAGCTCACCGGCCGGGAGCCCTGCGCTGGTGAAGATGGGGAGCTTCTGGCCGCGGACCAGGGTGTTCAGGCCGTCGATGGCCGAGATCCCGGTCTCGATGAACTGGTCCGGGTGTTCTCGGGCGACGGGGTTGAGAGGCAGACCGTTGACCGGGCGGAACGCTTCGGGGATCACGTCCGGCTCTCCGTCGCGCGGGCGTCCGCCGCCGTCGAGGACCCGGCCGAGATAGGACGTGCCCACACCGGTGACCGCGGGCCGGGCTCGGGTGCGGACGCGGGCGTTGTCGAGGCCGAGGCCGGCGGTGCCGCCGAGGACCTGGACCACGGCGCGGGTGCCGTCGACCTCGAGCACCTGTCCGCCTCGTTCGGCGCCGTCGTCGGCGATGACGGTGACCACCTCGCCGTAGGCGACGTCCTCCATCGCGTCGACCACCAGGAGTGGACCAGCGATCCGCTGCACGCCGGTGTGGTCGACCACCCAGGGCGTGCCGAATGCGGCGGTGAGGTCGGGTGACGTCACCGGTGACGGGGCGGACGGGGTGTCGGTCAGGGTCATGACCGCTCCTGGGTGATGGTCGTCGTGGATGTGCCGCTCGCCGGGTCGTGTGCGAGTGGGGACATGGGCTCCTCGCGCTGCAGCGTGTCGTCGACAGCGTCGGCGACGCCGAGGGCGGCCTCGATCCGGCGCCCGGTCTCGCGTCCGCGGTCGGTGGTCGTCTCGTCGTTGGGCCAGCGGCGCATGCCGCCGAGCAGGCTGAGGGCGGGTTCGTCGACCACCGAGCCGACCGCGGCGCCGGCGTTGAGCGCGGTGCGCATGGCGTGGTCCGCCTCATGGATGGCGGCCAGCATCGCCACCTGTTTGACCGGGGGGCAGGTGGCGTCGAGCTCGTCGAAGGAGGACTGCTGGAGGAAGTCCTCGCGCAGTACGCGTCCCACTCGCAAGGTGACCCGCTGGGGCGCGGCCAGGGCCTCGATTCCCAGCAGCGCGGCCACTTCCTGCAGGGAGCCTTCCTCGGCCAGGGTGGCCAGCGCCCATGCGCGCAGCCGAGACCACTGCGCGGTGACGTTGTGGTCGAACCAGGCGTCGAGCCGGTAGCTGGTGTAGCTGCGGGACCAGCTGATCGACGGGAAGTGCCGTTGCCGGGCCAAGGTGGTGTCCAGGCCCCAGAAGCAGCCGGCCACACGCAGGCTGTTCTGGGTGACGGGCTCGGAGAAGTCTCCTCCGGCCGGGGAGACGGCGCCGACGACGGTCACCGATCCCTCGCGAGCACCGTCGGCTTCTCCATCAGCCGGTTGGTGGCCGGAGTGGTCACCGAGGCACTCGACGGCACCGGCGCGTTCGTAGAAGGCGGACAGGCGGGTGGCGAGATAGGCGGGGTAGCCGTCCTCGGCGGGGATCTCCTCGAGGCGGCTGGAGACCTCGCGCAGGGCTTCACCCCAGCGGCTGGTGGAGTCGGCGAGCAGGACGGCGTCGTAGCCCTGGTCGCGGTAGTACTCCGCGATCGTCATCCCGACGTACACACTGGCTTCGCGGGCCGCGACCGGCATGTTGGAGGTGTTGGCGATCAGCACGGTCCGGTCCATCAGCGGGGCGCCGGTGCGCGGGTCCTGCAGGGTGGGGAAGTCCTCGAGGACCTCGGTGAGCTCGTTGCCGCGTTCGCCGCAGCCGACGTAGACGACCACGTCGGCGGCGGAGAACTTCGCGACGGCCTGCTCGAGCACGGTCTTCCCGGTGCCGAACCCGCCGGGGATGATCGCGGTGCCGCCGCGGGCGACCGGGAACAGGGTGTCCAGGACCCGTTGTCCGGTCAGCAGCGGTCTGTCGAGCGCCAGCTGGCGGCGCACCGGCCTCGGCTGCCGCACCGGCCAGCGCTGCAGCATGGTCACCGGGGTGCCCCCGACGGTGGCCACCGGGTCCTCGATGGTCAGCTCGCCCTCGGCCAGCCAGGACAGCACTCCGCGGGTTCCCGGCGGGACCAGGATCCGGTGGGTCAGCGCGGCGGTCTCCTGGACCACACCGAGCTCGTCCCCGGGGCCGAGGTCGGTGCCGAGGCAGGCGGTGGGCCGGAATGCCCACCGGTGGTCGCGGTTCAGCCGGTGCGGGTCGGACCCCCGGGGGATGAAGATGCCGTGGGTCCGGTGCAGGTCGCGCAGCGGCCGTTGCGTGCCGTCGAAGACCCCGCCGAGCAGACCAGGTCCAAGCTCGACGGCCAGTGGCTCGCCCTCGCTGACCACCGGTTCGCCGACGCGCAGCCCGGTGGTCTCCTCGAAGACCTGGACGGTGGCCAGTCCGTTCGCGAGCCGGATGATCTCACCGGGCAGCCGAGCCTCGCCGACCCGCACGACATCGAAGAGCCGGGCTCCTTCGAGGCCGGCGACCTCGATCACCGGCCCGGCGACGCGGTGCACGGATCCGATCAGGTGTTGGTCGAGGATGCTCATGACCGGTCCGCCTCGGGTGAGAAGCTGATCTCGTAGCCGACTGCCTGGGCCAGCAGCTCCCGCAACGCGGTGTGGCGGTCCAGCCGCGTGATCCCGTCGTCGGGCGGGAGCGGCACGACCAGGGTGTCGGTGCGACGCTCCCACGCTGACCGGGTCGAGGCCGGCACCTGGGCCCACAGGTCGTGGTGGACCGCGACCACCGCAGCGTCGGACCGGCTCGCGTCCTCGACCAGTGCCACGATCTCCGCCGCGCCATCCCGTGACGCTCCGGCTCCCGGGCCGGACAGCCCGTCCGGAGCCGGGCTCCTGGTGGCGGCACCGCCGAGCCGGAAGCCGGCTGCGGTATCGGTGTCGGCAATCACGATGACATGGGACATCGGGTCTCTCCTGGGTCTGGTCTGCGTCGTGGTCGGTGTGGCGGCTACGCGGCCACGGTGGCGAGGCGGCGGTGTCGTGGCGGGTCGGCCCCGGTCGTGGAGGTGGTTGTGGGGGTCTCGAGTGCGCACATGTAGCCGACCGCGACGTCGGTGGTGAACGGGTCGCCGCGGCGCAGCAGGTGCAGCCTGCTCCGGCAGGCATGGAGTCGCAGGTCGAGCTCGAGGGGCACTGGTGTTCGGTGCGGGTGGGTGTGACGGTCCAGGACGGGGGTCCAGTCGGGGCGGTGATGGCGGAGGGGGATCCAGTCGCCTCGGGCGGCGGCGGTGAGGGCCGGAGGTGGTAGCAGGCCGGGGGGCAGGAGCGTCAGGGCCGCGTCGGCCGGTACTCGGAGGACGGCCAGGAGGTTGGCGCGGTCGCGCTCCTCGGCGAGGAGGGAGAGCAGGGACTGGGTGAGGCGCGCCTGGGTGAGGAGGCGGTCGGTCCAGGTGTGGTGTGCCTGGGTGGCGATCTCGGTCTCGAGCTCGACCTCGTCGCGGTGCAGCTGGTAGCGCTGCCAGATGCCGGGGAGAGTCGCGGCGGTGCGGGGGTCGGGCAGCTTGTGGGTGACCAACCTGCTGACGATGGCTTCGGCGTCGGCGGCGCGGGCCACCTCGCGGGCGTGCTCGGGGGTGATGGCGCCGAGTGTGTGCACGGCGCCGAGCGTGTCGTCGACCGACCGGTGGTGTAGCCCGCCGCGCAGCAGCGCCAGGGTGTCGCGCAGGTCGTAGCGGGCGGTCAGTACCTCGACGGCGTGCCGCGCTGCGCCCGCGTAGGCACCGGGGACCGCGCGGATCTGCGACTCGACCTCCGCGGTGGTCGTGGCCGAGGTGAGCGCCGGTGTGCGCGCTCGCAACCGGATGTTGCCGGGAAGGAAGTCGGGTCTGTCGCTCACGACTGCTCCCAGCCTCGGACCAGTGGGGAGACCAGGGACGGCCAGAGCATGTCGAGACGGAGCGAGACGGTGTTGACCAGGGTCCGTCCGGCGTGGTCCTCGACGGTGGCCCCGAGCTCCTCGAGGTCCCCGAGAACCTCCAGGTCTGGCCAGTCCCGGACGACCCTGTCCACGAACCCGGGCGGCACACGCACCCGCGTCGCGGTCGGCAGCGCGTCGAGTGACTCGCGCACCAGGACCAGTGTGATCATCTCGCCATCGGCCTCGGCGGCCTCCCGCAGGGCTGCTTCGACCTCGTCGCGCAGGTCGGTCAGCGCGCCCTGGACAGCGGCTCGGATGGTCGTGCGCGCCTGGGCCTGTGCCTGCGCACGGACAGCGTTGGCCGCGACGTGGGCCTCCTTGGTCGCGGTAGCGACGGCGTCCTCGATGAGAGCGGCGGCGTCGGTGTGGGCGGTCGCGACGATGCCGTCGGCCTGCCGGCGCTGGGCGGCCAGGGTGGTCTCGAGGTCCTGGGCGGCGTCCCTGTCGAGAGCCTGCAGCAGGTCGGCAAGCGGCATGTCAGCCGCCCAGGAGGAGGACGATCATGGCTGCCACGGCGAAGCCGAGGATGACCAGGGTCTCGGGGATCGCCACGAGCAGGATCGCTCGTCCGGTGAGCTCGGGCTTCTCGGCGATCGCGCCCACGGCGGCGGCGCCGATGCGGGCCTGGGCGAAGCCGGTCGCGAGGGCGGCGAGGCCGACGGCGAGGCCGGCTCCGATGGCGATCAGGCCTGCTTCCATGATGATTCCCTTTCGTTGGCGGCACCCGCACTGAGCGCCGCGGGCTGAGCGCTGGGGGCGGGGGCGGTGGCGGTGGTGGTCGGGAACGTGTTGTCGCGGGCGTCTCGGCCGGCTGAGCCGGGGGGTGCCGGAGTGACCTCGAACTCCACGCCCAGCAGGCCTGGGTCGAGGTCGGTGCCGAGTGGCTGGAAGGGTCGCCCGGTGCCGTCGTAGAACTTGCTGAAGAACTCCACGTAGTGCAGGCGCAGCGCTTGCACGGTGGGGCTGAAGGCGGCCAAGGCGAGGTTGAGGGTGTGGAAGAAGGCGGCGATGAGGATGCCGAGCAGCAGTGGTGCCGTGGCGGCCAGCTCGTTGGCGACGTTGGCCAGGTAGACCGAGGCGAGCCCCACCGCGGCGACGCGCAGGTAGGACAAGATGTTGCCGAGGGTGCCGAGGAGCTCCAGTGGTCCCAGCAGCAGCCCGAGCGCGCCGTGGGAGACGCTGGCGACCACGATGCCGATGCAGATCGCGACGACGGCGGGGGTGAGCAGCCCGTCGGGGAGGGCTGAGGCGACGACACCGGCGAGCGCGAAGAGGCCGAGGAGGAACAGCAGTGTGCCGGCTCGTTCGGCGATCTGGTGCCGCTGTCGGTGTGCAATGGCCTGCCACAGTCCGAGGAGCAGTCCAAGGGTGATGTGTACGGCGCCGAGGGCGAGCGCGAAGATCAGCAGCGGTTCGAGCGCGTCGGGGCCGCCGCGGTAGAACCACAGGGCGGGCATCCCGAGCTGGTTGCCCAGGCTGCCAAGGGCTTCGCCGAAGAGCACCCCGAACAGGGTGGCCCACGCTCCACCGATGATCAGCACGTGCGCTGCGTCGCGTTGGAAGGTCCCGTCAGTGGTGCGTGAGCGCAGCCCCCACCCGATGAGCATCAGGAGCAGGCCGTAGACGACGTCGCCGACCATGACACCGAACAGGAACGGCAGCGCCAGCGCCATCATCCCGGTGGGGTCGATGCCTCCTGGTGTCGGCCAGGACAGGAAGGTGACCAGGTTGCCGAACGGCCGCCAGGCGCGGCGGTGTCGCAGGAGCGTGGGCGGGTCACCGATGACGTCACGGTCCTCGACCGGGACCACGACCACGGCCTGGTCCAGCGCGGCGGCGAGCCCAGCGGCGATCTGGTCGACCGAGTCGGCGGGGACCCAGACCCGTAGCGCGAAGGTCCGGTCGGTCGACCGGGCAGCGCGGCCGGCGACGTCCCGCTCCAGCAGCGCCTGCAGCTGGTGCTCCAGACGACGTAGGGCCGCGACGTGCCCGGTCAGGAGGGCGGACAGCTCGGCGTAGGTGTCATCGAGCTCGCCCGGGATCTGGCTGAGTCGCTCGCGCATGCCGAGGGCGGTGGAGTGCAGCGACCGGCCGGCATACCGCTCGGGGACCGAGAGGCGTGCGATCCGGTCGCCGCCCAGCAGTGCCTCGACGTCATCGAGGTCCCGGTGGGGGACGACCAGCAGGCATCCGGTGGCCCGCACGGTCGAGGCGCTCTCCGATCCTGTCCCGTGCGCCGTGCCACGGCCGGCGTGACGAGCGGTGCGGCGGTCGGTGGGGGAGTCGGTGGCGACGAGCAGGTGCCGGTCACCGAGCTGGTCGCGCAGCTGGGCTCGCAGCGCGTCCACGACCCGCCCGTCCGGGTCGTCGAGGACCAAGGCGATGCTGCTCAGGTCCAGCAGTCGCAGCTCGTCGTCGGTGAGGTGGGCCAGCTCGGGAACCAGCATCTCCAGGCGCTCCAGGACGCTCACCTGGTGCAACAGCGTTGACTGCTCGGTCGCGAGCTCCTCGGCCTGCTCGCTGAGCGCGCTCACCTGTGGCTCGAGGGCATCGAGCAGCGCCACGTCGACCAGGGGACTTGCCGGCGACTGGACCGCGGCCGCCGTGGGAGGGCTGGTGGGGTCCGTGGGCCGCTCGGTCAGGCTGAGCTCGGGCAGTGTCGCGAGCAGGGCTCGGGTGCGCTGCAGGGCGTGGACGATGGGCTCCTGCGGCGCATCGGGATCCCCGGTGGTCTGCACGACCTCGGCCAGCCGCATCCGTTGCAGCGCGAACAGCGCCTTCTCGAGGTCGGCCACCCGGCCCAGCAGCTCCAGCTGCCGCATCGCGGCGATCACCAGGTCGCCTCCTGCCCCCGGACCTGCCAGGGGCCGTCCGCGCGGGCAGGTGATGGGCTCGCCGCGGCAGGCAGGACCCCGGCGAGGAGTGCGGCCACGTCGTGCTCGCGCCGAGCTGCTGCGTTGGCCGTGATCGCGGCGCATCGCTCTTCGGCGACTCTGCGGAGCCTGCCGGCGTCGCGCAGTGCGTCGGCGTGGATGGCCGCCTGAGCCGCCTGAGCCGCCTGAGCGGCCTTGGCCCGGGCCTCATCGAGGATCGCCTCGGCCGCACGCGCGGCCGTGAGCACCACTTCCCGGCTGTCGCGGGCCGCAGCGAGCCGCTCGGCGATGGAGGCTTCCAGGCTGCGGACGGTGGTCAGCTCGGCCTGCAGTCCGACCGTGCCGTTTGTCCCGGACTCTCGTGATGCCTCCGATGCCGAGTTCGGACTGTGGAAGGTCGTGCTCACGGGGTGTCACCTCGCTGGTTCGGGCTGGCGGCG
>JBIOUF010000019.1:0-2164 GCA_044866695.1 Nocardioidaceae bacterium | reverse complement strand
CGGTGGAGCGGGTCCGCCGGCTCACCCCGGTGATCCGCGGGGAGGCGTTCTGCCGGCTCCTGGAGACCCTGAACCCCGACACCCTCCCGACCACCGGCGGGCTGGCCCCCACCGTGGTGGTCACCATGACCCTGGACAGCCTGATGGGTGGCCTGGCCGCCGCCGCGATCGCCGGCACCCCCACCCTGCTCTCCCCCAGCGAAGCCCGCCGGCTGGCCTGTGCCGCCGGGATCATCCCCGCCGTCCTCGACTCCGCGGGCCGGGTGCTCGACCTGGGCCGCCGACGCCGGCTGGCGTCCAAGGCCCAGATCCTCGCCCTGCGGGTCCAGCAACACGGCGTGTGCGCCATCACCGGCTGCGACCGGCCCGCGCACTGGTGCGAAGCCCACCACTGGCGACGACCCTGGGCCACCGGCGGGAAGACCGACCTCGCGGACCTCGCCCTGATCTGCAACCGACACCACACCCTCGCCCATCGCGACGGGATGACCATGACACCCGGCCACGACGGCAAGTACCAGCTCCACCGACGCACCTGAGCTCTCGAGGCAACGGCCCACAACCAGGCAAAGGCACGGGCGCCGGCGAGCGCACCACCGTTGCCGAGGACGACTGGCCGCATCGTCACGTTCGCCTTTGCGGGCCGGTCACACGGATGGGGGTCCCGGGCAGACGGTCAGCGGCGGCCACCACCCAGAAGCCCGCCCAACAGGTCTCCGAGGCCTCCCGGAAGCCCGCCCGCGCCTGCCGACCCGCCCTTCGAGCCGCCCAGCAGCCCGCCGAGGAGATCGCCGACGTCAAGGCCTCCTGCGTCCGAGCCGCCCTTGCGCTGACGGCTCAGGTATGACATCACGATCGGGGCGAGCAGCGGCAGCAGCATCTTGACCAGCGACGCCTGACCCCCGCCGCCTCCGGAAAGGGCGGACACCACACCGTCGGTCTGGTCGCCGAAGACGTGGCGGACGATCTTCTGTCCGTCCTCGGTGTCGATCAGACTGCGCGTCGGTGCCGGTGGTTTCGAGACGCTCGCAGGCTCGCTCCTCAACCACCGTGGGGCTGGCCGGCTCGGCGGGGAGGCCCGGTCAGGCGCCCTTGCGGCTCTTGATCTCCTGGACCACGGCCGGGACCACCTCGTGCAGGTCGCCGATCACGGCGTAGTGCGCCTTGGTCACCATCGGCGCGTCGGGGTCGGTGTTGATCGCCACGATGGTCTTCGAGCTCGACATCCCGGCCCAGTGCTGGATCGCGCCGGAGATGCCGCAGGCGACGTACAGGTCCGGGGACACCCGGCTGCCGGTCTGGCCGATCTGCTCATGGTGCGGCCGCCAGCCCAGGCTGGTGACCACCCGGGACACGCCGAGCGCGCCACCCAGCAGGTCGGTGAGCTCCAGCACCCCGGCGAAGCCCGCGGCGCTGCCCACGCCGCGGCCCGCTCCCACCACGACCCGTGCGGAGCCGAGCGCCGCGGACTCGTCGGCGCCGGAGGGCTCGGTGCGCGCCACGCGGACCACCAGGTCGGAGTCGGTCAGCGTCGGTGAGTACGACGCCACGGCCGGCGTCGTGGAAGTCGAGGCGGGCACCGGGTCGCACGCGTGGCCGGCGACCGTCAGCACCGCGACGGCGTCGTTCAGCCGGGTCTCCTCCAGCACCCCGCCGCCAGCGACCTGGCGGTGGACGGTGACCGGGTCGGTGGAGACCACGGTCGTGACGTTGGCCGCCATCGCCACGCCGAGCCGCACCGCCACGTGGGCCAGCACGGTGCTGCCGCGGTCGGTGCCCGCGGCCAGGACCGCCCGGGCCCCGGTCGACGTCGCCACGCCGGCCACGGCCGCGGCCCAGCCGGCCGGGGCGAACGCGGAGAGCCGCTCGTCGTCGGTGACGTGGACCGTGGCCACGCCGTAGGCGCCGAGCTGGTCGAGCACCTCCGCGGACGGCGGGCCGAGGCTGCCGACGAGCACGGCGTCGACGGTGCCGGCGACGTCGCGCGCGAGGGTGAGGGTCTCCTGGGAGACCACGGTGACGCCGTCGGCGTCGGTCTCGACGGCGACCAGGGCCAGGGTCGGCTCGCTCACTTCAGCACTCCCAGGGTCTCGAACAGGTCGACCAGCGCCTTCGCGGCGTCGGGCCCCTCACCCAGCACCACGACCTCGCTGGGCTGCTCCGG
>JBIOUF010000018.1:0-3988 GCA_044866695.1 Nocardioidaceae bacterium | reverse complement strand
TCCACCACGCGAGTCGGAGGCCTCGCGATTCTGCGGATTGCGACATCTGCAGACGGGAGGGCCTCCGACGTGGGCAACGGTAGCGGTGAGCGAACGGGCGCGACCGAGCTGGTCGGGCTGGACGGCTGTTGAGCGCCATTCGTTTTGAGCGCGAACGGGGCGTGCGGCGACAGTGAGCGTGATCGTCGTCCAGGTGGCTTGCTTGCAGCGGCCTCGCGTGAGCCGGGAGGATGCCAACACGAGGTGGCCTCTTCCGCTGATGGGGATCGGGGCGCGACGCTGGGAAGGTGATCGGAGGCAGGTTCGGTGCTGGTGGTCTGCGACGATCCGGAGGCGGTGGAGGCCGACTTGACGGCGGGACGGGTGTGTTGTCCGTGTTGTGGTGGGCGCTTGGCGCGCTGGGGTTTCGCCACCGGGCGGGAACTGCGCACGCTGAGCGGGGTACGCCGGTTGCGGCCGCGCAGGACGCTGTGTTCGTCGTGTGGGGCGACCCATGTGCTCGAGCCGGCGTCGATCGTGCTGCGCCATCGCGACACCGCCGAGGTGATTGGCGCGGCGTGGATGGCGCGGGTGGGCGGCGCCGGGCATGTCCATGGCCATGTCAAAGTCCTCGTTGGTGGCCAAGAAAAGTCGTCGCGGTGGTGAGTAGGTAGGGATCCACCCGTGGGCCGCCTCGGGCGGTGATCGTGACCGACGCCAGTCAGGTCCGGTCACTCACCCGAGGGGGTTACCACCCAGTGTTGTCAGCGAGGAAGAACATGGATGTTGTCGCCGCGTATTACGACGTCGGCACGTATCGGGGGGCGGCCGCAGTGTGCGGTGTCGACCCCAAGACGGTGAAGCGAAAGGTTCTCGCCCATGAGGCGGGCGAGTTGGAGGAGGAGCGGGCCGGCCGGGCGCCGGTGCCGAAGAACACCGACGTGGTCCGCGAGCTGGTCGCCAAGCGGGTCGCCGAAACGAAGGCACGGGTGTCGGCGAAGCGGTTGTTGCCGGCAGCCAAGGCGGCCGGATATGCCGGGTCGCCGCGCAACTTTCGGCGGCTGGTGGCGGCCGAGAAGCGAGCGTGGCGGGCGGCGAACGCTCGGCAGCGGCGACCGGCGGTGTGGGTGCCGGGCCAGACGTTGGTGATCGATTGGGGGACCCTGCCGGGCGGGGTCAAGGTGTTCTGCGCCGTGTTGGCGTGGTGCCGGTGCCGGTTCGTGCGCTTCGCCCGTGACGAGTCGGCGGCGACGACGTTCACGATGATCGCCGAGTGCTTCGAGACGTTGGGCGGGATGCCCGCCAAGGTGCTGGCCGACCGGATGGGCTGTTTGAAGGCGGGGACCGTGGCCAACGTGGTGATCCCGACACCGGACTATGTGCGGTTCGCCACTCACTACGGTTTCGCTCCGGACTTCTGCCACGCCGGCGACCCGGAGTCGAAGGGGATCGTCGAACATCTCGTCGGCTATGCCAAACGGGACCTGCCGATCCCCGACGACGATGTCGACCTCGCCGTGTGGAACCAGGCCGCGGCGGCGTGGTGTGTGGAGGTGAACGGTGTGGTGCATGCCGAGATCTGCGCGGTGCCGGCCGAACGGCTCGAGGTGGAGCGGGGGTTGCTGCGCCCGCTGCCGTCGTTGCGCCCGAGGATCGGCCGGGTCGAGCTGCGCACGGTCGACAAGCTGTCGACAATCCGGGTGGCGTCGGCGCGTTACTCGGTGCCGTCGCGGCTGCGCGGCCGCCGGGTCGAAGCGGTGACCTTCGACGGGATGGTGAGCATCTACAGCCTCGACGGCGAGCTGGTCGCCGAACATCCTCAGTTGGCGGCCGGGGAGGCGTCGATCCTCGACGAGCACTATCCGACCCCACGGCGGGCACCGTCACGAGGGCCACGGGCCCGCACCGCCGTGGAGCGCGAGTTCCTCGCCTTGGGGGAGCCGGCCGAGGCGTTCATCCGGGCCGGCGCGGCGGCCGGGGCGACGATGCTGCCCAAGGAGATCGCTGTGATCGTCGCCGAGCTGCTGCCGGCCCACGACGCCGAACAGGTCGCCCGAGCGTTGACCCGGGCGACACGCTTCGGCCGGTTCAAGGCGGCCGACATCGCCTCGATCTTGGCGATCGGCCAGGCCGCCCCGGAACCGATGGCCGCCGGTGACCACGTGGTCGTCGACCTGCCCACCGTCGAGGTCCGTGGCCTCGACGCCTACCGCATCGAGGACCTGGCATGAGCCCGCGCACCACCGCCGCCCCACTGCCGGCCGATCTCGAGGCCGGCCTGAAACGGTTGAAGCTGTCCACCATCCGCCGCCACGCACCCGAGGTGCTGCTCACCGCCAGAACGCAACGGTGGGCGCCGGAAGAGACCCTGCGGATGCTCGTCGACATGGAGATCGCGTCACGCGACGAGTCCAACTGTCGCACCCGGATGGCCGCCGCCCGCTTCCCGGTCGTCAAGACCCTCGACCAGTTCGACCTCGCCGCGTCCTCGATCCCGCCCGCCAGCCACCACTACCTGATCACCTTGGACTGGATCGGCCGGGCCGACAACCTGTGCCTGGTCGGGCCGGCCGGCACCGGCAAGAGCCACTACCTCATCGCTGTGGGCCGCGCCGCCGTCGAAGCCGGGCACAAGGTGCGCTACTTCACCGCCGTCGAGCTCATCGAATACCTCTACCGGGCCGTCGCCGACAACACCGTCGGCCGAGCCATCGAAACGGTGTGCCGCAACGACCTGATCATCGTTGACGAGATCGGCTTCGCTCCGCTCGACCACACCGGCTGCCAACTGATGTTCCGGCTCATCGCCGCCGCCTACGAACGACGCTCCGTCGCCATCGCCTCCCACTCACCCTTCGAGCAGTGGGGACGATTCCTGCCCGACCAGCCCACCGCCGTCTCCCTCCTCGACCGGCTCTGCCACCACGCCCACATCATCACCACCAGCGGAGACAGCTACCGGCTCACACACCGCACCACCGGAGCCGGCGAGGGCTGAATGCCGCCGCCCGACCCGCTCCTGATCATCATCAACGTGATCGCCGCCGTCACCGTCGCCACCGTCATCACGGTCACCGTCGCCGTCGCCGCCGATCCCACCAGGCCATCGCCACCCGATCACGGCGAAGTCAGCACCGACCAACACCACCGCTCGCCGCGCCGATGCCGCGGACCGCCCCCCGTTTGCCAGGGCCGACCCATGCCCGGCCGGCGGAGACCCTTCGACCTGCCCGCCCTACCAGCCGAACCCCAACCGTCCTATCCGACCCACCACAGCCGCCCGCCGGGCCCCCCGGCCCGCCGCTTCAGCAGACCACGACTGTCCGACATCGACCAACCGCACGCCCGTCCGCCACTGCTGCGCGTCGTCAACCCCACGCGCCCAACCCCCACATGGAGGTGATCGCCACCAACCCACAGACAGAACGCGAGGACTTTTCTTGGCCACCAGCGAAGACCGACGATGGCCACTCGCGAGGACATCCAATTGGCCCTTGACAACTCCAGAGAGCGCGATCCTTCGCGCGCGCCCGCGAGACCGACGCGAGTCGAATCGGAGCTAACTCCCACGACACGGAGAGCCACGCCATGAGCGTTCCTGCTGATGCTCTTGCTGCCACGTGGAGGGGCGATCCGGCGGACCTCCACGTGGTGCTGGCCGATCCTGGTGCGGTGCTGCTCGCTGCGATTGGTGATGCGTGGCAGCCGTGGCGTGAGGCGGCGGCGTGTCGTGGGCTCGATCCGGCGTTGTTCTTCCCGAGTCGGGGGGCGGGCGGTAGGGAAGGGGCGAGGGCGGTGCTGGACGTGTGCGCCGGCTGCCCGGTGCGTGAGCCGTGTCGAGAGTGGGCCTTGAGCTTCGCTGACAATGAACTCGTCGGCATCTTCGGAGGCACCACGGCGCAGATGCGTCGCCGCTTGCGGGTTGATCGCGCGTCGACGGCTGACGGAGCAGCGGCATGACCATCATCGCCCATCCGCTCTCCTCATCGCCCATCCCCCCCGCCCCCCG
>JBIOUF010000017.1:0-6187 GCA_044866695.1 Nocardioidaceae bacterium | reverse complement strand
GCGTCGACGTCTACGACCCGACGACCGGTGAGGTGCGCAGCAACGACACCGACCAGATCGCGCTGTGGATGATCGACACCGACTACAACGAGGAGTCGTTCTTCGTCCGGCACTGCTACTTCACCGGCGGGAACGACCCCTACAAGCGGCTCAAGACCGCGCTCAAGGCCGACATCGACGCCGACGCCTGGGCGACGCTCTACTCCACCGAGTCGCGGCCCTTCGACAAGCCGGCCACAGGAAGGATCGCCGTCAAGGTCATCAACGACTACGGCGACGAGGTGCTCAAGGTCTTCGAGGTGATGTGAGGTGACAGCGCTCAGCGCACTGCTGGCCCAGGTGGACTCCGGCAGCCTTCTCCTGCCCGAGTTCCAGCGCGGCTACGTCTGGAACCGCGATCAGGTCCGCGGGTTGATGCGGTCGCTCTACCGCAGGTACCCGGTCGGCACGCTGCTGATCTGGGAGACCGACGCAGATGCCGGTGCAGTGCGCGGCCATGCCGGCGGCAACGGCGCGAAGCAGCTGCTCCTCGACGGCCAGCAGAGGATCACCTCGCTGTACGGCGTCGTGCGCGGCAAGCCACCGGCCTTCTTCGAGGGCAATGTCCAGGCGTTCACCGGCCTGCGGTTCAACGTCGAGGACGAGACCTTCGAGTTCTACGCGCCGGCCAAGATGCGCGGTGACGCGCGGTGGGTCGACCTCACCGATCTCTACGTCAACGGCCTGGAGAAGCAGATCGGCATGCTCAACGCCGACGCGCAGACGCAGCCGAGAATCGTCTCCTACATGACCCGGTTGGGCCGGTTGTACGACGTCCTGCACCGTGAGTTCCTCTCGGAGAAGATCGCGGGCGTGGACAAGGGCGTAGACGAGGTGGTCGACATCTTCAACAAGGTGAACTCCGGAGGCACGCGCCTGTCCAAGGGCGACCTGGCCCTCGCTCGAGCCTGCGCGAAGTGGCCCGAGGCCCGTGCGCGACTTCGCCACCATCTGGAGGGCTGGAGGCACGGCGGCTACGACCTTCAGCTGGACTGGCTGCTGCGCAACCTCAACGCAGTCGCTACCGGACGGGCGCCGTTGGCAGCGCTTGGCGACCTCGACCCAGACACCTTCCGGACCTCGCTCGACGCCACCGCGAAGTACGTCGGCGCGTTCCTCGACCTGGTCGCCGCCAGGCTGGGCCTGGACCACGACCGCGTGCTCATGGGGCGGTACGCGGTCCCGGTCGTGTCCAGGTTCCAGCACCTGAACGGCGGCTCGCTCGGCGACACCGCCACGCAGAGCCGCCTGCTGTTCTGGTACGTGCACTCCGCTCTGTGGGGTCGCTTCGGAGGATCCACCGAAACCGCCCTCGCGCAGGACTACGAGACCGTGGCCACCTCCGGCGTACCGGGCCTGGTCGCCTCCCTGGAGCGGTGGCGTGGCGGCAACCTGACGGTGGGCCCGCACGACTTCCGGGCGTCGTCGGTGGGATCGCGCTTCTACCCGCTGCTGTACCTGCTGACCAGGGTCGGGTCGGCGAGGGACTTCGGCAACGGTCTGGCGCTGCGCAGCCAGATGCTCGGCAAGCTCGCCTCGCTACAGGTGCACCACATCTTCCCCAAGGCCCAGCTCTACGCACGTGATCGCACCAGGGCCGAAGTCAACTCCGTGGCGAACTTCTGCTTCCTCAGCCAGGGGTCGAACCTGGCGATCGGCAAGCGGTTGCCGGAGGAGTACTTCCCGGAGGTCGAGGCCGCTCACCCCGGGGCGCTGGCGAGCCAGTGGATACCCATGGATCCACAACTCTGGCGGGCAGAGCGCTACGTCGACTTCCTCGAAGCCCGACGTGAGCTGCTCTCGGCGGCGGCCAACGGCTTCCTCGGCACGCTCCGCCACGGCGAGTCGCCGTCCACGCTAGCGGCACTGCCCCGGTTGACGATCGTCGACGAGGATGCCGACGAGGACCCCACCCTCGCGGTGGTGCGGGGCCTTGCGCGAGAGCTGGTGGCGCTCGGGATGGCGGAGCCGCAGCTGAACGCTGAGATCTCCGATCCGGAGAGTGGAAGGGTTCTGGCGGTCGCCGAGGCCTTCTGGTCCAACGGGATGCAAGAAGGTCTCGGACAGCCCGTCGTCCTCGAGCTGGACCCCGAAGAAGCTGACCTGCCTCGGCTCCAGGAGCTCGGGTACGACGTCTACACATCGGTCGACGCCCTGCGCGGATACGTGCACCGGCGCCTGCAGGTGGTGAGCGGCGACCTGCCGACAGAATCCACGGGCTGAGATGACGTCGTACACCCTCTCGCAGGCCGAGGCCGTCGGCTGCGTCGACGAGCCGCTGCAGATCGTCGCGTGCGCCGGATCGGGCAAGACCCAGGTCATCTCCCAACGCATCGCGACCATCCTCGAGCAGCCCGGCGTCGAGCCGCGCAACATCGTCGCTTCACCTCCACCGAGAAGGCGGCGGCGGAGCTGAAGGACCGGGTGACCACGATCCTGGAGGAGCAGCACGGCACGATCACCGGACTCGCCGAGATGTTCATCGGCACGATGCACGGCTACTGCCTGGACCTGCTCCAACGGCACGTGCCGGAGACGTTCAAGTTCTCCGTGCTCACCGACATCACCGGCCGCATGTTCGTCGACCGGTACAGCACCAAGTCCGGGCTGACCACCTGCCCCACCAGCTCGACGGGCACACCGCACCTTCGCCGGTACATCCACAGCGGGCTGTGCCTGCAGGCGATGAGCGTGCTGCGCGAGGACCAGGTCGACGAGTCCCTGGTTCCCGATGGCGTCCTCGTCTCCGCTAACAGCTACCTGAGCACGGCGTACCGGCACGCCTACTTCGACTACACCGAGCTGATCAACCTCGCCGTGCAGTACCTCGAGGACGAGGCGGACAACCCGGTCCTCGACCACATCCGCGGCGATATCCGGTACGTCGTCGTCGAGGAGTACCAGGACGTCAACCCGCTGCAGGAGCGGCTGATCCAGGGACTGGCCCGGCACGGCGCGAACCTGTGCGTGGTGGGTGATGACGACCAGACGATCTACCAGTGGCGGGGAAGCGCTGTCGAGAACATCATCACCTTCGCCGACCGGTACGACGGGATCCGGCAGGTCACGCTGGCCGACAACTTCCGGTCCAGCAGGGGTGTGGTGGAGCTCGGCCGGTCCGTCGCAGAGAGGATCTCGGTCGGGAACCGGCTGTCCAAACGGATGGTCGCCGCCGGCCACCAGGAGTGGCGGCGGGGCGACCTGCTGGCACTGGAGCTCGACGACCCGAAGGCGGAGGCGGCGTGGATCGCCGAGCGGATCGAGGCGATGCGCGGGCTGGCGTTCCAGGACGCGCCGTTGAGCGAGCCGCGCGGACTCTCCTGGTCCGACTTCGCGGTGCTGTTCCGCTCCGTCGCGAAGGACGCAGACGCTCTCGTCGCCGAGCTGCGCCGTCGCGACATCCCGTACGTCGTGAAGGGGTTGAACCGGTTGTTCGACAGCCCCGAGATCACCGCGGTCGTCGGCCTGTTCCGCTACATGGTCGGACAGCTCGACGCTGCCGAACTCCATGAGCTGTGGGCCGACGCGCGCCTGCTGCCCCGCGGCGCCGACTTCCCCGCCGCCCTACGCGTCCTGGACCAGGGGCGTGAGTTCGACCGGGGCGCACGGTGGGGCGTCTACAACATCCAGCGCCTCTACCTTGACTTCCTGGAGGCGGTCGCGCTGCGGGAGGACACGGTCCCCGGAGCCCCGTCCCGTCAGGAGCTGGTGTTCTACCAGCTCGGCAAGTTCAGCCAGGTGATCTCCGTCTTCGAGGAGATCCACTTCAACTCCGCTCCGGACCGGAAGTACGCCGCGTTCGCCGGCTGGCTGGAGTACCAGGCGCCCGGGTACTACGCGGACTCCGACGCCGATGTCGGCGATGCGCAACCCGATGCGGTGGTGATATCGACGGTCCACCAGGCCAAAGGCATGCAGTGGCCGACGGTGTTCGTCCCGTGCCTGCGGAGGAACCGGTTCCCGAGCCGGAAGCAGGGGGGCCTCAACCTCTTCCACGTCATCCCACCTGAGGCGATCGAGGACCCCGAGCGCTACCGCGGCACCGAGGAGGACGAGACGCGACTGTTCTATGTCGCAGTGACCAGGGCGCAGCGGTGGCTGTTCGCGACGTTCTCGCCGGGGGCCAGTCCTCAGTACCGCCGTCGCTCGGCGTTCTTCGACCACTGCACGACCCAGGCCTGGGTGTCGACGAGAGACATGGGGGTCCCGGCGGACGCACCGCGTCTGGAGCCCCGTGCGCACCGGGAGACACCACAGGTCACGCTGTCGTTCTCGGAGCTGAAGTACTTCTTCGAGTGCCCCTACCAGTTCAAGCTCCGCTTCCTCTACGGCTTCAACCCGCCGATCCACGAGGCGCTGGGATATGGCAAGGGTCTGCACGACGCGCTCGCCGAGGTGCACAAGCGGGCCATCCAGGGCGACATCGTGGGCGTCGACGTGGCCGAGGAGCTGATCGAGCGACACCTGCACACGCCGTACGCCTATCCCGAGCTCCGGGAGACGCTGCGCCGGGCCGCCGTCGACACCGTGCGCCGCTACCTCCTGATCCACGACGACGACCTGCCTCGCACCGAGCACAGCGAGAAGCAGATCCAGGTGCACGTCGCTCCGGGCATCGTGGTGGACGGCCGCATCGACCTGATCCGGCGGCTGGACACCGACGAGCTGGCGATCGTCGACTTCAAGTCCTCCGAGCGGGCGCAGGCAGAGCACGTCACCCGGGACCAGCTCCACGTGTACGCCGTCGGCTACGAGGAGCTGTCCGGGAGGCGGGCGGACCTGATCGAGGTACTCAACCTCAATGAGCGCGGCCGCAGCACCAGGGAGGAGGTCGACACCCCGCTGCTCACCGCGGTCCGGGAGCGGATCCATGACGCCGGTGACGCTCTCCGGGACAACCGGCTGCCCCGCCACGAGCTGTGGTGCGGCCACTGCGACACCTGTGACCTCGCGGCACTGTGCCGCGAGGTGCCGTTGTCGGTCCGCGCCCGCTGAGTGCGGCAGACTCGGGAACGGAACCCCGGAAGGCGTGAACCGACGATGCCTGAGGGCAGGGCCGTCGTGTCCGGCTGGCGAGGATCCCGAGCGCGGCCATCTCCCGCTCCAAGACCCTTCGCCAGACGACCGGCACGTGGAAGGTCGTCGTCGATGCCGACACCGACCAGATTCTCGGAGTCGCGCTGCTCGGCCTCGAGGCGGGCGAGGTCGTCGCCGCCGTCCAGCTCGCCATGCTCGCGGGCCTGCGCTACCAGCAGGTCCGCGACGCCCCGATCACCCACCCCACCGTGGGCGAGGACCTGAACCTGCTCCTCGACGCCCTGTAGAGCTCAGCCGGTGTCGGCGAGGAGGTCGCGGGGGTGTCGTTGTCGCATCCAGCGGCCGGCGTGGGGGCCGCCTGGTGGTTTGTACTCGGGTCGGCCGTCGGTGGGGTTGGTCCGGGCCTGCCAGGGGGTGGTGTGCAGCAGGGTGTGGTGGGCGCGGCAGAGCATCGCGAGGTTGGCCAGGGTGGTGGGTCCGCCGTCGGCCCAGTGGATGATGTGGTGGGCGTCGCAGGCCAGCGGGAGCCGCCCGCAGCCGGGGAAGGTGCATCGGCCGTCGCGGAGGACCAGGGCGTGCCAGAGCCCGGTGGAGACCAGGCGCTGGGAGCGGCCGAGGTCGAGGACCTGGCCGTGGGCACCGAGGACGGCCGGCAGGATCTCCGCATCGCAGGCCATCCGGCGGACCGCGGCCACCGACAGCGGGAGGCCGCCCACCAGGCCGCCGAGGCGGATCCCGGTGTCGGTCTGGCCGGTGCCGGGGTCGCGCTGCCACAGCGGCATGCCGGCCCGGGCCCGGGCGAACCCGGCGCGGATCGCCTCCAGGGTGGTGGTCACGATCATCCGCGGCGGAGCGCCGTGGTCGGCCGGCACCCCACCAGAGCCACCGGAGCCGGCAGTGGCCCGGGCCTGCGCCTGCCGGCACAGGGTGACCAGGGCGTCCATCAGCCGGGCGCCGCCGTCGCGGCGGTCCCGCCCGTCGTGGTCGCAGACCGGGTCGACACACTCCCCGCGGCGCTCCCGGTAGGTGTCACCGGGCCCGGCGGCGGCGGGCGGGGTGCCGCCGCAGGCGCCGGGCTTGGTCGGCTCCGGCGCGGTCAGCGGCATCAGGG
>JBIOUF010000016.1:0-17264 GCA_044866695.1 Nocardioidaceae bacterium | reverse complement strand
TCACAGGAGTGGTCCGCGCTGTTCGGCAGCGTCTACGTGCGCGGCGAGAAACGGGTGAAGCCTGACTGTCCATCAACAGATGCCGCGCTGACCCCGCGGTGCTCGGCCGCGGCCTCCGGCCGACGATCCCAGAGTCCGGCCACCACGACGAGGCCGGCGCCGGCTGGCCGACCGGTCAGGACCCCCAGAAGTCGAGCGTCTCGCCGTGCCGGACCGCCTCGCCGCTCGTGGTCAAGTCGGCGTCCTCGTCCCCGGCCAGGCCGACCAGGGTGTCCGTGCCGACCGGCAGGTCCATCCGGCGGCGGGTCTTGGGTGATCTCCGGGCCGGCGTAGCTGAGGACCGGGATCGCTCCGCCCTTGGGGATCACCACTGTGACGCCGCCCGGGTCCTCCTCGGGTTCGACCTCCGCCCACATCATGATGCCGTGCCCGTGGATGTCGGCGCACCCGTCGGGCTCCCAGGCGATGTCCGCGCAGGAGGTGAAGGGCTGCCTGAAGCCGGTGCCGACCGTCGCCTGGACCGAGTCGCCGTCGTACTCCCCTCCCGACCCGTAGCGCAGTCGAACGCGACCACGTCGCCGTCGAACTCCTTCGCCCAGCACCAGTCCCACCCCGAGGCGGAGTACGGGGTCCCGGTCCAGCGGGAGGCGACGTAGGCCAGGGCCGGCGGCGTGGTGGGCTCGTCGCCTCCGGGTCCGACGACGCCGAGCCGCAGCCGGCGGACAGGCCGGACGCAAGCGCCAGTGCGGTGAGCCACGGCTGGTCAGTGGCATGTCGGCGCAGTCACCGTCGGCGAGGCTACGGTCCCGATGACGAGCCCGGGCCGGGAGGACGGGGCTGTCTCGGCTCGTGGGGACGAGGGCGGCGAGGGAGTCCGTCGTCATGGCCGTCAGTCCGCCCCGGTGGTAGTGCCGGTGGTGCTGGTCAGCGAGGTGGCCGACCGCGCCGATGCTCCGGACGGCTGCCGCCTCGGGCCGCTGCCCAGCTCGCCGGGCGATGCCGTCAGCGTGTCGCCGGTGGGTGCCGCTCGGCGGCCCGGCCCGGATGCTAGACAACCTGGCATGCGTTGCGACACACCGCCCGACCAGGACCTGTTCCGACGCGTGCGGGGGCTGCGAGAGGACGGCATGTCCATCAAGCAGATCGCCCGGACGCTCGGCGAGCACCCCAACGTCATCGCGTCGCTGGTTCGCTCCATTGCCCGGGCGGAGACGCCGCAGGAGTCGGACCCGGGCGTCGTCGACTGTTGGGTCAGTCCCGGGTGGAGCAGCGGGCTCACCGTCCACGACCACCCCGAGTGGCGCGACATCGAGGACCCCGACCAGGGCCCCGGCGGCATGGCTCTTGTGCTCGTCGCGCGCCGGCACCGGACCAACCGTGTCTCGGTGTGTGGCTACCTCGTCGACACCCACTGTCTCGGCCTGAAGAACGTGCTCGGCCCGCACATCATGGGCGACCGCGACCTCCCGGCCTTCCTGCACGTGTTCTTCGACGCGTACGAGGCGGCCGGCCGTCCTCTACGAGTGCCACTGGAGCTGGCGCGACACCTGGTGTACGGCGGCATCGAGGCGGCTCGGCGGCTCGGCTTCGAACCGCACCCCGATTTCCCGGACGTGGCCGGTCACCTCGGCCCGTGGCATGGCGAGGCCGCCATCGTGTTCGGCAAGGACGGTGTCCCCTGCTACATGGCGGGGCCGTACGACGATGCCCGCTCGGTCATCCAGACGCTCACCGAGACCCTCGGCGAGGACGGCTTCACCTTTTTCGCGCCGCTTGCGGCCGTCTACTGACCTCGGCCGGGCCGCTCGGGCGTCGTACGACACCATCGAGCCGCCCCATCGAGCTGTCCGGCACGGCTCGACACGCGGTGCGGCGAGAGCCAAGCGCCGTGGGGGCACTTGCCGGCCGGGCGTCCGCCGAGCAGCATGTCCGGGTGAGCCAACCAGCCGGCCGGTGGACCCGGGCGACGGTGTACCCCGACATGTGGGTCGACCCCGCCGAGGATCCGCGCAACACCGAGGGTGCCGGCCCGGACGGTGAGCTGGCGACGCTGCAGGACTACCTGGCCGGCTACCGGCTGACCGTGACGATGAAGTGCCACGGCCTCGACCCCGAGCAGCTGTCCCGCAGGTCGGTGCCGCCCTCGACCATGTCGCTGCTCGGCCTGGTGCGGCACCTCGCCGAGGTCGAGCGGGACTGGCGGGGCTGGGTCGGCGACCCGCAGCCGAGGCTGTACGGCGAGGGCGACGCGGCGTTCGACGGAGCCGTCGCGGCGCAGGCGGTGGTCGACGGTGCGTTCGCCGACCTCGCCCGCGAGCAGGCCGCCACCGACGCGGCGCTGTCCCGGCTCTCCGACCTCGGGGAGCGGGTCGGCGCGGACCATATCGCCGTGCGGGAGCTGTGGGTGCACCGGATCGAGGAGTACGCCAGGCACTGTGGGCACGCCGACCTGCTGCGGGAGTGCGTCGACGGGCGCGTCGGGCAGTAGCGCACCAGCGCCACTACCACCACGGGGAGCCGGCACGCACGCGGGTCTGCCGCCCCGGGGATGAGTAGCGTCGGCACTGCCACGACAGGAGGCGACATGCACGGAGCTGTCATCCACGGCACCAAGGACGTCCGCTTCGAGGAGCGCCCCGACCCGGTGGTCGTCGAACCGACTGACGTCGTCGTTCGCACCGTCGCGGCCTGCGTCTGTGGGTCGGACCTGTGGCGCTACCGCGGCGTGCAGCAGGTGACCCTGCCGACGCCGATCGGGCACGAGTACGTCGGCGTCGTCGAGGAGGTCGGCGACGACGTCACCACCGTCAGGACGGGCCAGTACGTCGTCGGCGGCTTCCTCACCAGCGACAACACCTGTCCGGCCTGCCGGGCCGGGATGCACAGCGGCTGCCTGAACGGCACCGGCTACGACGGCTGTCAGGCCGAGCTGATCCGGGTCCCGAACGCCGACGGCACCCTGGTGGTCGTCCCGGACCGGCCCGACGACGCGCTGCTCGCGGACCTGCTGGCGCTCTCCGACGTGATGTGCACGGGCTGGCACGCGGCGGTCTCGGCCGGTGTGGCGGCCGGGTCGACGGTGGTCGTCGTCGGTGACGGCGCGGTGGGCCTGTGCGGGGTGCTCGCCGCCGCGCAGCTGGGCGCGGAGCGGATCGTCGCGATGAGCCGTCACCAGGACCGCCAGCGGCTCGCGGCGGGGTTCGGCGCCACCGACGTGGTCGCCGAACGCGGCGACCAAGGCGTCGAGCGGGTCCTGGAGCTGACCGACGGCATCGGCGCCGACGCCGTCCTGGAGTGCGTCGGCACGCAGGACTCCGTCGTCCAGGCGCTGCGCTCGGCCCGCCCGGGCGGGATGGTCGGCTGGGTCGGCGTCCCGCACGTGACCGAGCTGCCCCAACGGCACATGTTCTGGCGCAACGTGGGGCTGCGGGGCGGACCGGCCCCGGTCCGCGCCTACCTCGAGGACCTCCTCGACCGGGTGCTCTCCCGGGGCATGGCCCCCGGCAGGGTGTTCGACCTCACCCTCCCGCTGAGCGAGGTCGCCGAGGGGTATGACGCGATGGACCAGCGCCGGTCGATCAAGAGCATGCTGCTGCCGTGAGAGCGAGGAGGGCCGGTCGTCATGAGGGTGGGCATGAGTGACGTCGTCGTCGTCATCGGAGCGGGCTCGATCGGCCAGGCGATCGCGCGGCGGGTGAGCGCGGGGAAGCAGGTCCTGCTGGCCGACCTGCGTCAGGACAACGCCGACGCCGCCGCCGAGGTCCTCGGCGACGCCGGGTTCGAGGTGCACACCGCGACCGTCGACGTGTCCTCGCGCGAGGCCGTGCACGCGCTGGTCGAGGCCGCCACCACGCTCGGGGACGTCACCGGTCTCATCCATGCCGCCGGCGTCTCCCCGAGCCAGGCCTCGCCGCAGACGATCCTGTCGGTCGACCTGTACGGCACCGCGGTGGTGCTGGAGGAGGTCGGCGAGGTGATCTCCCCCGGAGGCGCCGGGGTGGTGATCGCCTCCCAGTCCGGGCACCGCCTCCCCGCGCTCACCCCGCAGGAGGACGAGGCGCTGGCCACGACACCGGCGGACGCGTTGCTGGCCCTGCCGATGCTGCAGCCCGACCGGGTCATCGACCCGCTGCACGCCTACCAGCTGTCCAAGCGCGGCAACGCGCTTCGGGTCATGGCCGAGGCGGCCACCCGCTGGGCCGGGCGCGGCGCCAGGGTCAACACCATCAGCCCGGGCATCGTCATGACCCCGCTGGCCAACGACGAGCTGAGCGGCCCCCGGGGCGCCGGCTATCGGCAGATGATCCAGGGGTCCCCCGCCGGGCGCGCCGGCACTCCCGACGAGGTGGGCACCGTCGGCGCACTGCTGATGGGACCGGACGGGGGCTTCATCACCGGCAGCGACATCCTCATGGACGGCGGCGTCACCGCGTCCTACTGGTACGGCGACCTGGCGGCCACCCGCGCCCGCCCCTGAGACCGCCCCGGGTCAGCCGAGTTGTGGCCGATGGCGACATGTCCGCCCGGCGTGTCGCTGTCGTCTGGGGCCACAAGCCGGCCTTCGTGCCGGCATCGGCCACAAGCAGGCCCACGGCGGGCGCCCGGGGGTGGTGTCGTGGTGGGGGGGCTGGCCACACTGAGGGAGTGGGCAAACAGGGCCCGGCGGGGCTGCATCGCCGGGCTGCCGGCTCGTCGTTCGGCGTGACCCGCCGGCTGGTCGGGCGCGACGAGGCGCTGGCCAGCGTCCGCGGGCACCTGCGTCGGCACCGCCTGGTGACGGTCACCGGGATGGGCGGCGTCGGGAAGACCAGCCTGGCCCTGGCCGCGGTCGAGCCGGTCGACCCAGCCACCACGGTGGTGGTCAGCGAGCTGGCGGAGGTGGAGTCGGCCGACGCCGTACGGCATGCGGTGACCTCGCGGCTGAAGGTGCAGCCGCGGCCCGGCGCGTCGATCGGCGAGGTGCTACCGGCCCGGACCGAGGAGGCGCCGCTGCTGGTCGTGCTGGACAGCTGCGAGCACGTCCTGGACGCGGCGGCCGACCTCGCCGAGGAGCTGCTGAGCGCCGGCCCCGGCGTGCAGGTCCTGGCGACCAGCCGCGAGCCGCTGCGGCTTGCGGCGGAGAAGGTCTTCGCGCTCCGACCGCTGGCGGTGCCGGTCTCCGTGGACGACCCGGCCGCCGCCGCCAGCCCGTCGGTGGTGCTCTTCGCCGAGCGCGCCCAGGCCGCCGACGACGCGTTCTCACTCGACGACCACACCCTGCCCGACGTGGTCCGGATCTGCCGCGCGCTGGACGGGGTCCCGCTCGCGCTGGAGATCGCGGCGGCGCGGGTGCCGGTGATGGGGGTGCGCGAGGTCGCCGACCGGCTGACCGCGCGGTTCCGGCTGCTGCGCACCCCACGGCGCCGTGCGCCGGACCGGCACCGCAGCCTCCGGGCGGTCGTCGACTGGTCCTACGACCTGCTGGAGCCCGCCGAGCGCGACCTGCTGACCACGATGTCGGTGTACCCCGGCGGGTTCGACCTGGACGCCGTCGTCGCGGCCGGGGCGACCCTCGGCATCGACGAGGCCGACGTGATCGACCTGCTCGACGGGCTGGTGGCCAAGTCGCTGGTGACCGCGACCGGCGTCGAGGGGCGGATGCGGTACGGGATGCTGGAGACCCTGCGGGCCTACGGCGCGGAGCGGCTCGAGGAGTCGGGCCGGCTCGGCCCGGCCCACGACCGGCACGCCGACCACTACGCCGCCGTCACCCGGGACATCCGCGACAGCGCGCTGCGCAGCTGGGACGACACGCTGCCCAGGCTGGCGCGCGAGCTCGACAACGTCCGCGCCGCGGTGCGGTGGACCCTCGGCCACGACGACGGTCCCGACCGCAGCTTCGCACTCCTGGCGCCGACCTGCTACCTGGGCATGCTGCACAACGCCCCGGAGGTCGCCGAGCTGAGCGGCGCCGCGCTCGCCAGGTGGCCGGACCCCGGGCATCCGCTGTGGTCGGAGGTCGCGGCCAGCGCCGCCGGCGCGCTGTTCGTCCTCGAGGACCTGCCCGCGGCTCGGGCCCGCGCGCAGGCCGCCGTCGACGGCGGGTCCTCCCCGGTCGGCGTCGCGCTGGCCGAGGCTGCCTTGGCGCTGATCGCCGCCGCCGCCGACGACGACGCACCGGGCGCGCTGGCTCGCCTGGACCGGGCGGACGCCGCGGCCGCCGATGCCGGCTTCCAGCCGTTCCGGTGCGACCTGATGAACCTGCGCACCGAGCTGCTCGCCCAGGCCGACCGTCCCGGCGAGGCGCTGCGGGCCGCCGAGCGGGCCCTCACGCTGGCCAGCCAGGAGAACCGGTACGTCGGCGCCGAGGCGGCCCTGCTGCTCGGCCTGCTGATGGTGCGCGCTCACCCGGCCGAGGCGCGGCGACGACTGGAGGACGCGCGCGCGCAGGCCGAGGCGGTCGGGTACACCTACGCCGACGACGCGGCGCGGCGCGGCCTGGCCGCCCTCGCCGCCCGGGAGGGCGACGTCGCCGCCGCCGCGGCAGGGTTCGTCGACGCGCTGGACCGCTTCGTCCGCGACGGCTTCCTCACCGAGCGGGCCACCACCGTCGCCGCGGGGCTGCCGCTGCTGGTCGGGGCCGGCCGGGTCCGGGAGGCCGCCACCTTGCTGGTGGCCGTCCGCAGCAGTGGCGCCGTCGTTGCGAAGGTGCACGCGCCGGGCTTCGACGAGGTCGCCGCACGGCTGGCTGCGGAGGCCATGTCCCCCGAGGTGACGGCGGCCGCCGCGGCGCTCCGCCCCGAGGAGATGCTGCGGATGGCCCGGCGGGAGTGGCAGCTGCTGAGCACGGGCGCGGCCGCCGACGTAGCCGACGCCGCCGACCAGGGCCGGTCGGCACGCGTTCCGGCGCAACGGGGGCAGACCCGGGAGCAGTCCGCGGAGCTGCGCCGTACCGGCGGGCTGTGGCAGGTCAGCTTCGCCGGCACGACCGTCCACGTGCCCGACAGCAAGGGCATGCGCGACCTCGCGGTCCTGCTGGCCCACCCCGGCCGGGAGGTGGCCGCGCTCGACCTGGCGACCATGACGGGCGCCGCTCCCCACGGCGCGCCGCGCCAGGCGGCGACCGGCACGGGCGACCTGCAGCCGCCCGGTGACCTCGGCGACCGCATCGACGCCCAGGCCCGCGCCGCCTACACGGCCAGGATCCGAGAGCTGCAGGCCGAGCTGGACGACGCGGACCGGGACGGCGACGTCGACCGCGGCGCGCGGGTGAGCGCGGAGCTGGACTTCCTGACCCGCGAGCTCGCCGGCGCCTACGGCATGCGCGGCCCGCGACGTGCCGGGGACCCCGCGGAGAAGGCCCGCTCGGCGGTCACCGCGCGGATCCGGTCCGCGATCGCCAAGGTCGACCAGGCCGATCCGGCGGCCGGGGCACACCTGGCCCGCAGCGTCCACACCGGCCGGTTCTGCAGCTACCGGCCGGAACACCCGACCATCTGGCGGGTCAGCCGCTGACGTGAGGCCGGGCCTCACCAGGTAAGGCGCGGTCTCACGCCTTGGACGTGTCACCACATCAGGGGACCCGCCCGGGTCCCCGCGTCTACTACGAAGGAGCACTGCCATGAGCAGGAACCACAAGGTGAGCGCCCGAAGATCCCACCGAAGCCTGGCCATCGTCGGCCTGGTGGCTGCCCAGGCCGTCGCCGGCGTCGGCTGGCCCGGGACGGCGCACGCCGCGCCGTCCACCTCCCGGGTCAGCGTCACCAACGCCGGCGGGCAGGCCAACGGCGCCAGCGCGACGCCGGCGGTCAACGTCGACGGCACCGTGATCGCGTTCTCGTCCTCGGCCACCAACCTGGTGAGCGGGGCCGGCGCCGGCCAGATCTACGTCCGCGACAAGGTGCAGGGGCGCACCGACCTGGTCAGCAAGCGGGCCGGCGGCACCGCCGGCAACGCCAGCTCGGTCGACCCGGCGATCTCCGGGGACGGACGGCTGGTCGCGTTCCAGTCGCGGGCCAGCAACCTGGTCACCGGGGACACCAACGCGGTGTCGGACGTCTTCGTGCACGACCGCTTCACGGGGACCACGACCCGGGTCAGCGTCGCCGGCACGGGCGCCCAGGGCAACGGGGCCAGCGCCCAGCCGGCGATCAGCGAGGACGGCCGGTACGTCGCCTTCGCCTCGACCGCCTCCAACCTGGTGCCCGGGGACACCAACGGGGTCATGGACGTCTTCGTCCACGACCGGGTCAACAAGACCACCACCCGGGCCAGCGTGAGCGTGGCCGGCGCGCAGGCGAACAACGCCAGCTCGAACCCGTCGATCGCCCGGTTCGGCGGCAAGGTGGCGTTCCAGTCCTCGGCGTCCAACCTGGTCGCACAGCCGGACACCAACGGCACCGACGACGTGTTCGTGGGCACCCGGACCAGGGTCGAGCTGCGGGCCAGCCAGTCCAGCGGCGGGGCGGGGGGCAACCTCAGCAGCCGGGACGCCGTGATCAGCGCCAACGGCCTGGCGGTGGCCTTCCAGTCCGGGGCGAGCAACCTGGTGGCCGGCGACACCAACTCCCGTCGCGACGTCTTCCGGCACGGCGTCGCCACGCGGGTGACCACCCTGGTCAGCAGGGCCGCGAACGGCGGGGTCGCGAACGGCGACAGCCTGGCCCCGTCGATCAGCGACGACGGACACCGGGTCGCCTACTCCAGCTCGGCGACCGACCTGGTCGGCCGGGACGGCAACGGTGCGGTCACCGACGTCTTCCTCACCGACGTCGACGCGCCGGCAGGTGCGCAGAACACGCTGGTCAGCGTGGGCACCGGCGCGGCGGCGGCGAACGGCGCGAGCGGCTTCCCGGCCCTCGCGGCCAACGGGCTGGTGACCGCGTTCCACTCCGGCGCCGCCAACCTGGTGGCCGCGGACACCAACCAGGCGCTGGACGTCTTCGCCCGCACGTCCTGACCGGACAAGGGGCAAAGGGGAGCGGGGGCGGCCGATGGCCGCCCCCGCTCCACGCCCCGGCCGCTGGTCTATGCAGGCCCCGAGCGAGCGCTGGGCACCCTGGCGGGTCCCGGACCGATGTTCTACGGTGACGCCTTCGAGGAGGCCCCGAGGGGGTCTCCGACCACGAAGAGGGGAACCGAGAGTGGCTCTTCATCGGCTGGCGTCGCGCAAGGGCGCGCTACGCGTGGCAGGTCTCGGCGCCGCGGCGGCGCTCGCGACCGCACTGCTGCCCGGGCAGGTCGCATCCGCGGCGCCCGGACAGTCCTGTGACAACCGGAGCAACAACACCTACGACAAGCTGCTGGAGTGCGTCACGCTGCGGGGCGTGCGCGAGCACCAGGCGGCCTTCCAGAAGATCGCCGACAACAGCACCGACCCGGTCTACCCGGGCACCCGCGCGGCCGGCACCGACGGCTACGCCGACAGCGTCCGCTACGTGTCCCGGACGCTAAAGAAGGCCGGCTACCGGGTCACCCTGGACCCGGTCGAGGTCACCTTCAACTTCCCCGCCGTGCTGCGCCAGCTCACGCCGACCCAGGCCGAGTACGAGACCGGCGTCTTCACCGGCAGCGGCTCGGGGACGGTCGAGGGCACCGTCAACGCCATCGACGTCAACCTGGCCACCGGCGCCGACGCCGTCTCGACCAGCGGCTGCGAGCCCGCCGACTTCGCCGGCTTCGACTGGAGCGGCGACAACGACATCGCGCTGGTGCAGCGCGGCACGTGCTTCTTCGGAACCAAGGCCTACTACGCCGAGCAGGCCGGTGCCGAGGCGGTCGTCATCTTCAACCAGGGCAACACCCCGGAGCGCGAGGGCCTGATCGTCGCGGACGCCACCAGCCTCGACGAGCCCATCCCGGGTGCGCCCGGTCCGGCCGCGCACGGGATCCCGGTCGTGGGCGCCAGCTTCGCCGACGGCGTCGCCTTGTCCGAGGACGGCTCGACGGCGTACGTCCGGGTGCTCCCTGCCGAGACCCGGACCGACTACAACGTCCTCGCCGAGCTGCCCGGGAGGAACCGCGACAACGTCGTGATGGCCGGCGCCCACCTCGACAGCGTGACCGAGGGCCCCGGCATCAACGACGACGGCTCGGGGTCCGCGGCCCTCCTGGAGACCGCCCAGGCGGTGGCGAACGTCAAGCCGCCGAACACGCTGCGGTTCGCCTGGTGGGCCGGTGAGGAGCTGGGCCTGGTCGGCTCGGCCGACTACGTCGCCGGACTGTCGCAGGCGCAGCGCGACCGCATCGCGCTGTACATGAACTACGACATGATCGGCTCGCCGAACTACATCTTCATGGTCTACGACGCCGACCAGTCGACGTTCGAGGCACCCGTGGACGTCCCGCCCGGCTCGGAGGCGATCGAGGACCTCTACGAACGGTTCTACACCTGGGTCGGCGAGCCCTACGACGACACGGAGTTCAACGGGCGCAGCGACTACGACGCGTTCATCGCGGCCGGCATCCCCTCCAGCGGACTGTTCACCGGCGCGGAGGGCATCAAGACCGACCAGCAGGAGGCGATCTGGGGCGGCACCGCCGGGGAGCAGTACGACCCCTGCTACCACCTCGCCTGCGACACGCTGCAGAACGTCGACCGGCACGCGCTCGCCGTCAACAGCGACCTGGTCGCCTTCGCGATGCTGACGTTCGCGTACTCCACCGAGCCGGTCAACGGGGTGCCGGGCAGCAGGGTGCCCGGCCGGCCGCTCACCCTGCCCGAGCCGGCCGGCCCCGAGGGGACCTTCGCCGGGGAGGGCGGCGGCCTGGCCCACGGCGCCACCGGGTAGGGCGTGAGCAACGGGCGGCGGGCGCCCGCCCAGGGCGCCCGCCGGCCACTCGACCCGATCGGTCAGCCCGGTCGGACGCCCGCCCAGGGCGACAGCGAGAGCACCCGGTCCTCGGCGGGCGCGCCGGCCGGCGGGAAGCCGAACTGGCTGTCGACCGCGAGCAGCCGGCCACCGAGGAGCTTGGCGGTGGTCAGGGTCCTGTCGGCCGGGGTGGCCTGGACCCGCCGCAGCCGTGCCGCGGCCCAGCCGTGGTCCAGGCGGAACCGGGACACCTGGCGCAGGAAGTTCTGCACCACCCACAGGTTCCGGCCGTGCAGCACGATCCCGTCGGCGTTCGGGACCGCCGCGCCGCGCAGGTCCACCTTGGTGACCTGCCTCGTGGCCAGGTCGATGCGCCACAGCCGCCCGGTGCTGCCCTGGCTGGTCAGCAGGTAGCCGCCGTCGCCGGTGGCGACGATCCCGCCGAGGTCGAAGTCGGCCGGGTCGGGGGTGTAGGGGATCGTCGCGCTGACGTCGAGCCAGGCGGTGATCCGCCAGCCGGACCGGTGTCCGGTGACCCTCCAGAGGACCGGCAGGCTGGAGTCGGTGACGTAGACCGACCCGTCCGGGGCGACCCACAGGTCGTTGAGGTACGAGCCGGCGGCGCCGGTGGCCAGCGTGGCCAGCAGGCCGCCGCGACGGTCGAAGACGCGGACCGTCCCGGTCGGACCGCCGGCGACGAACACCCGGCCCCAGGGGTCCACGTCGACTCCGCGGCCGGTGCTGCCGGTGCCGTCGTACCACCGCTGAAGCGATTCCTCGCCGACCCGGCCGCGGTAGACGTCGCCGCCGTCGTTGACCCCGCTGACGTAGAACACCCGGTGGTGGCCGTCCTCGTGGGCGGCGCCGATGCCCTCCAGCAGCACGCCCGGCGCCGGGAGGTCGTAGCCGGCGGGTGCGGGGCGCGCGACGGGGGGCGCGGCGAGCGCGGACGCCGTACCGGCCGACACGCCGGCCGTCAGGACCGCCGACAGGGCCGTCACGAGGACGAGAAGCACGATCCGGCACCGGTTCACGACCACTCCGTTCTCCAGCAGGCATCCCTCGCCTGGCGTACGGGCGCGGCGGCCGGACGGTTCACCCGGCTGCGGCGGGTGTTGCACAGTACTTGTGCACATCTTCTATGCACAGGTACTGTGCACGCATGGACGACCCGACGCGATTGGACGCGACCGCGGTGAAGGTGCTGGCCCACCCCGTGCGCTCGCGACTGCTGACTAGCCTGCGGCGGGGAGGTGCGGCGACCGCGACCCAGCTCGCCGCCCTGCTCGACACCAACACCGGGGTGACCAGCTACCACCTGCGCAAGCTGGAGTCGGTGGGCCTGGTGGTCGACACCGGCGACGGCGAGGGCAAGCGGCGCCTGTGGCGCGCGGCCGGTCGCAGCCACGCCTGGAACCCCAGCGACTTCGCGGGGGACCAGGAGGCCACCGCTGCCCTGGGCTGGCTGACCCGGCACTACCTGTCCCAGCTCGTCGAGTGCTCCCAGCGATGGCTCGACGTCGAGGAGACCTGGCCGGCGCGGTGGCGGGACGCCTGCGGCCTCGACGACGACAGCGTGCTGGTGACCGCCGAGCAGCTGGCCGCTCTCCGGGAGGAGGTCGAGGCCGTCCTCGCCCGGTACCGCGAGGCGGGGGCCGGCGACCCCGGCGCGCTGCGGGTGGCCGTGTACGCCGCGGCGTACCCACGCGACCTCGGCGAGCGGGCCGACCGGTGAGCGCGCGGAGCGTGCCGGCCACCGCGCGCGGCGGGACCGGCCCGCTGTCCCCGGCGGCGGCGCGACGGGTCTTCCTCACCTTGACCTTCACCCGCTGGTTCCCGGTCGGGCTGGTCGTCTCGGTGTCCGTCCTGTTCCAGCTCGACCGGGGGCAGAGCATCGCCCAGGCGCTCACCGTGTCGGCGGTCGGCGGCATCGTGACCTTCCTGCTCGAGCTGCCGACCAGCGGTTTCGCCGACGTCTTCGGTCGTCGCCCGGTCTACGTGGCCGCCGCGGTCGTCGCCGTGGTCGCGGCCGGCGTGTACCTCGGCGCGCACTCGTTCTGGGCGTTCGCCGTGGCCGCGGGCCTGACCGGGGTGTTCCGCGCGCTGGACTCCGGCCCGCTCGAGGCGTGGTACGTCGACACGGTCCACCGGCGCGACCCGGGGGCCGACGTCGACGGCGCCCTCGCCACGCAGGGCGCCGTCCTCGGCGCCGCCATCGCCGCGGGCGCCCTGGCCTCCGGCGGGCTGGTCGCCTGGCACCCCCTCGGCTCGCAGTCCGCGCTCACGCTGCCGATGGCGATGTTCGCGGTGCTCGGCGTGGTCCACCTGGCCGCCGTCCTGGTGCTGATGAAGGAGCCGGTCGAGCCGTCGGCGAGCCGGCGCCTCGGCCGGGCCCTGGACTCGGCCCGCCTGGCGCCGAGGGTGGTGCGCGACGGGGTCGGGCTGCTGCGCACCAACCGGATCCTGCGGGGCCTGGTGCTCGTGGAGGTCTCCTGGGCGGTCGCCATGGTGGTCTTCGAGCAGTTCCAGCCGATCCGGCTGGCCGAGCTGCTGGGGGGCGAGGAGCGCGCCGGGGCCTGGATGGGGCCCGTGGCCGCCGCGGGATGGGCGGTCTTCTCCCTCGGCTCCGTCCTGGCCGGCCTGGTCGCCCGCCGTCTCGGCGTGGCCCGGACCGCGATCGTCGCCAGGGTCGCCAACAGCCTCGGCGCGGTCGCCATGGGCCTGGTCGGCGGGCCGGTCGCGCTGGTCGTGGCCTACCTCGTCACCTACTCGCTGCACGGGGCCTGTGGTCCGATGCACGCTGCGCTGCTGCATCGCGAGGCGACGTCGGGCAACCGTGCCACGGTGCTGTCGATGAACTCGATGACCAGCTTCGCCGCCTTCAGCGTCGCCGCGCCGCTGCTCGGGCTGCTGGCCACCCAGGCCTCCACCCAGGTCGCGATGGTCGCCGCCGGCGCGGTCAGCGTCGTGGGCGCCCTGCACTACCGCCCGGCCCTGCGCCACGAGCGAGCGCTCCGGGACGCGGACACCCCGTCGACGGGCGGCCGCGAGGAGCGCTAGAGACGCGGGGTCCGGTGGGTGCGCGCCCTGGGTCAGCCCGCAGCGGACTGCGGGAGGCCGGGGCGGGCGCCGTACCTGCGGCCTGCAGCGGCGGCTCGTCGGTGTGCGTCGACCCTGCGCCGCGCGGCATCCGCGACGGCGAGGTTCGGACGGTGCTCGATGGAGGTGATGTCGGTGATCCCGGCCCAGCGCAGCCAGTCCTCCAGGTACGTCGAGGCGAAGTCGGCGCCGAACGACGGCGGCCGGCCGACACCGTAGACGGCGCTCGTGTACGCGACGACGGCACGCTTGCCCGTGAGCAGGCCGGTGTAGCCGGCCTCGGGGTCGAAGCCGAACACCAGGCCGGGCTGGCTGATGACGTCGATCAGCTGCTTGAGGATGTAGGGCACGCCGGCGTTCCACATCGGCACGGAGAGCAGGTACTCGTCGGCGGCGTCGAACCGCTCGAAGGTCTGGCGCACCGCCGCCCAGGCCGCACCCTCGGCGCCGGCGGGCTCGAGCCCCGCGAAGACCGACATCTTCGCGCGTGCGAAGGGCGGGCCGAACGCCGGCAGGGTGCCGTCCCACAGGTCCCAGTGCTCCACGGTGACGGTGGGGCGGACGGAGGTGAGCCCCTCGAGGAACGCGCCGGCCAGCGCCGACGACTCGGAGTCCTCGCCCCGGGGCGATGCGGAGATGTGCAGCAGGGTGGTCATCGAGCGCCTCCCGAGTAGTTGCGTGCGGACGCACATACCATACATATATGTGCGCCCGCACGCAACGGGTACTGTGTCTTGTGTGAGAGCTTCGCGGCGACACCTGGCGGCCGATGCGTGGGGAGGGCTGCTGCGCACCCACGCGCGGCTGGTGCCCCTGTTCGACGCGCGCCTCCGAGAGGCGCACGGGCTCTCCCTGGCCTGGTACGACGTCCTGCTCGAGCTCTCGGCCGCGCCGAGGGGGCGGCTCACCATGAGCGAGCTCGGCGGTCGGGTGGTGCTCAGCCGGAGCCGGGTCAGCAGGGTCGTCGACGAGATGGCCGGTGCCGGGCTGGTCACCCGCGAGGCGAACCCGGACGACGGACGCTCGGCGTACGCGGCGCTCACCCGCGCGGGCCGGGCCGCGTTCCGGGCCGCGGCACCCGGCTACCTCGGCTTGGTCGAGCGGCACGTCGCCGGCGACCTCTCCGAGGCCGAGCTGGAGACACTCGCGCGCCTGCTGGACCGGATCGCGGCACCGCCGCGGTAGCCCCCCGGCTCTCGGCGCCGGGAGGCGGCACCCCGCGTTCGGCAGGGTGCCGCCGCCCCGGTCGCCCGGGCTGCTCACATCGCGAGCTCGAGGGTGATCTCCTCGCGTCCGCCCGGGAGGTCCAGGATGTGGGCCACACCGCCGGCCTCGCGGTACTTGCCGGTGCCGCCGGTCACGGCGAGGGTGAAGCTGAGCGGCTCCGTGGGCGGGCCGGTCGGTCCGTCGCCGATCCCCTGCAGCACGACCTGGCCTTCCGGCAGCGCCAGCGTGCTGACGAGCTGGGTGGTCAGGACGTCCGGGCCGACGCCGACGACGGTGAGGACCGTCCCGGCCCGACCCGCCGGGCTGCCGGAGCGGGACAGGTGGTCCGAGCTGACGATCTGGTCGCCCAGCCCGACGGCCGGGCCGGGGTCGCCCACGTCGATCACGGCGAACTGGTCGGTCACGGCGGTGATCCGCATCACGACATGGCCGTGCCCGTGATGGCCCGGGCCGGCGTGCCGGGCTGGGACGGCGTCGGCGGTGGCCGCGACGGACACGGATGCGACGGACACGGATGCGACGGACAGCGCGGCGATGGCGGCCACGCCGAGGCGGGTTGGTCTGGACATGTGTCACTCCTTCGGTGGTGTGGGTACGCCGTCGAGAGTGCGCCGGGAGGCCGTCCCCCCACATCGGTGGTGAGCACGGAGTTACGCACCCGGCCTGGCTCGGCCGCGGACGGCGTGGCTGCGCACCGCGGCGGTCCGGCCGGCTCTTGACATATGAGTGCGTCACACATAAAAAGAGGTGATGGACACTCTGGACACGACGCTGCCCATCGAGAGCTGGGACGAGGAGGCCGTCGAGGAGCTCCCGGACGGGGGCGCGGTGAAGCGGGCCGAGGTGACCCTCGGCGCCGGGCCCGACGCCCTGGGGCCCGGGACCATGCACTCGCTGCTGCACTACGCACCGGACGGCACCAGCACCTACGTGACCCTCCTGCATCTTCGGGGCGGCCTGGACGGGAGGACGGGCGGCCTGGTGCTGCTCGGGGAGGGCGCGTACGACGGCACGACCGCGCGTGGAGAGATGCGCGTCGTCGGCGCCGGCGGCGAGCTGACCGGGCTGTCGGGCTCGGCGACCAGCGAGTCGACGCAGTCCGACTATCCGGACATGCCGGTTTCGATCACCTACGCGTCCGCCTGAGACACTGCACGGGTGTCACCGGACGCAGAGGCCGCCCGGACCGCGAACCTTCTCGGCGCGCTGTCGCTGGTGGTCGCCGACGCGGTCTCCGCGGCGGCCAGTGACGCCGCGGGCCAGTCGTCGTCCGGCGCGGCCGCCCTCTCCGCGCTCGACCAGTTCCTGGACCGGCCGACCCTCGACGAGCTGGGCCACGTGCTCGGACTGACCCACTCCGGTGCGGTCCGCCTGGTGGACCGGCTGGTCACGGCCGGGCTGGTGACCCGGAGTCCCGGGCCGGACCGTCGCTCACGCGCGCTGGCCCTGACCGCGAAGGGGCGCCGGACCGCGCGTCGGGTCCGCCAGGCCCGGGCACGTGTGCTGGTCACGCTGGTCGACCGGCTGTCCGACAGCGAGCGCGAAGCGGCCGGTCCGGTCCTCTCCGCGTTCCTCTCCGCGGTAGTCGAGGGGAAGGACGGGGGCGCGTGGACCTGCCGGCTGTGCGACCTGGACGCCTGTCAGAGGCAGCACGGCCGCTGCCCGGCGGCGGAGGCGGCGGCGGTCAGGTACGGCGCCGGCGCGACCGGCGACCGGCCCGCGCCGCTGCGGGCCTGACAGGCACACACCCGGGGGCACATCGCACGGCGGGCCGAGCCGCTGTTCGGTGGTCGAGGAGGCGAGCTCGGGCGCCTCTCGAGACCAACGCGCGCGACTCCACCCGCCGCGACGGCTGGGCGCTACGCCCCCTCTTGCACCTGGTAGATGTCGTCGGCGACGAGGCCGTGCGCCTCGCGGTGGACGGTGTGGGCGGTGTCGGCGTCGGGAGCCGCGACCAGGCAGAAGATCTGGCCTCGGCTCTCGTCGACCCAGTAGCGCTCGTAGCTGACCCCGTACCGGCCCTGGGTGGCCAGGTCGGCCTGGTGGGCCTTGGCGACGTCGTCCATGGTGACGCCGTCGCCGAGGGAGTGGACGTCCATGTAGAGAGGCACTGCGGTGGTCCTTTCCGGTGGATGGTCGGTGCCACCA
>JBIOUF010000015.1:0-2629 GCA_044866695.1 Nocardioidaceae bacterium | reverse complement strand
ACCATGCTGCGGCTCATGGTGCGCCGGGGCATCCCGTACGGCGCGCCGCTGCCCGCCGGCGACGGCGGGCCGGCCCCTGGCGAGCCGGACGACGGGGACCGCGGGCTGCTGTTCCTGGCCTGCATGGCCTCCATCGAGGACCAGTTCGAGCTGGTCAGCAGGCGGTGGGCCAACTCGCCCGTGCAGCCGCAGGTCGGCGGCCCGGACCCGCTGGTCGGACAGCGCGACCGGGCCGGCGACCGCAGCCGCGTCGTGGAGCTGCCGCGACCCGACGGCAGCACGGTGGCCGTCCTGCTGGACCGGGACGTGGTCGTGCCGACCGGCGGCGGCTACTTCCTTGCTCCGCCGATCTCCGCCGTCGCCGGGGCCCTCGCCGGGGCCGGGGCCGGGTCAGGCTGAGCTGGACACCGCCTCGGTCGCCGCAGCGGCCCGCCCCGCCTCCAGCCGCGCCACCGGCACGCGGAACGGCGAGCAGGACACGTAGTCCAGGCCCACGTCGTGGAAGAAGTGCACCGAGCTCGGGTCGCCGCCGTGCTCGCCGCACACGCCGAGGTGGATGTCCGGACGCTCCGACCGGCCCGCCTCCACGGCCTTCGCGACCAGCGCGCCGACACCCTCGCGGTCCAGGGTCTCGAACGGCGACACCGGGAAGATGCCCTTCTCCAGGTAGGTGGAGAAGAACGACGCCTCCACGTCGTCGCGGGAGAAGCCCCAGGTCATCTGGGTGAGGTCGTTGGTGCCGAACGAGAAGAACTCCGCGGACCGGGCGATCCGGTCGGCGGTCATCGCGGCCCGAGGCAGCTCGATCATGGTGCCGATCTTGAAGGACAGCCCGGTGCCGGCCTCGTCCTCGACCTCCTTGGCCACCGCGATGATGTCGGACTTGACCAGCTCGAGCTCCTCCACCGCCGCCACCAGCGGGATCATGATCTCGGGCCGCGGGTCCCCGCCGGCCCGGACGCGGGCCGCGGCGGCCTCGAGGATCGCGCGGGCCTGCATGGTGAACAGGCCGGGGATCACGACGCCGAGCCGGACGCCGCGCAGGCCCAGCATCGGGTTCTCCTCGTGCATCCGCTTGACCGCGGCGAGCAGCTTGACGTCGCGCTTCTTGGTCTTGTGCATGGCCTCCGCGACGGCCACCTGCATGGAGAGCTCGGTGTAGCCGGGCAGGAACTCGTGCAGCGGCGGGTCGATCAGCCGGATCGTCACCGGCAGCCCGTCCATCGCCTCGAGGATCTTCTCGAAGTCCTCGCGCTGCAAGGGCAGCAGCGCCGCCAGCGCGTCCTCGCGCTCCTGGTCGGTCTCGGCCAGGATCAGGTGCTCGACCAGCTCCCGGCGGTCACCGAGAAACATGTGCTCGGTGCGGCACAGGCCGATGCCCTGGGCGCCGAACCGGCGAGCGCGCGCCGCGTCGTCGGGGGTGTCGGCGTTGGCCCGCACCAGCAGGCGACGGGCCTGGTCGGCATGGTCCATGATGCGGGCCACCGCGTCGACCAGGTCGTCGTCCTCCGACGTGTCGCCCTCGAAGTGGCGCACCACCAGGGAGTCCCGGACGGGTACCTCGCCGAGGAACACCTCACCGGTCGTGCCGTCGATCGAGACCACGTCACCCTCGTTGACGACCGTGCCGTCGGACGCGGTGAAGCGGTGGTGTCGTACGTCGACGTCGAGCCCCTCCGCGCCACACACGCAGGTGCGGCCCATGCCGCGCGCGACGACGGCGGCGTGCGAGGTCTTCCCGCCCCGGCTGGTCAGGATCCCTCGCGCGGCGACCATGCCGTGCAGGTCGTCCGGGTTGGTCTCGCGCCGGACCAGGATGACGTCCTCACCGGCCTCGGCCTGGTGCACCGCCTCGTCGGAGGAGAACACCGCCTTGCCGACCGCGGCGCCGGGCGAGGCGTTCATGCCCTTGGTGAGGAGGGTCCGCTCCGCGGAGGAGTCGAACTGCGGGAACATCAGCTGGGCGAGCTGGTCGCCGGTGACCCGGTCCATCGCCTCGTCCATCGTGATCAGGCCCTGGTCGACCAGCTGGCAGGCGATCCGGAACGCCGCCGCGGGGGTCCGCTTCCCGACCCGGGTCTGCAGCATCCACAGCTTGCCCCGCTCGACGGTGAACTCGATGTCGCACAGGTCGCGGTAGTGCTCCTCGAGCGTCCGCATGATCCGCATCAGCTCGTCGTGCGAGCGCTTGTCGATCTCCTCGAGGCGGGAGAGCGGCACGGTGTTGCGGATGCCGGCCACGACGTCCTCGCCCTGCGCGTTCTCCAGGTAGTCGCCGTACTCACCCTGGGCGCCCGTGGCGGGGTCGCGGGTGAACGCCACGCCGGTGCCGCTGCCCTCGCCGAGGTTGCCGAAGACCATGGTCTGCACGTTCACCGCGGTGCCGAGGTCGGAAGGGATGCGCTCCTGCCGGCGGTAGAGGATCGCCCGGTCGGTGTTCCACGACCCGAAGACCGCGCGGACCGCGAGGTCGAGCTGCTCACGCGGGTCCTGCGGGAACTCGCGGCCGGCGTGCTCCTTGTACAGCGACTCGTAGGTGGCGACCAGCCCCTGCAGGTCGCTCGCGGTGAGCTCGATGTCGTTGGTCACCCCGAGCTCGCGCTTCAGGTCGTCGAGGGCGCCCTCGAAC
>JBIOUF010000014.1:0-101110 GCA_044866695.1 Nocardioidaceae bacterium | reverse complement strand
CGCCACATCGGGCCACCGCCCGCTGTCGATGGCGCCGGTCGTGGGTGCGGGTTCGGGGGACGGCGCCGCGGGCCGGTGGCTCGATGTGGCGTCGGTGCCGGGTCGGCCGCTGCGTGCTTGGGTGGCGCAGCGGCTGACCCGGCACGCCGTGGGTGACCTGCCGCTGCGGGTGCGGATGCCCGACGGGCGCGCCTGGGGGCGCGGCCACCCCGACGATCCGTGCTTGCGCCTGGTGAGGCCCGGTGACTTCTTCCGGCGGCTCGGCGCGGGCGGCCTGGTCGGCTTCGGGGAGGCCTACCAGGCCGGCGACTGGGAGGCCGACGACCTGCCCGGCCTGCTCACCGTGCTCGCCGAGCGCGTGGACACCCTGGTGCCTGCGGCGCTGCAGCGGCTCCGGCCGCTCGCGGTGCCGCGCCGGCCCGCGGCGCAGGACAACACCCTCGACGGCGCTCGCGAGAACGTGCACCGGCACTACGACCTGTCCAACGACCTGTTCGCGCTCTTCCTCGACCCGTCGATGACCTACTCCTCGGCCCTGTTCGGCGCCGACCCCGGGGCCGCGGCCGCCGAGTCGCTGACGACCGCGCAGCACCGCAAGGTCGACCGGCTCCTCGACGCCGCCCGGGTCGGTCCGGGGACCCGGCTGCTGGAGATCGGGACCGGCTGGGGGGAGCTCGCGATCCGGGCAGCGGCGCGGGGGGCCCGCGTGACCACGCTGACGATCTCCGCGGAGCAGGCGAGGCTGGCCCGGGACCGGGTCCGCGCTGCGGGGCTGGCCGACCGCGTCGACGTACGGCTGCAGGACTACCGAGAGGTCACCGGCCGCTACGACGCGGTGGTCAGCGTCGAGATGGTCGAGGCGGTCGGCCACGACCACTGGCCGGCGTACTTCGCCGCCCTCGACCGCCTGGTCACGCCCGGCGGACGGGTCGCCCTGCAGGCGATCACCATGCCGCACGACCGGATGCTGGCGGCCCGCGACACCTACACCTGGATCGTGAAGTACGTCTTCCCCGGCGGCCAGCTGCCCTCGGTCGAGGCGCTGCACGAGCAGGTGGCGGCCACCTCGCTGGGCATGGTCGACCAGCTGCGCTTCGGCCCGCACTACGCCGAGACCCTGCGACGCTGGCGCGCCGCCTTCCTCGACGCGGCGGACCAGGTGACGCGGCTCGGCTTCGACGAGGTGTTCCGGCGCACGTGGTCGCTGTACCTGGCCTACTCCGAGGCCGGCTTCCGGTCCGGCTACCTCGACGTGGTCCAGCTCGTCCTGGACAAGCCCGGCCGCCTGGGGTGATCCCGGCCCGCCCTCGGCGGCGGCAGGCCGGTTTGTGGCCGATGCCTGCAGCGTCGTACGGCGGGTCGCTGTCGCCTGGGGCCACAAGCAGCCATCCGTGCGGTCATCGGCCACAAACTCGCCGACCAGCAGGACCCGGGGGACCCCGACCGGTGACAGCCGATGCACCCGTGTGTCATAGTTAGGGCAGCCTAAACTTACCGAGCCGGGACACCCAGGGGACGCCGTGATCGTCTGCCACTGCGGAGTCGTCGACGACCGCCAGGTCGCCGCCGCGGTCGACGCGGGCGCGCGGACGGTGGCCTCGGTGTGCCGGTCGACCGGTGCCGGGCGCGACTGCGGGGTGTGCGTGTTCGCCGTCAAGCGGCTGGTCTGCGCGCACCGGGCGCCGACCGGCGCCGAGCTGGTCGCGATGGAGAGCGCGGCCAGCTGACCCGCCGAGCCACCGGGGGCGGGCCTCACCCGACCGTCCGCGACGCCGCCTCGGCGGCGACCTGCGGCAGCAGGCCGGAGGGGAGCGCGACGACCGGCAGCGACGACCCGTACGCCGACCGCACGGCCGCGGCGACCTCCGGCGCGCCGAGCGGCACTCCGGCGTCCGCCAGGACGCCGACGGTCGACGGGTCGAGCTGGTAGCCCAGCGCGTCGTACGCCGCCGCCAGCGCCTCCCTCAGGACCCCGGCCCCGGTGACCTGGACGACCGTGCTGAACACCCAGCCGTCCCTGGTCACCCGCTGCGCGGAGCCGGCCACCTTCTGGGTGCCGCCGACGTTCAGGCTGAACTCGCCGGGACAGTACTCCCCCGGCACCTCGCCGACCCGCAGGTCCAGCCCGGGCCGCGCCAGGGAGGCGGCGAGCAGGTCGGCGTAGTGGCGGAACCGCTCGGTCAGGGCGGTGCGTCCCCGCGTCGTCCTGACCACGTGGTCGACCACCACGCTGCCACTGTGGTACACCGCCAGCCGGCCCCCCTGCGGCCGGAGGACCGGCGCGAAGCCCAGCCGCCGCACCGCCTCGGCGGCGGCTTGGAAGCCGGGCCGCAGCGTGTCCCGGCGGCTGAACGCCGCGGTCGGGGCCGGCCGGTGGACCCGCAGCACCTCCTGGGCGGCCCCGAGGCCGTGCCGCAGCAGGACCGGCCCGAGGGCGACGTCGTACGCCGGGCCCGCCGGCAGCCCGGCGCCCAGGAGCACGACGGAAGGGGCTACGACGACCCGCCCTCCCAGACCACGTCCAGCTCGTCGCGCTTGCCGAACCGCTCCAGGTGGTCCTTGACCACCTGCGCGAACCGGTCCGGGTCGGCGTCGTCGGGCACCGAGGACTCGATCCGCAGCGTTCCCGGCTCGCTGCGCAGCACGACGACCTGGCCGGTCTCGAACCTGATGACCGTGGCGCCGTCCTCCTCCCCGGAGCTGCCCTTGCGGGCCCAGTGCCCGGCGAGCTGCTTTGCGTACCGCTCGGGCCGCTCGGTCCGCATGGTGCCGTACCTGGTCCTCATCACACCGCTCCTCTCGCTGGCTCCTCCACCACGGGTACCCCGGGCAGGACCGCGGACCAGCCGCCGTCCACGACCAGGTTGGCGCCGGTGACGTAGGAGGCGTCGCCGGAGGCCAGGAACAGCGCGCACCGGACCACCTCCGCCGCCTCGCCGACGCGGCCCAGGGGGATGGCCCGGGCGATGGCGCGCATCGGGTGGTCCGGTGCCAGCAGGTCGCCGCGGGTGGCGGGCGTGTCGACCATCCCCGGGCTGACGCAGTTCACCCGGATGCCGTGCGGCGCGCCCTCGGCGGCCAGCTGCCTGGTGAGCGCGACGACGCCGCCCTTGGTCACGGTGTGCGCGACCCGGTGGTTGGTCGTCGACCCGGTGATCCCCGCCGTGGAGCCCACCAGGACCACGGCCGGGGCCGCCGACCGCTTGAGGTGCGCCCACGCGTGCTTGACAGGGAACAGCACCACGTCCAGCTCGTGACGAAGCACCCAGTGCCACTCCTCGGCGGTGAGGTCCTCCAGCGGCGAGAACCGGGTCGCGCCCGCGTTGGCGTACAGCACGTCCACCCCGCCGTACGCCGCGACGGCGTCGGCCACCCAGGCCGCGGCCGCCATTTCGTCGGTCAGGTCCACGGTGCTGCGCCGCATGGTGCCGCCCGACCGTTCGACGAGGGCGGCGGTCTCCTGGTCCGCGGCGGCGTCGACGTCGCAGCCGACCACCGCGGCGCCTTCGGCCGCGAGCTGCCGGGCCGCCTCCCGGCCCTGGCCTCCGCCGGTGCCCGTGACCAGCGCGACGCGGCCCTCGAACCGCCGGGCCGCCGAGCCGCGCGGCGGCGCCGGCCGCGGACCGCCGGTCACCACGCGGCGTCGAGCTCGGCCAGGGTGTCCTCGACCCAGTCGGCGGTGTACGCCGCGACGTGGGGCAGGTGGTCCAGCCCGCAGTGCTCGGTGGCCCCCTCCTCGGGGGTGAACAGCCGCAGGTCCTTCTTCGGTGCGCCGACCGCCTGCTCGAACGACTGGTGGGCGTACTCGACGCTGATCTGCCGGTCGTTGGTGCCGTGCGTGATGAGCAGCGGACAGGTGATCTTGTCGATGACACCATTGAGGTTGACCCGCTCGGCCTTCTCGATGAACGTGTCCAGGTCGGTCTCGCCCCACACCCACAGCACGTGCTCCCAGTAGTGCGGGACCGGGTTCTCGCCCTCGCGCTCCAGGCGCTTGCGCTGCACCTCGCCCCAGTTGTGGTTGGCGCCCCAGGCGACCGCCAGCGCGAGCCGCTTCTCGAACGCCGCCGCCCGGGGCACGTAGTACCCGCCCAGCGACCAGCCGACCAGGCCGATCCGGTCGGGCCGCACGTCGGACCGGGTCTCCAGGTAGTCGACGATGGCCTTCGCCCACACCTCGGTCTCCACGCGCGAGGTGAGCCCCTGCAGCCGCAGCGCCTCGCCCGACCCCGGGCAGTCCACCTGCAGCACCGAGACGCCCCTGGCGGCCATCTCCAGCGGCCAGCCCGAGGTGTACATGTGCTCCTTGGTGGAGTCCAGGCCGTTCCACATGATCATCACCGGCGCGGGCTCGCCGTCCTTCGAGGCGTTGGTGAGGTACGCCGGCAGGGTGGTGCCCTCGAACGGGATGCCGACCCGCCGGGTCAGCGGGTCGACCAGCTCGAAGGACCGCTCCAGGAGCTCCAGGCAGTGCTTGTAGGTCGGGACGCGGTCGGGCGAGGAGTTGCTGAGCATCCGCTCCGCCTGGCACAGGTACGCCGACGCGCGCAGGTACTTCTGCCCCGCCGTGCGCAGGTGGCCCGCCTTCTCGGCCTCCCGGGCCTGGTCCTCCACCTGGTCGGCGACCCGCCGCCACGACGCCATGAACTCCTGCGTGCCGACGTCGGACCCCTGCTGGGACAGGTCGCGGATCGGCCGGCACGCGCGGTCCACCTCGTCGATGGTGCCGCCGGAGTTGAGCGTGGCCACGACGCCCAGGTTCCAGATGTAGTTGCCGGGAAAGTACTCGAACATCGCTATCTGCTTTCTGCTGCCGCCCTGGCGGGCGCGGGTCGGAACGGGGTCAGCGGCGGGACGGGCGAGCCGTCCACCACGCGGTTGGCGAGGCTGCCGAGCCGGTCCACCGCGATGACCACGGTGTCCCCCGGCTCGAGCGGGGCGGGGTCCTGGCGGCCGGCGCGTCCCCACAGCTCGGCGAGGCAGCCGCCGCCTCCGGTGGTGCCGGAGGCCAGCACGTCACCGGGGAGCACGAGGGAGTCGCGGGAGGCGTAGGCGACCATGGTCGCGAACGTCCAGCCCATGTTGGCCAGGCTGTCCCGGCCCACCTCGGCGCCGTTGACCGACACCGTGCAGCTCAGGTCGAGGAACCCCTCGCCGTCCACGGCGTCCTCGACCTCGTCGGCGGTGACCAGCCACGGCCCGAGCGAGGTGCAGAAGTCCTTCCCCTTGGCCGGGCCCAGGCCGGTCTGCATCTCGCGGCCCTGGATGTCGCGGGCGGACCAGTCGTTGAGGATCGTGTAGCCGAAGATCGCCCGGGCCGCGTCCTGCTCGGTGAGCGAGGAGTGCGAGGGGCTCGGCCCGCCGACGACCGCGGCCACCTCGAGCTCGAAGTCCAGCGCACGGCAGCCCCACGGGCGGCGTACCTCGGCGTCCGGGCCGACGATCGCGTGCGGGTTGGTGAAGTAGAACGTGGGCGCGTCGTACCAGGCGTCGGGCACCCCGACGGCGTTGTCGACGCTGCGCCGCACGCCCACCACGTGGGACTCGAAGGTGACGAAGTCGCGGACGCTGGCCGGCCGGAGCGGCGCGAGCAGCCTGCACTCCGCGAGCGGCACCGCGTCGCCGTCCAGCGCCCGGGCACCGGCCGCGAGCGCCTCGGCGAGACCGGCCCGGACCAGGTCGTCGACGCCGAGCCCGTCCGGGAGCGGGAACAGCCCGTCCTCCCGCACCACGGCGCCGAACCGGCGACCGTCGCGGTCCGCGGTGGCGAGCCTCATCCCTCCCCCTCGATCGGCAGGTGCTCCGGGTCGAGGGAGAACCCGGCCGCGTTGGCCTCGACGGCGCCGTGGCCCGGCGGCTCCGGGGGCAGCCGGGCCGGCCCGATCGCGTCGGCGATGCCCTTGTGCGACACGTGCGCGGTCAGGCCGCCGTCCACGACCAGCTCGGCGCCGCTCACGTACGCCGAGTCGTCGGAGACCAGGTACACCATCAGCGGCGCCACGTCGTCCACCGTGCCCGTGCGCCCCAGCGGGACCTCGGCCACCGCGGCCGCCCGGAAGGCGGGGCTGGCGTCCTCCATCAGCGGCGTCTCGACGATCCCCGGCATCACCGCGTTGACCCGGATGCCGCGGGGCCCGAGCTCGAGGGAGGCGGTGCGGGTCAGCCCACGCAGCGCCCACTTGCTCGCCGTGTACGCCGCCGCGACGTGACCCGACAGCGCCGCCACCGAGCACACGTTGACGATCGAGGACCCGCGAGGCATGAGCGGCACCAGCGCCTGGATGCCGAGCAGCGGGCCGGTGACGTTGACGTCGAACGTGCGCCGCCAGGTGTCCAGGTCGACGTGCGGCAGCCGGTCCCGGCCGGCCACGCCGGCGTTGTTGACCAGCGCGTCGACGCGGCCGTGCTCGGCACCCAGCCACTCGGCGAGCTCGGCCCAGGCGTCGGCCTCGCGCACGTCGAGGTGGCGGTAGGTGACGTCGTGGCCGGCGTACTCCGCGGCGATGCCGAGCTCCTTGCCGGCCTCGTCGAGCACGTCGACCGCGACCACCTTCGCGCCCTCGGTGGCCAGCGCGGTCACCTCCGCGGCACCCTGCCCACGGGCACCGCCGGTGACGACGACGACCTTGCCCGCGAGCTTTCCGGTCAGGTTGACCATGACGCGTCCGGACCGGCGGCTCAGACCGGAGGGGCGACGAACACGCCCTTGTCCGGGCTGTTGAAGCTCTCCCGGGCGATGAGCTCGCTCATCGGGTCGGCGGTGCCCCACTGGTCCTGGACGTTCGGGTCGCCGATGTCGTACAGGCTCGGGTGCCACTCGTCGGTCTCGAGCCGCTCGAGCTCGGTGGTGTACTCCATCGTGTTGCCGCTGGGGTCGATGAAGTAGGAGAACGTGTTGTTGCCGGCCAGGTGCCGGCCGGGCCCCCAGACCTTCTTGATGCCCGCGCGCATGACCCGCCCGGTGCCTCGCATGTACTCGTCGAGGCCGCGCATCTCGAACGACACGTGGTGCACCGACGTGTGCGGGCCGCGGGCGACCGCCAGGCTGTGGTGCCAGTCGTTGCAGCGCATGAAGTGCATCATCTCGCCCATGTGCTGGCTCCACAGGCTGTCGCTGAGCTTGAAGCCGAGGTGCTCCACGTACCAGTCGCGGGTGGCGTTGGGGTCCTGGGAGTTCATCACCGCGTGCGACAGCCGCACGGGGATGGCCTCTCCCTCCTCGATCGGCCGGTGCTGCCGGGTCTCCACGCTCGCGGACACCTCGACCGTGCGGCCGTCGATGTCGAAGAACCTGAATCCGTAGCCGCCTCCTGCCGTCTGCAGCTCGACCGGCTGGCTGACCAGCTGCACGCCCTCGGAGCCCAGCTTCGCAGCGAGCGCGTCGACGGCCGGCTCGCTCTCGGCGCCGAAGGACACCAGGTCCAGGCGCTTCTCGGTGGCCCGGCGGAGCCGGACGATGTACTGCTCCGGCGACCCCTCGGCGGCCAGGTAGGACAGGTCGCCGTCCGTGCCGACCTCCGACAGGCCCCAGGTCTCCTTGTAGAACCGGCGCTGGGTGTCGTAGTCGGGGACGGCCAGGTCCACGTGCCGCAGGTGGGTGATCCCGAACTCGTTGAGGTGGCTGTTCGTCACTGCTCTGCCCTTCCTTCCGAACGGCTGACGTGTGGGGGGTGCGGCCGGGACTGTGCGGCGCTGCGGTCCAGCAGCTCCACCAGGTTGCCCTCCGGGTCGGCGACGTACGCCATCCGGACGCCCGGCTCCGGCGACGGCCGCGGCGACATCCGGTCGGTGGCGCCGAGCCCGACCAGGCGGTCGTAGGCCGCGTCCACGTCGGGCACGTCGAAGGCCACGTGCCCGAACCCGCGGGTCAGCGCGGCCTCGACGGGGCCGGACGCCTGCAGGCCGGCGTCGCTGCCGGCCCGTTCGAGCAGCTCGACGCGGTACGCCGGACCGCGCAGCATCGACCCGCGGAAGTCGTGCTGGGGAAGGGCGAACTCGAACTCGACCTCGAGGCCCAGCGCCTCGACGTACCAGGAGCGCATGGCGGCCAGGTCGCCGACGGTGAGGCCGACGTGGTCCAGGGCCGGCCCCGGTGCCGAAGCCACGCTCACACCTCCTCGCGGACGCGACGACGGGCGGGCACGACGGGCGGGACCTGCTCAGTGCCCCGGACCACCCGGTTGCGCACGGTGCCGACCCGCTCGACCGACATCTCCACGACGTCCCCGACCTGGATCGGCGGCGGGGTAAGGGAGCCGCTGCGGCCCCAGAGCTCCGCCAGGGCGCCGGAGCCGCAGGTGCCGGAGGCCAGCACCTCGCCGGCCTTCACCCACGAGGCCCGCGACGCGTAGGAGACCATCTGCTCGAAGGACCAGCCCATGTGGCCCGACCGGTCGCCACCGGTCCGGACGCCGTTGACCCGCACCGACATCTCCAGGTCCAGGAAGCCGTCCCGGTCGCGGCAGTGCTCGAGCTCGTCGGCGGTGACCACCCAGGGGCCGATCGTGGTCGCGAAGTCCTTGCCCTTCGACGGGCCGAGGCCGAGCTTCATCTCCCGTCCCTGCACGTCGCGGGCGGACCAGTCGTTCATGACGCAGTAGCCGCCGATGGCCCGGCGGGCCTCCTGCGGGCTCACGTTGCGCACGTCGCGGCAGACGACGGCCGCGATCTCCAGCTCGTAGTCGAGCCGCTCGGTGTCCGGTGGCATGGCCACGTCGTCGTACGGGCCGGTGACCGCGTGCGGCGCCATGAACAGGAACGAGGGGGCGGCGTACCACTCCGGCGGCACGGACGCCTGGCCCTGCATGCCCTTGCCGACGCCCTCGACGTGGGCCTCGAAGGTCAGGAAGTCCCGCATCGCGACGGGGTAGACCGGCGGCAGCAGCACGACCTGGGCGGGGCGCAGGCCGTCGGTCTGGGCGGCGGCGTCGGCGGCCGCCTCGCGGTCGCCGGGATCCGCCGCCAGCAGGCCGACCAGGTCGGTGCCCTCGGGGAACGCGTGCAGCCACCAGTCCGGGCCGTCTCCGACCACCAGGCCGACGCGGCGGACCCCTTCGGGCTCCCCAGCCGTGCGGAAGGCGGCGAGGCGCATGACCTGCCTCAGCCGATCGTCTCGTAGAAGGCCCGCTCACGCTCGGCGAGCACCGGGATGGCCCGGCCCAGCGCGTGCTCGGCGAAGTGGTCCGACGCGCCGTGGGCGGCGTAGGCCTCCTCGTCGTCGTAGATCTCGAAGAGCCGGAACACCGAGGGCTCGGCGGGGTCCTGGTAGGCCTGGTAGAACCGGTTGCCCGGCTCCTGCCGGGACGGCGGGGTCAGCTTCTCGATGGCGTCGCGGACGACGTCCTCCTGACCGGGCTGGGCGGTCCAGACCGCGGAGACGACGTAGGCCATGGGAGCTCCTGTTCGGGTTCGATGTCTGGTACGGGTTCGGCGGTGAGACCAGGATGTGGTGTTCGTGCCAGACACGCTAGGCGGGTGCGCGCGGGCGGGGAAAGTGCGCCCGCCGATGCCAGGCATCACCGCGATCGGGGTTCCGGCGGCACCGCCCGCCGTGTTTCCTGTGACCGAACCCACAGGCGGCCCGGCCGCCGCGACCCGCAGGAGAGAAACGTGACGTCCCACTCTGCTAGGCGCGCCAGGTCGACCACCAGGACTGCCCTGGCCGCCCTCGCCGTCGGAGGCCTGACGCTGCTCGCAGCGTGCGGCTCCGGTGACACCCAGCCCGCCGGCGCATCGGGGTCCGACTCGGGCGGCGACTCCGCATCCAAGACCATCGTCTTCTCGCCCCTCGCGCTCAAGATCCCCGCCATGAAGGGGCTCTCCGAGGGAGTCCAGAAGTACGGCGAGAGCAAGGGCTACGAGGTGATCGTGCAGGACCCCGACCTCGACCCGCAGAAGCAGGTGACCGACCTGCAGAGCGTCATCGAGTCCGGCCGCGCGGCCGGCGCCTGGGTGATCGCCGTCCAGCCGTCCTCGCTGTCGGCGCTGGTGAAGAAGGCCCAGGAGGAGGAGGTGCCGATGATCCTCAACGGGACGCCGCAGGACTACGGCCTGGACGGCCTCGCCCCGCTGGTGTCGTTCTCGACCATCGACTACGAGGCGCAGGGCAAGGCGATCGGCGAGGAGCTCGGCAACTGCATCAACGAGCGGCTGGACGGCAAGGCGGAGGTGATCTTCCAGGAGAACAGCCCGGGCACCGCCGGCAAGGAGCAGCTCGAGACGTCGGCCAAGGAGGCCCTCGCCGCCACCGCGCCGGAGGCGAAGATCGTGTCCACCGTCGTGGTCACCGACCGGCAGAAGGCACAGACCGACGTCGGCAACGCCCTGCAGGGCAACCCCGACGTGCAGGCCGTGCTCGGCAACAACGACGAGGGCGCGCTCGGCGCGCTCGGGGCGTTCGCGGCGGCCGGCAAGAAGCTGACCTGCCTCACCGAGGCCGGCGGCAACGACGAGGTCCTCGCCGCGGTGAAGGACGGCAAGATCTACGCGTCCGTCGTGCTGCAGTTCGACAAGGACATGACCCAGTCCTTCGACGCCCTGGTCGCGATGATCGACGACCCGACCGCCGAGGGCGTGCAGCTCACCGTGCCGCAAGAGGTCGTCAAGGCGGAGGGCTGATGACCATGACGACGCCGACGAGCCCCGGGACGGCACCGAAGGTCCCCGAGGCGACCAGCCGTGGCGGGTCGCCGGTCCCGACCGGTCACGACGTCCCGCGCGCCGTGTCGGTGCTGGTGTTCCTCCGCGACCGCGGCATCTTCATCCTGTGGGCGCTGCTGATCGTGGTGTTCGCGTTCTGGTGCGCGCCGTACTTCTTCACCGTCGACAACGCGCTGCTGATCGGCAACGCCGCCGCGATCACGGCGCTGTTCGCCGCCGGCGTCGGCATCGGCATCATGACCGGCGTCCTCGACCTGTCCCTGCCCGGCACCGCGGCGATCGCCGCCTGCGTCTGCGGCTGGCTGCTCACCCACGGCCAGCCGACCTGGCTCGGGCTCGCCGCGGGCCTGGCCTGCGGTGTCGTGGTCGGCATCGTCAACGGCCTGATCGCGCTGCGCGGCTTCAACCCGATCATCGTCACCATCGGCACCCTGTCGGTGCTGTCCGGCCTGGCCGCGGTCGTGGCCGGCGGGTACACCTTCCCCGGCCTCACCCAGCTCACGTTCATGGGGACCGACCGCTACTTCGGCGTCCCCGCCCCGGTGTACATCGTCGCGGTCGTGTTCCTCGTCGGCACGGTCTTCCTGACCCGCACCCGGGACGGGATCCGGCTGATGGCGGTCGGCGGCAACGCCGAGGCGGTGCGGCGGTCCGGGATCCACAGCCCTCGCTACCAGGTGCTCGGCTTCGTGATCTCCGGCCTGCTCGCGGCGCTCGGTGGGCTGGTGAGCACGGCAGTGGTGACCGAGGCCAGCCCCGAGGCCAGCCCGGCCATCATCTTCAACGCGCTGACCGCGGTGGCCCTCGCCGGCGTCGCGCTGACCGGCGGCCGGGGCAGCCTGCCCCGCGTGCTGGTCGGCGCGCTGATCCTCGCCACGATCGCCAACGGCCTGACCATCCGCGGGATCCAGCCGTACTGGGCCACCGTGTGCACCGGCGCGCTGCTGCTGGGCTCGCTGGCCCTGGAGCGGGTCATCCAGACCAGCGTCTCCGAGCGCCTCATGGCGACCGCGAACCTGTCCGTCCACCAGAGGAAGGTCTGAGCCGTGATGGCCTCGACAGACTCCGCCGCCACCACCCCGGCCCTCGAGCTCAGCGGCATCGAGCTGCACTACGGCTTCGTCCGCGCCCTGGACGGGATCGACTTCAGGGTCATGCCCGGTGAGGTCGTCGGCCTGCTCGGCGACAACGGGGCGGGCAAGTCCACTCTGCTCAAGGTCATGTCGGGCGCGCACCGGCCCTCCACCGGCACGATCCGCGTCCGCGGCGAGGAGAAGGCGTTCCACGCGCCAAGCGACTCCGCCGCGGCGGGCATCCAGATGGTCTACCAGGACCTCGCGCTGGTCGAGGCCCAGGACATCTCGACCAACCTCAACCTCGGACGCGAACGCCTGCGGCCGGGGTTCCTCGGCTGGCTCGGCTTCGTGGACCACAAGGCGATGCGGCGCGCCTCCGAGCAGGAGCTCGACCGGCTCGGCGTACGCACCGCGCCGATGACCCGCCCGGTCGAGATGCTCTCCGGCGGCCAGCGCCAGGTCGTGGCCCTGGCCCGCAGCGCGATCCGGGTGGGCGGGGAGTCCCAGGGCGTGCTGCTCCTGGACGAGCCGACCGCGGCGCTCGGCTACGAGCAGACCAGGCAGGTCGAGGCGCTGATCCGGCGCATGGCCGACCACGGCATCGCCATCGTGCTGGTGACCCACAACCTGCCGCTCTGCGAGGCCGTGGCCGACCGCGTGGTCGTCCTCAACCGGGGCCGCAAGGTCGCCGACGTGGCGGTCGCCGACACCGAGACCGACCACGTCGTCGGCTGGATCACCGGCGCCCGGCCCTCCATGTTCCCCGTCCCCGCCCCCGCCTGACCCCTGCTCACCCACGAGGAGCCCACCATGCCTGAGTCCCAGGTCCGCCGCGTCCTGATCGTCGGCGGCGGCATCAGCGGCGGCGTCCTGTCCCTCGCGCTGGCCCAGCGCGGCGTCGAGGTGGTGCTCGTCGAGCTGCGCTCCGAGCTCGGCGGCATCGGCCACGGCATCACCTTGCAGGGCAACGCGCTCAAGGCCTTCCACCAGGTCGGCGTCTACGACGAGATCGCCGAGCACGGGTACGGGTTCGACAAGCTGCGGATGTTCGCCGCCGACGGCACCGAGATCATGGCGATCCCGACCCCGCCGATGGGGGGCTCGGAGGTCCCACCCACGATGGGCGCCCTGCGGTCCCACGTCGCCGACGTGCTGGCCCGGCACATCGCGGAGGCCGGCGTCGACGTACGCCTCGGCACCACCGTGAGCGACATCGCCGACCACGGCGACTCGGTCACCGTCACCCTCTCCGACGGCTCGACCGAGACCGTCGACCTGCTGGTCGGAGCCGACGGCATCCGCTCGAAGGTCCGCGGGATGATCGGCATCCACGACGAGCCGCGGACGGTCGGCATGGGCATCTGGCGCGTGGTCGCCGACCGGCCGGAGGCGCTGGACAGCTCCGGGCTGTACTACGGGGGGCCGAAGTACAAGGCCGGCTACACGCCGATCTCCGACGACCTGTGCTACGCGTTCCTCCTCGAGGAGAACCTCGACCGGTCCTACGTCGGCGAGCACCCCAACGGGAAGGTCCTCAAGGAGCACGGACAGGGGTACGGCGGGGTCTGGGGCCAGGTGCGCGACGGCCTCGCCGACGACGCGGTGGTCAACTACCAGTACATCGAGTCGGTCTGCGTGGAGTCGCCGTGGTACCGCGGCCGGACCATCATCATCGGGGACGCCGCGCACGCCTGCCCGCCGCTGATCGCCCAGGGCGCCGCGATGTGCGCCGAGGACGCGGTCGTGCTCGCCGAGCTGCTCACCGGAGGGGACCCGGTCGACGAGGCGCTGCAGGCGTTCATGGCCCGCCGGTTCCCGCGGGTGAAGATGGTGCTCGACAACAGCCTGCAGCTGGCCGAGTGGGAGATCCACCCCGACACTCCTGGCGCGGACCCCGGCCGGATCATGGGCCAGACGCTGCACGCGTTGACCGAGCCGGCATGACCTCCGGGCTCCCGGACCTCGACGGCGAGCTGCTGCTGCGTGGGGAGCCCGGCTTCGAGGTCGCCAGCGTCGACCGGATCTTCAACCGCCGCCTGCCCGGCCGGGTCCCGGCCGCGGTCCTGCGCGTGGCCAGCGAGCAGGACGTCGTCCGCGGCGTCCGGCTGGCCGGGCAGCGCGGCTGGCAGGTGGCCGTGCGCTCCGGAGGGCACAGCTGGGCCCACTGGTCGCTGCGCGAGGACACCCTGGTGCTCGACCTGGGCGGGCTGCGCGAGATCGGGTACGACGAGGCGACCGGCATCGCGACGGCGTCCCCCGCCGTCCGGGGCGGTGCCGAGCTGGCGCCGTACCTGGAGTCCCGGGGCCGGTTCTTCGTCGGCGGCCACTGCCCCACGGTGGGCATCGGCGGCTTCCTGTTGCAAGGCGGGCAGGGCTGGAACGCCCGCGGCTGGGGCTGGGCCGCCGAGCACGTCGAGGCGGTCGACGTCGTGACGGCCGACGGCGAGCTGGTCCGGGCGGACGCGCGCACCAACAGCGACCTGTTCTGGGCCGCCCGGGGCGCCGGGCCCGGCTTCTTCGGCGTGGTCACCCGGTTCCACCTGCGCACCATGCCGGCGCCCGGGCATCTGGCCCAGACCGTCCACGCGTACTCCCTCGACGACTTCGACGAGGTGATGACCTGGCTGCACGAGACCCACTCGGCCGTGGCCGACACGGTCGAGATCGTCGCCCTGACCAAGACCGACCCCACCCTCGCGCCCGGGCCGGTGCTGGTCGTCACCGGCCTCGCCTTCGTCGCCGACCCGGCGCAGGCCGACCGGGCGCTGGCGCCGTTCCGCTCCTGCCCCGCCCTCGACCGGGCGCTGCTGGTGCACGACGCGGTGCCGACCACGCTCGACGAGCAACGCAAGCGCCAGCTGCACGACAACCCCGAGGGGCACCGCTGGGCCGTCGACAACGCCTGGCTGTCCGGCTCGGCCGGCCAGGTGGTGCCCGCGATGCGGCGCGCGTACACCACCTTGCCGAACGCCAAGAGCTTCACGATCTGGTTCAGCATGGCGCCGCTGCGGGAGCTGCCCGACATGGCCTTCTCGCTGCAGTCGGAGATCTACCTGGCCAGCTACGTGCTGTGGGAGGACCCGGCGGAGGACGACGCGCACCAGGCCTGGCTGGCGTCCGCCATGGCCGACCTCGAGCCGGTCACGGTCGGGCAGTACCTGGGCGACAGCGACCTCTCCCGTCGCCAGCTCCGCGTGCTGTCCGACGACGCGTGGCGCCGTCTGGAGGAGATCCGCGCGGTCCGCGACGAGGGCGGCCGGTTCGTCGGCTACCTGGCCGGCCCCGGCGGCGCCGCCAACCGCAACCACTGGGAGCCCTGAGGTTCGCGCTCAGTCCTTCGCCAGCTCCGCGGCCAGCTGGTCCATCCGCGCGAACAGCCACCGGTGGGCGGGGTCGGAGAGCCGGTCCGCGGCGAACCAGTAGCCCTCGGCCAGCACCACGTCGGCGAACGGCGGCTCGACCATGGCGACCGGGCCGCCCGGGCGCAGGTGGATGCGGGCCAGCTTCTCCGGCACGACCGCGACCATCCCGGTTCCTTCGACCACGAACGGCAGCGGCAGGAACCCGGCCACCTGCAAGGCGATCCGGCGGTCGATGCCCAGCTCGCCGAAGACCCGGTCCACGGGGGTCAGCACGCCTGGCCCGAAGCCGGCGACCGCATGGGGCAGCTCGGCGAGGTCCTCCAGCGTGAAGGCGCCGTTCCGCAGCCGGGGGTGCGCGCGGTCCGCGATGACCACCATCCGGTCGCGCCAGAGTGGCCGGGACTCTCCGGGGAACCCGAACCCCAGCGGCGCGATCAGGGCGTCGTGGTCGAGCAGCACCCGGTCCGACGTGCGCGCGTCGGGACCCAGATGGGCGATGGCCAGCCCGACTCCCGGTGCGGTGGCGCCAAGCAGACGGATCAGGGGCTCGTGTACGACGGCGATCGCGTAGTCGCTCATCGCCAGCCGGAACACCCGGTCGCTCGTGGCGGGGTCGAACTCGTCCTCCAGCTGCAGCGCGCGGGCGGTCAGCCGCACGGCGTGCTGCACCTCCGGCAGCAGGTCGCGGGCGAACGGGGTGAGCACGTGGTCACGGCCGGACCGCACCAACAGCTCGTCGTCGAAGCGGCGCCGCAGCCGGGCGAGCGCGGCGCTCATGGCCGGCTGGCTGAGGTCCAGCCGCTGGCCGGCCCGGGTGACGTTGGCCTCCTCCAGCAGCACCTTCAGCGACAGCAGCAGGTTGAGGTCGGTGCCTCCCAGCGCCATCCGCGAACCGCTCCTTTGCCTCCACCCGCATCCAGGTGGTCGCGATCACCACCCCTCGTGGCCCTTCACACACTAGAGTCCGAGCGACGTGGCGGCGCTGCGAACCGGGAGGTCTTGACCGTGCGGGAGCGGCTTCGCGACGTGGACGCGAACCTGCTGCTCTCCCTGCACGCGCTGCTGGAGGAGCGCAACCTCACCCACGCCGGCGAGCGCATGACGATGAGCCAGCCCGCGATGAGCGGCGCACTGGCCCGGCTGCGCAGGCACTTCGACGACGAGCTGCTGGTCCGGGTCGGCCGCGGGTTCGAGCTCACCCCGCTCGCCGAAGGGCTCCGCCCGCAGGTGGCCGAGGCGGTCGAGGCCGCCGAGGCGCTGCTCGGCAACGAGCGGGAGTTCGACCCGCAGAGCAGTGCGCGGGCGTTCACCGTGAGCATGTCGGAGTACGCCATGACGGTCCTGGCCGAGCCGCTCATGCGACTCCTCGGCGAACAGGCGCCGGGGTGTTCCGTCGCGCTCGACCCGCTCGACGCGCCGGCGCGGCTGGAGACCCAGCTGATGCGACGCGACCTGGTCATCGGCCCGCTCGGCTTCGACCTCCCCGGCCGCACCCAGCCGGTGTTCACCGACCACCTGGTGTGCGTGGTGGCGCGCGACAACCCCCGGCTGCACGGCGGCACCCTGACCCTCGACGACCTTCGTGCCCTCCCGCACGCCGTGGCCGAGTTCGGGGCGGCGGGCGAGCGCCGGCGGCCGCTGGAGGTCGAGCTGGAGCGGAAGGGGCTGGCCGACCGCACCGTCCTGGTCCAGGTCACCAGCCTGCTCACCGTGCCGTTCGCCGTCGGGGGGACCGGCATGTGCGCGTTCGTCCCGGCCCGCCTGGCCCGCCGCTGCCTGGACGTCTTGGACCTGGTGGTTGCCCAGACGCCGCTGGAGCCGGTGCGGATCGTCGAGGCCGCGCACTGGCACCCCCGCCGCGAGACCGACCCGGCGGTCGTGTGGCTGCGCCGCCTCCTCCACGACGTCGCCGTGGCCGTCGAGGACGACGCCGTCACGTCCTGACCCCCCGCCCACCCGGCGCATCCTCCCCCGCATCCCCCGCCCACCCGGCACAACCTCCCCCGCATCCCCCGCCGACCCGGCGCAACGTCCCCAGCCTGGGGGCCCCACCCGGCGCAACCTCCGCCGACGTCACGCCTGTGGCCTCCCCACGGGCACCGGCGAGGCATGCAACCCCACTCGGTGGGCCGGGAAGTCCCCCCTGGCGTGATCCCGGAGGCCGGGGCGCCGGACCGGGGCGGCGGCGCGGGCGTGGATGGGACTGGCCCCCCGGAGCGAGGAACGAGCGGAGGGGTGGTTGCCCGTGCCGCCGTCCCGGGAAGATGGCCCGGCCTCCAGATGACGCGACGGGCCCACCCGGCGGAAGATGCGCCCACTCGACCACCCACCCGGCCCAAGACCCGCCCACTCGACCACCCACCCGGCCCACGACCCGCCGCCTCGACGGGCCACCCGAGAGAAGATGGGCCGGCTCGGGGGTTCAGCGAGGCAGGCCGACCCGGCTCACGGTGAAGCCGAGCAGCGACGCGGTCGCCATCACCAGGGCGGGCACGACCGCGGACGCCTCCCCACCGAGGCCCACCAGGGGGGACACGACCGCGCCGACCGCGAACTGGGCGAACCCGAGCACCGCGCTGCCGGTGCCCGCCACGGGCCGCACCTCGGCCATCGCCAGCGCCGCGGCGTTGCCCATGATCCCGCCGTTCGTGGCCACCGCGACGAAGATCGGCACGGGATAGGTCCACGCGGGCGCTCCGGTCACCGCGAGCGCGAGGAACGCCACGGTGGCGACGACCTGGGCGGTCACGGTCGCGCGGAGCAGCCGCTGCGGCGAGACCCGGTCGACCAGCCTGCCGGCCACCGCGCCGGCGGCGATCAGGCCGACGGCGTTGACGCCGAACGCGACCCCGTAGCCCACCTCCGAGAGCCCGACGACGTTCTGGTAGACGAACGGCGAGGCGGAGATGTAGGCCATCATCACCCCGAACGACAACGCGAACACCGCCACCGGGCCGCGGTAGGAGCGTGACCCGAGCACGGTCCGCATCGCCGCCGGCCACGAGGTGGAGTGCTGAGCACGCACCTCCACCGGGCGGGTCTCCCGCACCACCAGCACGACCCCGGCCAGCATGGCCGCGCAGAGGCCGGCGACGGTCCACAGCATGCCGCGCCACCCGACCGGGCCGGCCAGCAGGCCCCCGACCAGGGGCGCGAGGACCGGCGCGACGCCTCCGACCGTGAGCATCATCGTGAACGCCTTCGCGGCGGCCCGCCCGGTGACGACGTCGGAGATCACCGCGCGGCCGATCACCATGCCGCCCGCGCCGGCCAGGCCCTGGAGCAGCCGGGCGGCCACGAGGAGGGGAAGCGTCGAGGCCATCGCGCAGACGACCGCGCTGGCAGCGCAGACGGCGGCGCTGGCGACGAGCGGTCGACGTCGCCCGTACCGGTCCGACAGCGGCCCCATGACCAGCTGCCCGACCGCCATCCCGACCAGGAACGAGGTGAGGGTCAGCTGCACGCCGCTGGCGTCGGCGTCCAGCGCCTCGGCCATGGCCGGGAAGCCGGGCAGGTAGAGGTCGGTCGCCACCGGCGCCACCGCCGCGAGCGAGGCGAGCACCACCAGGAGCGGCCACCCGACCCGCTGCGCGGACGGCGTGGCCGGGGCGCTGGCGGGCGACGGACGGGACACCGCCGCAGTCAACCAGCAGCCGTGCTCACCGGGAACGGCGTCATCCGGCATGCCAGCGATCGGCCCTCGCGATGGTCGCGGGGGTTGTCCTCGGGGGTCGCGGTGGTGCTTGCTTGACGTTGACGGCCCGAGGAGAACGGAGCAGCGGTGACCTGGGACGACGGCAACCCCTACGTGGACGAGCTGGCCGACGGCGTCTACGCCTACGTGCAGCCCGACGGAGGCTGGATGGTCAACAACTGCGGTGTCGTCGTCGACGGCAGCGGCGCCGCGGTGATGGTGGACACCACGTCCACCGAGCGGCGCAACCGTGCCGTGCTGGCAGAGGTCGCCCGGGTCAGCACCGGCTCGCCCAGGGCCCTCGTGAACACCCACCACCACCCGGACCACACCTACGGCAACGGCTTCCTCCCGCCCGAGACCCTCGTCATCGGCCACGACCGGTGCCGTGACGAGGTGCTCGCGGCCGGCCTCGAGGCCACCAAGGTCATCACCGCGCCCGACTACGGGGACCTGGTGCTCCGCCCGCCGGAGCTGACCTTCTCCGACCGGATGACGCTGCACCTGGACGGGTTCCCCGTCGAGCTGCGGCACGTGGGCCGCGCCCACACCAGCAACGACGTGGTCGTCTGGCTACCCGAGCAGCGGGTGCTGTTCGCCGGCGACCTGGCCTTCTCCGGCGGCCAGCCCTTCCTGCTCGAGGGCTCGGTCGCCGGGTTCAGGAGTGCGATCGCGCAGATGCGCGTGCTGGAGCCGGAGGTGCTCGCTCCGGGCCACGGCCAGGTATGTCGCGGCGACGAGGTGGGCCGGCTGCTGGACGACCTGGACGCCTACGTCGCGTACGTCGCCGAGGTCGCCGAGGTGTCGTACGCCGCCGGCATGACGCCCCTCGAGGCCGCGCAGAAGCATCGCGACAACGCCTTCAGCGGGTGGGCGGAGACCGAACGGTTCGTCGGCAACCTGCACCGCGCCTACTCCGAGCTGTCCGGCAACCCGATGGACACCCGGCTCACCGTCCCGTCGGTGTGGCCGGACATGGTCACCTTCCACGGCGGCCCGATCCCCTGCCACGCATGAGCTCCGGCGCCCCCGATCCCCGGCAGGTGGTTCCCCGGCGGGTGGTCACGGGCCACACGCCGTCGGGCGTCTCGGTCGTGCTGTCCGACGGGCCGGTGCCGGTGAGCCGCGAGCTCCCCGACGACGGCGTGGCGTTCCACGAGATCTGGAACACCGAGGGCGCGCCGGCGCCGATCACGGCAGTGGAGCCGAACGAGCCCACCGAGCGCACCCTCGCGGTGCCGCCGCCGCCATGCGGCACCAAGATCCGCATCAACGAGTTCCGCCCGGGCCACCTCGACGCGCGGGGACTGCAGTCCCCCGTGCACCGCACCGCGTCCATCGACTACGGCATCGTCCTGGAGGGCGAGATCACCTTGGTGCTGGACGACTCGGAGGTCACCCTGCGCGCCGGTGACGTCGTCGTCCAGCGCGGCACCGACCATGCCTGGGCCAACCGCGGCGACCGCACCGCCCGCGTGGTCTTCGTCCTGGTCGACGGCCGGCTCGACGAGGACCTGGCCGCCACCATCCCCGGCGGCCTCTCCGGCCTGATGCACGGCGGCCCCCGCGACTGACCGGCTGCTCACCCCCGCAGCTCGTGGCGGCCCGGTCCCACCGGAGCCGTCGCACCCGACGGCAGCACGACTTCGGCGGTGCACCCGGGCGGCACGGTGACGGTCAGCTCGAGCTCGTCACCGAGCCGCCACTCGACGGCCGCGGTGCCGTGCGGTGTCTCGTGGTACGCCGACGCCCGTCGGACGCCACCGCCCGGGCGCGGTCGCACGCGGAACCGCCGCCAGGTGGGCGCGAGCCGCTCCAGGCCCGCGACGTACCGATGCAGGAACGAGATCACCGCTCCCTTCGAGTAGTGGTTGAGGGACTCGTGCGGCGTACCGTGCTCGTCGACCCCGTCCCACCGCTCCCACATGGTGGTGGCGCCGCGGTCGACCATCGCGAGCCACGACGGGGCGCTGTCCTGCAGCAGCAGGTCGTAGGCGAGGTCGAGATGGCCGTTGTCGGCCAGCACGGGGAGCAGGTCGGGGGTGGCGAGGAACCCGGTCGCCAGGTGGGTGTCCGCGGCGACCACCAGCGCCGCGAGGTCGTCGGCGGCGGGCTGGCGCAGGTCTTCGGGCACCAGGCCGAACCGCAGCGCGCGCACCAGGTTGGCCTGCGTGCGCGGCTCCACCCGTCCGGCCCGGACGAACTCGGCCCGCCACGCGGCGACGACCCTGCGGCTCAGCCGGGCGTAGCGGGTGGCATCGGCGGCGCGGCCGAGGACCGCTGCGACCCGCGCCAGGTGGTCCGCGCTCCAGGCGAAGTACGCGGTCGCGACGTCGGCCTTGTCCGCGGCCATGAACGCCGGGAAGTCGGTCGGTTCCGCGCCCGGCTCGAGCCACTCGCCCCAGTGGAAGCCGGTGTCCCAGAGGAACCGCTCGTGCGGGGCGGCCCCGGCCGCGCGCGAGACGCGGTCGGGATGGCGGCCCGTCGCGGCCATCCGCTCGGCGCGGCCCAGCCACGCGACCATCACCGGCCACATCTCGTCGAGCACGTCGGTGTCGCCGTACTCGGAGAACAGCTCCCACGGCACCAGCACCACGGCGTCGCCCCAGCCGGCCGACCCGTTCAGCCTCTCGAGGAACCCGGTCCGCTCCGCACGCGGCATCGGGGCCATGTTGCCGACGGTCCCGTCGGGCCACTGCCCGACCGCGACGTCGCGCAGCCACTTGCGGGAGAAGCCGGCGACGTCGTACAGGAACGAAGCCGTGGGGACGTAGAGCTGCCAGTCACCGGTCCACCCGGCGCGCTCCCGGTGCGGGCAGTCCGTCGGGATGTCGCAGGCGTTGTCGCGCAGGCTCCACACCGCGGCGTCGTGCAGCCGGTTCAGCCGCTCCACGTCGCACTGGAAGCCGCCGCGTCGCTCCAGGTCGGTGTGCACCACGACGCCCGTGACGTCTGCGGGGTCGAGCCGGCCGGGATGGCCCTCGACGCGGACGTACCGGAAGCCGTGCGTGGTGAACCTCGGCTCGAACGCGTCGCCCTCGAGGCCCGCGGACACGACGGAGTCGACCTGGCCGGCGGAGAGCGGCTCGGCCAGGAACGGAACGGCCGGGCGCAGATGCTCGACGGTCACGTCGCCGTGCTGGTCGAGCGCCTCACCGTGGGTCAGGCGGATCTCCGTGCCCCGGGGCCCGAGGTCGGTCAGCCGCACCCGGCCGTTGACGTTCTGGCCGAGGTCGACCACCTGGACGCCGGCGCGCGGCTGGGTCACCGCGACCGGCCGGAGCTCCTGCACCGCCCGCACCGGCGGCGCCGGTGAGCAGACCAGGGCGTCGTACCCGTCGTCGGTGAGCGCGACGGGCGTCCAGGAGGCGGCGTCGTACGACGGGGTGCACCACTCCGGCTCGACCAGCCGCCGGTCCTCCCGCTGCCCCTCGATCAGGTCGGCGGCCACGATGTGGGAGGCCGACCATCGCCAGGCGGCGTCGGTCCCGAGCACCGTGACGGTGCCGTCGTCGTGCTCGAGGTGGACCTGCGCCAGGAGCGCGGTCTCGTTCCCCCACTGGCCGGCGGCGCGCGTGATGCCCACCTGGCCGCGGTACCAGCCGTCGGCGAGGTACGCGCCCACGACGTGCGGCCCCTGGCCGAGCAGGCCGGTCACGTCGTAGGTCTGCACCTGCGTGCGGCGGTCGTACTCGGTGAAACCCGGCGTCAGCTCGTCCTGGCTCACCCGGGTCCCGTTGACGTACAGCTCGTAGACGCCGTGCGCCGTCGCATACGCCCGGGCCCGCCGCACGGGCCGCTCCACGACCAGCTGGCCACGAAGGCGGTATGCCGGACGCGACCCGGGAGCGCCCGGCTCGGACGCCGGCGACACCCACGAGGCCTGCCAGTCCGACGGCTCCAGCAGGCCCGCCTCGACCTCGAGGGGCTCCGACCACTCGCTCCGGCCGAGGTCGGTCCAGACCCGCACCTGCACCGTGCGGCGCTCACCGGAGCCGAGCGGCCGGCCGGGCCACGGCACCAGCACCGTGTCCTCGCCGGCCCCGCGCGTCGTCTCGTCGTCCAGCCGAAGCTCGTACGCCGTCTGCCGCCGCGCACCTGCGGGCAGCCGCCAGGACAGCCGAGGACGCCGTTCGCCGATGCCGAACGGGTCTCGGTGTTCCGCGCGCAGGCCCTCGGGCCGGGACGGACCCGGCGTCTCCATGGCGCCAGCCAACCACCGAGACGTCGTCGGCGAGAACGCCGGTCGGGCCGATACCAGGCATCAGCGTCCCAGGGAGGCCTGGCCGCCGTGGATTGAACGCCGGTACAGTGCGGCAGGGGCAGGAGAGGGGACCGTCGTGGCTCGGTTGCTGCGCAGGCTCGGCTCCTTCAGCGCGCGCCACGGCCTGCTCATGGTCGCCATCTGGGTGGTGGTGGCGGCGTCGGTCATCGGCGCGGTGTCGGTGTTCGGCGCGCAGACCAACAACGACCTGTCCCTGCCCGGGACCGGCAGCCAGAGCGTCAAGGACCTGCTCACCGAACGGTTCCCGCCTCAGCAGAACGGCGTGAACCCGATCGTCTTCGACGTCGCCGAGGGCAAGCTGACCGACTCGGCGAACCAGAAGGCCGTCACCGACTCGGTGAAGGCGATCGAGAAGCAGCCGCACGTCTACAGCGTGACCAACCCGGTCAGCAGCGACGGCCAGACCGCCGGCCTGCTGTCGAAGGACGGGCAGACCGCGTTCGCGCCGGTGCTGCTGGACGTCGGCTCCGGCGACCTGACCGACGAGACCGCCCAGCGCGTCCTGGACGCCACCGAGCCGGCACAGCGAGCCGGCATCACGACCGCCGCCGCGGGGTCGATCGGCTCGGCGCTGTCCGACGACCAGTCCGAGACCAGCGAGGTCGTCGGCATCGTCGCGGCGATGGTCATCCTGAGCCTGGTGCTGGGCAGCCTGGTGGCGATGAGCATGCCCATCGTCACCGCCGTCGTCGGCCTCGGCATCGCCCTCGCGATCGTCGGCCTCGCCGGGCACCTGTTCGCGATCCCGTCCAGCGGACCGACGCTCGCCACGATGATCGGGCTCGGCGTCGGCATCGACTACGCGCTGTTCCTGATCACCCGCCACCAGGACCAGCTGCGCGCCGGGATGCCCATGGTGGACTCGATCGCCAACGCCGTGGCGACCTCGGGAAGCGCCATCGTCTTCGCCGGGTGCACCGTGGTCATCGCCCTGCTGTCCCTGGGAGTCGCGGGCATCCCCCTGGTGAGCGCCCTCGGCCTGGCCTCCGCGATCGCGGTCGTCGCGGCGGTGCTGGTCGCGATCTCGCTCCTGCCCGCGTTCCTCGGCCTGCTCGGACACCGGATCGCCTGGTTGTCGCTGCCGGCGTTCATGCGTCCCGAGCGGCCGGCTGGCAGCGGAATCTGGGCCCGGTGGGCCGGCGTCGTACGACGACATCCGCTGGTCGTGGCCGGTGTCTCCCTGGCGGCGCTGGCCCCGCTCATCGTGCCGGTGTTCTCCCTCGAGCTGGGCCAGGAGGACGTCGGCGCCACCTCGCCCGACACCACCGAGCGCCAGGCCTACGACCTGATCTCGGCCGGGTTCGGCGTCGGCTACAACGGGCCGCTCCAGGTCGCCTCCGAGCTCGACCCGGTGGCGGCGCCCAGCGAGGAGTACACCAAGAAGTACGACAAGGCCCAGTCGCTGAAGAAGGACCTCGACGAGAAGCAGAAGGAGCTCCCGAAGCAGAAGCAGCAGCTCCAGGCCGAGCAGAAGCAGCTCCGGGCCCAACAGCGACAGCTGGAACGGGAGAAGCAGCAGCTCCAGGCGGAGCAACGGTCGTTGGAGAGCCAGCAGGCGCAGCTGGAGCGGCAGCAGGCGAGACTGCAGCAGCAGGCCGACCGGCTCCGCGCCCAGCAGAGCGCGCTCGAACGGCGCGCGACCACACTCGAGCGTGAGCAGCGCCGGCTGGAGGCCGAGCAGTCCCGGCTGGAGCATCGCAAGCAGGCGCTGGAGCGCCAGGCCCGGGCGCTCGCGGCGAAGATCCGCCCGCTGGCCCGCGAGCTGGGCAGGCTGCTCGTGCGCGAACGGGTCCTTCAGCGCCGCATCCAGCGCGCCGAGGCGCGAGGCGACGCCGACGAGGTGGCCCGGCTGAAGCGGCGGCTGGCCGAGGTCCGTCAGCGCGAGGCCGAGGTGCGCCAGGAGCTCAGGCCGCTCGAGGCCCAGGCGCGCCGGCTCGCTCGCGAGGCCCGCCAGCTCCAGTCGCAGGCCGACCACCTGCGGCAGCAGGCCGCGACCCTTCAGCGCCAGGCCGGCTCGCTCGAGCGGCAGAAGACCGCCCTGCAGCAGACCGCGGCTCGGCTGAGGCGGGAGGGGGACCAGCTCCAGAGCCGTGCGGCCAGCCTCCGCCGGCAGGCGAACGCGTTGCAGCGCCAGGCTCAGCAGCTGCAGCAGCAGGCGGCCGCGCTGCAGGCGCAGGGGGACGCGCTGCAGCAGCAGGCCGACGAGCTGAAGGCCGAGCAGAAGCAGGCGCAGCAGGAGCAGAAGCAGGCCGAGCAGCTCAAGAAGGAGCTGACCGACATGCTCACGCAGGCCGGCGGTGACGACCGCGGCACCGACCCTCGCGTGGTCAACCTCCAGAAGGGGCTGTCCGGGACCGACGGGGTCGTCTCGCTCACGCCGCCCCAGATCAACAAGAAGGGCGACGTCGTCCTGCTGTCGGCGGTGCCCTCGACCGCGCCGGCGTCCGACACGACGGCCGACCTGGTCAGGGACGTCCGCGGCACGGTCCTTCCGGAGACCAACCAGGGCGGGGGCATCACGTCGTACGTCGGCGGGTACACCGCGTCGTACGTCGACCTCGCCTCGCTGATCTCGGCCCGGCTACTTCTTGTCATCGGCACTGTCATTCTGCTCGGCTTCCTCCTGCTGATGGTGGCCTTCCGGTCGCTGCTCATCCCGCTCCAGGCAGCGGTGACGAACCTGCTCTCCGCGGCCGCGGCGTTCGGCGTCCTGACCGCGGCCTTCCAGTGGGGCTGGGGCATATCCCTGCTCGGCATCGACACCGCGGACTCGTCGGTGCCGATCGCGAGCTACGTGCCACTGATGATGTTCGCAGGCCTCTTCGGGCTGTCCATGGACTACGAGGTGTTCCTGGTCAGCCACGTCCAGCAGCACCACCATGCCGGCGAGGAGGCCAGTGACAGCGTGCGGTCCGCGCTGACCTCGAGCGGTCGGATCACCACGACAGCCGCCCTCATCATGGCCTCGGTGTTCGCCAGCTTCATCCTGGAGGGCGACCCGACCATCAAGCAGTTCGGCGTCGGGCTGTCCGTCGCCGTGCTGCTCGCGGGCATCCTCGTGGTCACCCTCGCGCCGGCGGCCCTGGTGCTCTTCGGCCGTGCCGCCTGGTGGCTGCCCGCCTGGCTGGACCGCATCCTCCCCCACGTGTCCATCGAGGGCGAGGAGCCACCGACGCCACCGTCGTCCCCCCGCCCGCCACCACCCCCACCTCGACGACCCCCACCTCGACAGCACCCGCCGCGACCGGCCCGCCCGCCACCACCTCGACCGCCCCCCCGCTGCGCACCTTCGACACCGGACCCGACCCCCTCGACGACCCCTGACCCACGCCGAACCGTCAATGCTGGCGCGCCGAGCCGTCAATGTTGGTGCCTCGACCCGTCAGTCCTGGTGCGCCGACCGGATCTGACGGCTCAACGCGAAGGGGCGGGTACGGCGGTGCTGAGACGCTTGGTCATCTGCTTCTTCACGAACCGGATCGCCGGGGCCGGGGCGACCCGGATCGCGCAAGGCTCATCAGCTGGGCATCCCTGCCGACATAGACGTGCAGGCGGTTCCGCTCGATGCCGTGCAGCATGATCCGGGCCGCCTTGTCGGCGGGGGTGGCGCGCACGGCCGCGCTCTGCGCCGCACCGGCCGGGGCCGCGACCCCGGAGTTCTCCGAGATGGCGGTGGCGACGGCTCCGGGCATGATCGCCGTGACGTGGACGCGGGTGTCGAGCAGCTCGGCGTACAGGCCCTCGGTGAGCAGCTTGACGGCCGCCTTGCTGGCGCCGTACACCGTCTGGCCCGGGAACGGGAAGAAGCCGCCCATGCTCGACACGTTGGCGACGTGCGCCTCCGGCCGTTCGAGCAGCAGAGGGAGGAACGCCTTGACCATGTGGACCGTGCCCATGAGGTTGACGTCGAGGACGCGCCGGAACACGGCGTAGTCGAGGTCGGCCACCGGCACGAAGGGCTGGATGATCCCGGCGTTGTTGACCAGCCCGTCGACGCGGCCGTGCGCGTCCACGACGGCTTCCGGGACCGATCCGACCGCCGCGCGGTCGGTGATGTCGACGACATGGAGAGACATCCGGTCGCCGACCGCCGCGAGCGATGCGGTCTCCTGGAGGGCCTCGGCCCTGACGTCGACGGCTGCGACGCGCGCGCCGCGGCGGAGCATCAGCAGCACGAGCTCGCGGCCCATCCCGCTTCCCGCGCCGGTGACCACCCAGACCTTGTCCGAAACCTGCACGACCCCTCCGATGCGCCACGTGACCGCTCAGGCCCGCACTCTAGCCTCGGTCCTCGCCGAGAGCTGGGCGGTTCGCCAGGGCGAAGGCGCCGTACCCCACCACCCGTTCGGGACCGCTGCACGTGTCCGCGGACGTGCCGAGGTCGAGCAACCCGACCCGGAGGTCGCGACGGCGCGCCCACACCAGGACGCCCCTCAACACCTCTGCTCCGCAGGCGTCCTCGTCGCGGACCGCGTCGACGTCGAGTCGCAGGACTGCCGCCGCGGTACGGCGGTCCCGCGCCTGCGCCGTGGACACGTCGTGGTAGTGCGACAGGTCCGTGCTGACCACGACGCCCACGTCGTCGTCGGCCAGCGCGTCCATGCAGTCCGCGACCAGCTCCGCCGGGACCGAGCGCGCCACCACCGGGAGCAGCGACCAGTCGCCGGCCAGGGCCTGCTGCAGGAACGGTAGCTGCACCTCGACCGAGTGCTCGCCGGCATGACAGCCGTCGTCGGCCCGCGCCAGCCCACGCCGCACGAGCAGGGCGCGCAGCCGCGCGTCGACGGGAACCTCGCCGAGCGGCGTCGACCAGGCCCGACCGGCCGGCACGGCCATGCCGCCCACGTCCCGGAAGTGTGCCGGCCCGAACACCGCGACTGCGCGGACGCGGCCCGGCCAGTGCCGGCGGACCAGCCGGTACGCCGACGCCGCGACCGGGCCCGAGCAGCGGAGCCCCGCGTGCGGCACGACCAGCGCCACCGGGCCGCGGGCGGGCTCGCTGCCGTCGGCGCGGCCCAGCAGCGCGTCGACCGTCGCGGCGAGCTCCGCCGGGTCGCCGGCGTAGAAGGACCCGGCCACCGCCGGGGTCCGGACGTCGCTCATCGCCGGTTCATCGACCGCGCTCGCCGAGGACCACCGGCAGCCGCCGTGCGCCCCACCGACCGACGGGACCGTCGTACACCCCAGGGACCCGGTGACCACACGTGCGGCAGTGGCCGCGGTCGTCGAGCCGGTAGGCCTCGATGTGGTACCAGTCCCTGACGACGACGGGGTTGCCGCACTCGCCGCAGAACGTCGTGCCGCCCTCGGTGTCGTGGACGTTGCCCGTGTAGACGTACCGGAGCCCGTTGGCCACGGCGATCCGCCGGGCCCTCGTCAGCGTCGACCCGGGCGTGGGGGGCACGTCTCGCATCTTGTAGTCCGGATGAAAAGCGGTGAAGTGCACAGGCGTGTCGGGGCCCAGCTCCTCGGCGACCCACCGGGTCTCCGCGTCGATCTCGTCGTCGGAGTCGTTTCGTCCGGGGATCAGCAGCGTGGTGATCTCGAACCACACGCCGGTCTCCTGGCGCAGGTACCGCAGAGTGTCCAGCACCGCGCCCAGGCCGGCCGCGCAGACCCGGTGGTAGAACTCCTCGGTGAACGCCTTGAGGTCGACGTTGGCAGCGTCGACGTGCCGGTAGAGCTCGGCGCGCGGCTCGGGGCACATGTAGCCGGCCGTCACCGCGACCGCGGCGATGCCCCTCTCGTGGCAGGCATCGGCGACGTCGGCGGCGTACTCCCAGAAGATCACCGGGTCGTTGTAGGTGAACGCCACGCTGCGGCAGCCCAGCCGCTCGGCGGTCCTGGCGATGGTCTCCGGGGACGCCGCGTCGGCCAGCGTGTCGGTCTCGCGGGACTTGGAGATGTCCCAGTTCTGGCAGAACTTGCAGGCCAGGTTGCAGCCCGCCGTCCCGAACGAGAGCACCGCCGACCCGGGCAGGAAGTGGTTCAGCGGCTTCTTCTCCACCGGGTCTACGCAGAAGCCGCTGGAGCGTCCGTACGACGTGAGCACGATCTGGTCCGCCGCGCGCGCCCGGACGAAGCACAGCCCGCGCTGTCCTTCGTGCAGGCGGCAGGCACGAGGGCAGACGTCGCACTGGACGCGGCCGTCGTCGAGGCGGTGCCAGTGCCTCGTCGGCACAGTCCACGGGTCGTCGAGGGTGAGCGTCTGGTCCATGCGTCGGCTCCAGCCTCCACGGTACGCCGGACCGTCGCGCGTCCAGAGGCGCCGGCGGCGGCGTTGTGGCCGAAGACCGCACCCCCGATCGGCGTGTCGCTGCGGGCTGGGGCCACAACCGCTGACTCGTGCGGCCATCGGCCACAACCACGCCGACCGACCCGCAGACTCGACCCCGGGTCAGGCGTCCCGCAGGGCATCCAGGCCGTGGGAGACGAGGGGGTCGACGGCGTCGCCGATGGCGTCGAAGCCCTCGCCGGCGGTCTGCCCGAGCGAGTGCCGGTAGTGGATGCCCTCGAGGATCACGGCGAGCTTGAAGGACGCGAGGGCGACGTAGAAGCCCATCGGCGGGAGCGAGCGGCCGCTCGCGGCGGCGTACGCGGAGAGCAGCTGCTCGCCCCGCAGGAAGCCGGGGGCGAGCGACGCGTCGGCGAGGTCGGGGGCGTCGGAGGCGACGAGGTCGTAGACGAGCAGGAGCCCGAGGTCGGTCAACGGGTCGCCGAGGGTGGCCATCTCCCAGTCCAGGACGGCGGCGACGCGGTCCTGCCCGCGGTCGCTGTCGACGAGCAGGTTGTCCAGCCGGTAGTCGCCGTGCACGACCGCCGCAGGCTGCTCCGCGGGCAGCCGCGCGGCCAGGCCGGCTCGCAGCTCGTCGATGCCGCGCAGCGGCCGGCTTCGCGAGGCGTCGAGCTGGGTCCCCCAGCGGCGGACCTGGCGCGGGAGGAACCCCTCCGGGCGGCCGAAGTCGGCCAGTCCCACCTCGGCCGGGTCCACCGCGTGCAGCTCCGCCAGCGTCTCGACGACCCGCCGCGACAGCGCCTCGGTATGCCGCTCGCCCAGGGCCCGCAGGTCCGCGGCGGAGCGGTAGGTACGGCCGGGCACGTGCTCCATCAGGTAGAACGGCGCGCCGAGCACGGCCGGGTCCTCGCACAGGTCGACCACGGTCGGGACCGGCACCCCGGTGCCGGCCAGGGCCCGGATCACCCGGACCTCCCGGGACATGTCGTGCGCGGTGGCCAGCACGTGACCCAGCGGAGGGCGCCGCACCACCCACCGGCTCCGGCCGTCCTCGACGGTGTAGGTGAGGTTGGACCTGCCTCCGGCGATGAGCTCGGCGGTCAGGTCCCCGGCGACCAGCCCGGGCAACGTCTGGTCCAGGTACCCGCGCAGCCGGGCGAGGTCGAGTCCCGGTGGCCGTCCCGCCACGTCGGTGTCTGCGGGCGGGATCAACGGCGCCTCCCCTATCGGCCTGCGGAGTGACCGAACCTATACCTGTCGTCACCGGGGGAGACCACCCGGGCCGAGCCGCGGGCGGGCCGGCTCGACGGGGAGCCGGGTCGGCCGGGGCCGGAGACCCCCGCCGGGCAGCCGATGGAAGGTGAGCCGGCGGTCCCCCCTACGCGATGCGGCTCAGCCGGTCGGCGGTCTCGGCGACCAGGGCGACGGTGCGGGTGACGTCGTCGTCGGTGGTGCGCGGGTTGATGGTGCACAGCCGCAGGACGGTGCGGCCGGACAGGACCGTGCTGGTGAGCGCGGCGAACCCGTCGGCGGTGACGGCTGCCGCGAGGTCGGCGTGCGCGGCGTCGCCGACGCCGGTCACCTCGAAGGTCAGCACGCCCAGCCGGGCCGGCGTCACGACCCGGAGCCGCCGGTCGGCCTCGACAGCGCGCTGCGCGAGCTCGGCCAGGTCGATGCCGCGCTGGACCGCCGCCACGATCGCGTCGAGGCCGTAGCTGCGCAGCGTGAGCCACAGCTTCGCCCCGCGGCTGCGGCGGGTGAGCTCGAAGCCGCGGTTGTGCAGGTTCACGGTGCCGCGCTGCGCGTCGCGCAGGTACTCCGGATGCATCCCGAACGTCCGCTCCAGCGCCCCCGGACGGGCCACCCACAGGCAGCCGACGTCGTAGGGCTGGAACAGCCACTTGTGCGGGTCGAGGACGAACGAGTCGGCCCGGTCGAGGCCGACGATGCCGTTGCGGCCGGGGGCGAGGGCCGCGGGGCCGCCGTAGGCGCCGTCCACGTGCAGCCAGAGTCCGGGTCCGGCGCAGACGTCGGCGAGAGCCGGGATGTCGTCCACGGCCCCGGTGTTCGTGGTGCCCGCGGTCGCCACGACCACGGTGGGCCTCAGGCCTGCCGCCAGGTCGGCGGCGACCGCGTCGCGCAGGGTGTCAGCCGACAGCCGGTACGCCGGGTCGGTCGGCAGCACGCGGACCTGGCCCTCGGGCCAGCCGATCGCGAGCAGCGCTCGCCTGACCGACGAGTGGGTCTGGTCGGACAGGTACGCCACGCCCGGGCCGTTCTCGGCACGCGCCACCACCAGCCCGGTCGTGCTCGCCATCGAGCCGCCCGAGACGAGCACGCCCTCGCTCGCCGGCGCCAGCCCGAGGGCGTCGCGCAGCCAGCCGAGCGCCACCACCTCGAGGGTCGCGGTGCCGGAGCCGCCGCCCCACGACGACGCGATGGACTGCATCCCGGTGGCGAGCCACTCCCCCAGGACGGCGACCGGGGACGACGGTCCGGGGACCCGGGCGAAGTAGCGCGGATGGTCGCCGTGCTGCTGGTTCTCCAGGGCGACGTCGGCCAGCAGGGCGAGCCCCTCCTCCGCGGGACGCGGGTCGCGCGGCACCGGCCCGCCCAGGCGGTGCACCAGGTCGTCGTACGACGAGACGGTGACCGCCGGGCGCTCCGGGAGCGTCGTCAGGTGCTCGATGGTGCGGTCGACCACCCAGTACCCGAGCCGTCGCAGCTCCTCGACGTCGAGGTCCAGGACGCCTCGCCGGTCGTCCGGGGACGGCATCAGACGATGCCGCGCTCGAGCACCCGGGCACCCGACGCGAACCGCTCGGCGGACAGGCAGCGCACGTCGACCACCGGTTCTTGTCCGAGGTACAAGTCACGGATGACCTCGCCGACGGCCGGACCTTGAAGGAACCCGTGGCCGGAGAACCCGGCGGCGTACAGGAACCGCGACACCGACGACGCCTCCCCGATGACCGCGTTGTCGTCCGGAGTCACCTCGTAGTAGCCCCACCAGCGGTGTGCGATCCCCACGTCGAGCAGGGCAGGCGCTCGGCGCTCCATCGCCTCGAGCAGGTCGGGAAGCCACTCGTCGGAGTACCCACTGCGGAAGCCGGCCCGCTCGCCGCGGTAGCTCATTCCGACAAGAAGTGCCGGCCCCTCACGATGCAGGTAGAACGTGGACTCCGCGTCCACCGTCATCGGCGCCGACCGCGGGAACGAGGGGAGCAGGTCCGCGCCGAGCGGCTCGGTCACCACGATCTGCCGCCGCAGCGGGTCGACGGGCAGCTCCACATCCACCCACTCGCCGAGCCGGCGCGCCCACGCGCCCGCGGCGCACACGACCGTCGAGGTGCGCACGGTGCCGGCGGACGTGGTCACCGCGGTCACCTCGCCTCCGCTCGTCTCGACCCCGGTCACCTCGACTCCGGTGTGGACCGCGGCGCCGAGCGCGCGGGCCGCCCGCGCGTAGCCCTGCACGACGTTCTCGGGGCTGCAGAAGCCGTCCCGGGGATGGTAGGTCGCCCCGAGGACGTCGGAGGTGTCGACGCCCGGGCTGAGCCGGCCCGCCCCGTCCGCGGTCAGCAGCCGGGTGTCCACGCCCAGCGAGCGCTGCAGCGAGACGGCCTGCTCCGCCGCGGCGAGCGCCGCCGGGTCGGTGTGCAGGAACAGGTAGCCGACCTGGTGCAGGTCGATGTCGCCGCCGGGGCGGGTCCCGAAGCGCTCGAATGCCTCGAGGCTCCTCGCGCCGAGCGCGATGTTCACCGGGTCGGAGAACTGGGCCCGGACGCCCCCGGCGGACCGGGAGGTCGACCCGCAGGCGAGGGAGTCGCGCTCGAGCAGTACGACGCCGGGGACGCCGGCCTCGGCGAGGTGGAACGCCGCGCTCGCGCCCATGACACCACCGCCGACGACCACGACCGAGGCGTGCTCGGGTAGCGGGTCGCGGCTCATCCGAAGCTCACGCCCTGGGCGAGCGGCAGCTCGGCCGAGTAGTTGACCGTGTTGGTGGCCCGGCGCATGTACGCGCGCCAGGCGTCCGAGCCGGACTCGCGCCCGCCGCCGGTGGCCTTCTCGCCGCCGAACGCGCCGCCGATCTCCGCGCCGGACGTGCCGATGTTGACGTTCACGATGCCGCAGTCCGAACCGGCCGCGGACATGAACGTCTCCGCCTCGCGCTGGTCGAGGGTGAAGATGCTCGAGGAGAGGCCCTGAGGCACGTCGTTGTGCAGTGCGATCGCGTCGTCGAGCGCGTCGTAGGACAAGACGTAGAGGAGCGGCGCGAAGGTCTCCTCGCGGACGACGTCGGCCTGGGCCGGCATGGTGACCAGCGCGGGCCGCACGTAGTAGGAGTCCGGGCCGGCGACGTCCACGCGCTCACCGCCGGCGACGACGGTGCCGCCCGCGTCCCTCGCGCGCGCGAGGGCGGTCTGCATCCGCTCGAACGCCGCCGCGTTGACCAGCGGTCCCACCAGGGTGCCCTCGTCGAACGGGTCGCCGACGGCCAAGCCCTCGAACGCCGCGGCGACGCGCTCCACGAGCCCGTCGACGACGGTCCGGTGCGCGATGACGCGGCGCATCGTGGTGCAGCGCTGGCCGGCGGTGCCGGCGGCGGCGAAGACGATCCCGCGCAGCGCGAGGTCGAGGTCCGCCGAGGGGGTGACGACCGCGGCGTTGTTGCCGCCCAGCTCCAGGATCGTCCGGCCGAACCGGGCGGCGACCCGCGGGCCCACCTGCGCGCCCATCCGCTCCGAGCCCGTCGCGCTCACCACCGCGACCCGCCTGTCGTCGAGCAGCCCCGCCGCGTCCTCGCGGTCGGCGAGCAGCAGGCGGTGTACGTCGCGAGGCGCCCCGACGTCGGCGATGGCACGGTCCAGCAGCGCCGTACAGGCCATGGAGGCCAGCGGGGTCAGCTCGCTGGGCTTCCAGACCACGCTGTCGCCGCAGACCAGGGCGATCGCGGTGTTCCAGGACCACACGGCGACCGGGAAGTTGAACGCCGAGATGACCGCCACGACCCCGGCGGGGTGCCAGGTCTCCATCAGCCGGTGGCCGGGGCGCTCCGAGGGCATCGTGCGACCCTCGAGCTGCCGGGAGAGCCCGACCGCGAAGTCGCAGATGTCGATCATCTCCTGGACCTCGCCGAGGGCCTCGGACCGGATCTTGCCGACCTCCACGGTGACCAGGTCGGCCAGGTGCTCCTTGTGGTCCTCCAGCAGCCGACCCAGCCGCTTGACCAGCGCACCGCGTTGCGGGGCCGGCACGGAGCGCCAGGTCAGGAAGGCGGCGTGAGCGGCGTCGACGGCCTCGGCCACGTCGGCCGCGTCCGCCGACTGCACCGTGGTCAGCGTGCTGCCGTCGATGGGCGACCGGGCGGTCCAGCCGGTGGTGGTGTCCGCCGCCGGGAGCTTCACGCCGCAGGCGGCGAGAGCGGCCTCGGCGCGGGCGAGCAGGTGGTCGTGAGAGGTCATGACCCGATTCTCCCGCGGGCCTCGATAGAGGTACAGCGATGGTTTCTGCACAACACCATTGAGGATTCCTAAACTCTGCGTAGCAGCCGCGCGGCCACCTCCACGGCCAGGTCGGCGACCGCGGTGACCGCTCTCGACGCGATCGACGCGGGGGCGACCAGGACCAGGTCGCGCAGCAGCTCCTCCTCGAGCGGCACCCGGTCGAGCGGTGGGTCGTGGGCGAGCCGCTGCATGAGGTCGGTGGCCAGCGTGAGTCCCAGACCTTGGGAGGCCAGCTGCAGCGAGGCCGCGGAGTCGTCGACCTCGTGGACGACGTCGGGCTCCACCCCGGCGCGCCGGAAGGCCACCCGGAGGACATGCCCCATCACCGTGGCGGCGGAGGGCAGGATCCACGGCTCGTCCGCGAGCTGGGCGAGCGACCGCGCGCGCGGGCGCTTGCGCCCGGTGGGCCCGGCGGCGACCCAGAACCGCTCCTGCAGCAGCGGCCGCACGGTCGTGTCACGGTCCCGGGGGATGGGGTCGTCGGGGTAGTCCAGGCCGAACGCCAGGTCCACCTCGCGCCGGCGCACCGCACGGGCGGCCACGTCGACCGAGACCTCGCGGCTGGTGACCACCAGCTCGGGATGTCGCCCGGCCGTGGCGGTCAGTAGCGGGCCCAGCAGCGCGGCCGCCGAGCTCCCCCAGATGCCGAGGACGACCCGGCCGGACACGCCGTCGCCGCCGGAGGCCGCCGCGTGCCGGGCCCGTTCCTCGGCAGCGAGCAGCTCCTCGGCGTGCTCGGCCAGCACCCGACCGGCGTCGGTGAGCACCATGTGGCGACCGGCTCGGGCCAGCACCGGGGCCCCGACCTCGCGCTCCAGCGCCGCGACGTGCTGCGACGCTGCCCCGGCCGTGTAACCCAGCGCCTCTGCCGCGGCGGCCAGCGTGCCGCGGCGGCAGAACTCCCTGAGCGTCGCCAGATGGACCAGGCTGAGCGTCACGTCGGTCTCGTCGTCCTCCTGGGCCCACTCCGGTGCGGGCTCCATGTGGAGGGTACGGCGAGCCGGACCGGCTCGACCCCCCGCCGCTGGTGAGGTGCGCCCTTCGAGACGGGCTCCTTCGTCGCCCTCCTCAGGAACCGCGGAGCGAGCCTCGAAACCAAGGCGCCGAGACATCCACCCTCTACCCGACCCACCACCATTGACGGCTCGGCCCACCAGGATTGACGGCTCGGCCCACCAGGATTGACGGCTCGGCCCACCAGGATTGACGGCTCGGCCGACCAGGGTTGACGGGTCGGCGGGTGGGGCTCCGCTCGTCAGATCAGATCAGAGGTCGACGGGGTCGCGGATGATGGGGCAGGTCATGCAGTGGCCGCCGCCACGGCCGCGGCCCAGCTCGGCGCCGACGATCGTGATGACCTCGACGCCGGCCCGCCGGAGCAGGCTGTTGGTGACCGTGTTGCGGTCGTAGGTGAACACGACGCCGGGCTCGAGCGCGACCGCGTTGTTGCCGCTGTCCCACTGCTGCCGCTCGGAGGCGTAGACGTCGCCGCCGGTCTCGACCGCGCGCAGCTCCTTCAGCCCCATGGCGCCGGCGACCACGTCGACGAACGGGGTGCCCGCCTCGTCGGTGACGTGGACGGCTCTCTTGTCGTCCGGACGCAGGGAGAACGGGTGGATGTGGTCGACGATGGTGGGGTAGTACGTGGCGAGATCGACGTCGGCGAAGGTGAAGACGGTGTCGAGGTGCATCGCGGCGCGCAGCTTGGGCATCCCGGCCACGACCACATGCCGGGCAGCCTCCTGCTCGAAGAGCGCCGCGGCGAGCTGGGTGATCGCGTGACGAGACGTCCGCTCGCTCATGCCGATGAGCACCACGCCGTTGCCGACCGGCATGACGTCGCCGCCCTCGATGGTGGCCTGGCCCCAGTCCAGCTCGGGGTCGCCCCACCACGTCCGCGAGCCGACGAAGTCGGGGTGGAACGCGTAGATCGCCCTGTACAGCAGGGTCTCGTCGTGCCGCGCCGGCCAGTACAGCGGGTTCAGGGTGACCCCGCCGTACAGCCAGCAGGTGGTGTCGCGGGTGTAGAGGGTGTTCGGCAGCGGGCGCACCAGGTACTCCTGGGCGCCGAGCGACTCCCTGGCCAGGCTGAGGTACTCGCGGCTGCGGACCTCGTCGGGCAGGTCGCTGGTGGCCAGGCCGCCGATGAGGTACTCGGCCAGCCGGCGCGCGTCCAGGCTCTCCAGGTAGGCGCGGGTGCCGTCCACCAGGCCGAGACCGACCTGGTTCGCGACGATCTTGCGGTCGAGCAGCCAGTCCCGGGCACCGGGCGCCTGCAAGGTCTCGGTCAGCAGGTCGTGCAGCTCGACCACCTCGACCCCGCGGTTGGTGAGCTTGTTGACGAAGTCGGCGTGGTCGCGCTGGGCGTTCTCCACCCACATCACGTCGTCGAAGAGCAGGTCGTCGGCGTTGGTAGGTGTGAGCCGGCGGTGCGCGAGCCCCGGCGCGCACACGAGCACCTTGCGCAGGCGGCCCACCTCGGAGTGCACGCCGTACGACGCGGAGACCGTCTCAGTCATGTCAGTGCCTTTCGTCCCGGCTGTCAGGAGTCGGGGTCAGAGGGTGATCCGGCCGGTCCACAGGCTCACGACGCCGAAGATGCCGGCGCCGAGGATGACCAGGAACAGACCGAGCTCGGTGGGGGTGAACAGCCGACGGTCTCGCTCGCTGCGGGCCTTGACGTACAGCAGCGTCGCCGGCGCGAGGATGACCGCGGACAGCAGCAGGAACTTCAGCCCGGCCGCGTCGAACAGGAACAACGTGTAGACCGTCGCGGCGCCGGCGACCACCGTCTCCCTCCGCTGGACCGCCCGTGACACCCCCTCGTAGGACTCCCCGGTGAGACCGAGCTTCAGCGCGTAGGCGGCCGCGAGGACGTACGGCACCAGCGCCAGGCTGGTGCACAGGTCGAGCATGAAGTTCAGCGCGTCGGACACCACCAGTGTCAGGGCGAGCAGGGACTGCACCGCGATCGAGGTCACCACGAGGGCCGTGATGGGGGTGCCGTTCTCGTTCTCCTGACCCAGGAAGCGGGGGAAGTCCTCGCTGCGGGCCGGGATGTACATGACCTCCGCGGCCATGAGCGTCCAGGCCAGGTAGGCCCCGAGCACGGACACGATCACCGCCGCGCTGATGAACCACTCGCCCCAGTCGCCGACGACGTGCTGGAACACGCCGACCATGGACGGCTGCCGCGTGTCGGCGATCTCGGGCTGGGACAGCACCCCGTAGCTGGAGAGGGTGACCAGGGCGAAGACCGAGAGCACGCTCAGGAAGCCGATCACCGTCGCCCTGCCCACGTCCTCGCGCCGCTTGGCGTACCGGGAGTAGACGCTGGCGCCCTCGATGCCGAGGAACACGAACGTGGTGATGATCATCGTGTTGCGGACCTGCTCGTCGAGGGTTCCGAGGTCGCCGTAGCCGTAGGCCAGCCAGTTGTCGGCGAACACGCCGGTGTCGATCGAGACCAGCAGCACCACGATGAAGACGAGGATGGGCAGGATCTTGAAGACCGTCACGATCCGGTTGATCACCGCCGCGTCCCGGACGCCGCGGGCGATCAAGATGTGGAACACCCAGATGCCGGCCGTCGACAGTGCCACCGCGAGCACGGTGTCGCCGTCGCCGAAGCTGTCGAAGAACGCGCCGAGCGTGGCGGAGATGAACACCCAGTAGAAGGTGTTGCCCGCCACGGCGCTGGCCCAGAACCCGATGGCGGAGTTGAAGCCGGCGTAGTCGCCGAAGCCCGCCTTGGCGTAGATGAACACCCCGGAGTCCAGCTCGGGCTTGCGGATCGCGAGGCTCTGGAAGACGAAGGCGAGCATGAGCATGCCGGCCCCGGCCACCGCCCAGGCGATCAGCGACCCCAGGATCCCCGTCGCCACCCCGAACCTGGCCGGCAGGGAGAAGACCCCTGCGCCGACCATCCCGCCGACCACCATGGCGGTGAGGGTCGGCAGGGTCATCTTGCCGGCTGCCGACACCGTCTCGGCCGACTCGGCGGGGCCGTCCGCGCCGGGCGAGGTGCTGGCGGGCCGAGAGCTCGGGGACGCGGTCATCCGCTGCCTCCTTCGACGGGCACGGGACTGGTCCTCTCGATGCGGAAGCCGGTAACGCCGTACAGCACACTGAGCAGGGGGCTGGCCCAGCAGCAGATCGCGTACGGCGCATACAGCAGGGTCGCCACGCCGAGCGTCGCCCCCATGAAGGCGCCGCAGGAGCTCCACGGCACCAGCGGGGAGGTGACAGTGCCGCGGTGGGCGGCGAGCCGCGACAGGTTGGTCGGCGCCAGCCCGCGTCGCGCAAACACGGCACGGAAGGTCCGCAAGGGCAGCACCAGGGCAATGTACTGGTCGCCGGCGACGACGTTGAGCCCGAACCCGCACAGGAGCACGGACTGCTCCAGCAGCGTGCCGAACGTGACCGCGCCGAAGCTCAGCCACAGCGGCTGGGGCCTGCCCGCCATGCCGCCCCGCGAGGTCCTTGACGTGCCACCCGCGACGTCCGAGGCTGAGGCGGTGGTGAGCGACGCGGTCGACCAGCGCGGGACCCCGCCCCTCCTCACCCTCGGCCGGGTGGACCTGCTCAGCATCCAGGTCGGCTACCGAACCGCTCCGGAAGCCCCGGCATACGAGTGGTTCCTGCTCGACCTTCCGGTCCCCGAGTCGCCCGGCGCAGACCAGCCCGATCTCGACGAGCAGAGCATCCTCTCGGCGCTGGAGCCGACGCTGTACGCCGGTTCCGACGTGCCGCGGCACTACTCGCTGCACCAGCATCGGCGACACTCCAGCTGGGGGGCGAGCCCAGGAGCCCTCGAGCTCGGCCTCCTGGTCACCACCGGGCCCAGGTCCTCCCGGCTCTCTGCCGCCTCGACCGAGAGCGTGACGGGCGCGTTCCGCGCCGTACTCGCGAGCGTCGGCGGTGAGCAGCCGACCGAGGCGCCCCGGGAGGCCGCGATCCTGCGCGCTCGCCGCAGCGCCGCGGCCGTCTACGAGCTGGACCCCGACAGCCTGTCGCTGAGCGCGGAGGAGCACCGGCCCGCCGAGGGCTCCTGGCGGGTCGCCCTCCGCGCTCCGGGTGCCGACGAGTACGACGTCGTGGTCGGCTTCGTCGACGGCTTCCCCGGAGCCGTCCAGGTCCGGCTCAGGCCGCGGGTCGAGGTGTTCGACTCCGTCGGCGCGGAGTGACCGCCCGCGCAGGCTCACGCAGGTGCTGCCCTCGCACCCGACTCGCCAGCGGGCAGAGGAGGCGTCCGGCTGCCGTACCCTGAGCCGTTCGAGAACGCGATCCAGGACCACCCAATGACCCCCCCGGCCTCATCCCCGAGCGTGTTGACCGCTGCCCTGGCCCGGCGCCGGGCCGCGGTCGCCGTGGCAGTGCTGTTCGCCGTGAACGGACTCGTCCTCGGCGGGTACGGCGGGGCGCTGCCGTCGATCCGCGAGCGGATCGGCCTCTCCGCGACCGAGATCGCGGTGCTGCTGTTCTGCGCGGGCCTGACCGGGATCGCCTCGATGCAGGTCGGCGGACGGCTGTCGGACTCGATCGGCGCGCGCAAGGTCGCGCTGGCCAGCCTGCCCTTCATGATCGCCGCGGCGGTGACCTTCGCGTTCGCGACGACGTACCCGCTGGCGGTGCTGGGCGCGCTGCTCCTCGGTCTCGGCAACGGCGCGATGGACGTCGCCATGAACGCGCTCGGCGTGCAGGTCGAGGCGGCGCGCAGACGTCCGATCATGAGCACCCTGCATGCCCTGTGGTCCGTCGGCGGCCTGCTCGGCGCCGGCTTCGTCCTCCTGCTCGCCCGAGCGCTGGGGGCCCACGGCGCGGCGGTGGTGATGCCGCTGATGCTCACCCTGGCCGGCATCGCGGCCGTGGTGCTGGTGGTCGCCTTCAGGATCACCCCGGAGGCGGCGGTCGTGGAGCACCACGTCGACGGGGTGCGGACCCCGATCCCAAGAATCGCCTGGCTGCTCGCGGTGATGGCGCTGGCCTTCGGGCTCTCGGAGGGGACCGCCACCGACTGGGCCGCGCTGCACGTCACCGACGTCGCCCAGGTCGACCCCACCACCGGCGCGCTCGGACTGGTGGCGGTGAGCGGCTCCATGGTCCTGATCCGGCTGCTCGGCGACCGGCTGGTCGTGCGGTTCGGCCGCCGCGCGGTGGTCCGCAGCGGCGGCCTCTGCGCCGCGGTCGGGTACGTCGTCGTCACGCTGGTGAGCGCCCTGCCGCTCCTGCTCGCCGGCTGGGCGCTGGTGGGGTTCGGCGTGGGCATGATCGCCCCGCAGGTGTACGCCGTGGCCGGTCACGTCGGCGGCGGCCGGGTGCTCGCGGTGGTGGTGACCTTCGGGTACGCCGCCTTCCTGATGGGCCCGGCGGTGGTGGGCTTCCTGGTCAACCACCTCGGCCTGCACCACGCCATGGCCGGCCCGGCGGTCCTGTGCGCGGCCATCGCGGGCCTTGCCGTCCTGATGCCCAGGACCGACGACGACCTCGAGAGCGTCCACGGCTCCGAACGCTCCTGACGCCCCTCGCAAGGTCGCCCCTCAGCCAGGCCGAGACGGGCTCGCACCCAACCACCGGCACCGCTGGTTGAGGAGCCGGAGCGATCAGCGGAGGCGTCTCGAAACCAGCGGGTCCGTGGCAGGGCCCAGCCCAGGTACCGGTGGTTTCGAGACGGGCTCGCAAGCTCGCCCTCCTCAACCACCGGGGGGCTCGCAAGCTCGCCCTCCTCAACCACCGGGTGGTGAACACACCACCGGGCGGGCAGGTCGCCCACACGGCCACGCGCTCCTGGGGGAACCGCCGGTCACCGGTGGTTGAGGTGCGAGCCTGCGAGCCTCGAAACCACCCCGGCACTCACCCACCGGGACTGATCTCGAGCCGCTCGACGAGGAAGAGGAACGCTTCGGCGAACGGGTTCTCCGCCGTCCGGTCGCGGAGGAGGCCCCAGTCCAGCTGCTCGCGGACGGCGCGGGCGATCGCCAGGAGGGACGCGAAGTCGCAGTAGTGCTCGGTCAGCGCCTGGAGCTTGGTGAGCACCACGTCCGTGGCGGGCAGCACCGGCAGCCGGATCCCCAGGATCTCGTACTCCTCCGACCTCGCGACCAGCTCCTCGGAGACGGGAACGCCGTTCAGCCGGTGCAGCACGTCGACGAGAGCGCCGTCGACGTCGACCTTGAACAGCCAGTCCTCGGGCGGGCGCTCGACGTCCAAGCCGGCCTGACGGAGGCTCTCGGCGGCCGCCTCGATGTTGGCTTCGGGCACGACGAAGTCGACGTCGTGCTCGGGCTCTGGGGCGCCGTGCACCCACAGCGCGTAGCTCCCGGCCAGGGCGAACGGGATGCGGTCGGCCTTCAGCGCCGAGGCCGACCGCTTGAGCGCGGTCCGCAGCTGGGGCGGCTGGAAGACGGTGTCCTCGGACTGGTCGTCAACGGTCATGTCGGTACCTTGTGCTCGTGCGGCTGGCCACATTCAACATCCTGCATGGCCGGTCGACGCACGACGGCCTGGTCGACCTCGACCGGCTCGCCGGGGCGGTGAGAACGCTCGACGCCGACGTCCTGGCCCTTCAGGAGGTGGACCGCGACCAGCCGCGCTCTCACCTGGCCGACCTCACGAAGGTCTGCGCCGAAGCGATGGGGGCGGCCGCCTACCGGTTCGTGGCGGCCCTCTCCGGTACGCCGGGCGCGACCTGGATCGCCGCGACCGAGGACGACGTGCCGGGCGACGCGGCGTACGGGATCGCCCTGCTGTCGCGGTACCCGGTGCGGACCTGGCAGGTGCTGCGGCTGCCGAGGATCCGGCCACGCTTCCCGGTGTGGCTGCGTGAGGCGCGCCGGATGGTCGTCGTCCACGAGGAGCCCCGCTCGGTGGTGATCGGTCACATCGACACCCCGGCCGGACAGCTCGTCGTCGCCAACACGCACCTGTCGTTCGTACCCGGGTGGGGGCGGGTCCAGCTGCAGCGGATCAGGCGGGACCTCCGGCCGGTCCCCGGGCCGGTCCTGCTGATGGGTGATCTCAACATGGCGAACCCGCTGCCCGAGCGGATCACCGGCTACCGGTCGCTGGCCGCACTGCCCACCTTCCCCCTGGACCCCCCCACCCGGCAGCTCGACCACATCCTGCTGCGCGGAGACCTGGGCGAGGTGGCACGGGCCGACGCGCCCGCGCTCGGGCTGTCGGACCACCGCGCGCTCGTGGTGGACGTCGAGGCCGCCGGCACGAAGACCGGCTGACCCCGGCTCCACGTCGGGCCAAGCCCTGCCACGGCTGCCTGAACGGGAAGTGGCTCGGCACCGCCGGCGGCACGAGCAGGCCGTCGCCACCAGGGGCCGCCGCCCTAGCCTGGAACGACGCCACCCAGGGGGAAGCCATGAGCCAGCAACCGTACTCAGGTGAGCCGTACGACCCGCGCTACCCCACCACCAACCCCGACGAGGACTACGACCCCCGCTACCCCACGGTCGACAGCGACGAGGAGCCGATGGACGCGGACCAGCCCGCGACCGCCAGTCTGGCCGACCAGTACGGGGAGCTCGACCCGTCCAGCGACCGCGTCCAGGGCTTCGGCGACGGACAGTACCTGTGGCACTCCTCGATGCCCTCGTGCTACGTGGCCGTCGGCACGACCGAGTTCGTCGACATGCAGCAGGGACCGACCGGCCGGCACCTTCTGCAGGCCGACCGGTTCACCCGGACCCCGCTGGACTACGGGGACGACTTCTACCTGCTGCCCGACGGCGACGGCGTCTATGACGTCGGCGCCTTCACCACCGACCCCAACGTGGCGGCCCTTGCGCCGGGAGCGGTGTACGTCCCCTGGCACCACGTCATGCAGCACAGCTACGCCCACATGGACGAGTTCGACATCAAGGAGGTGCACACGTTCTGGCCGGTGGGCACCACCGAGGAGGACGTGCTTGAGGCACTGGTCGGGGACCTCAACGACAACGGCGGGAACGGCATCGTCTGGGAGTCCGACAGCTCGGTCAAGACCTTCTTCCCGAGCAACCCGGCGACGCCGGGTGACCGATACTCGGCAGGGCAGATGTCGGACCTGTGCGACCTGCTCCGCGACTGAGCTCGCCAGGCCGCTACCGGATCATCTGGTGAGACCCACCGCCGACCTCCCGGCCGATCGGAACACCCGATCAGCGGCCCCACGACGACCGGGACCGGTGGCGAGGACGCCCGCCGCGTCCCGCGGGTGACTGCCGGCCCGCCGGCCGGGCACGACCGGTGCCGACCGGCTACGTCAGGCCCAGCTCGGCGGCCCGCTGGACCGCCGCCCGGCGGTTGTTGACCCCGAGCTTGCTGAAGATGTGCTTGGTGTGCGTGCGCAGCGTGTTCGGCGACACGAACAGCTCCCGGGCGATCTCCGGCCCGCTCATCGCGGTGTCCAGCAGCCTGAGCACCTCGAGCTCCCGGTCGCTCAGCGGGTCCGGAAGGGCCGGCGGCTCGGCCGCTGCGCCGCCGGCGGTGCGCAGCAGTGCGGTCGCCCGGCTCGGCGCGACCCGGCACAGGTCGGTGGCCCGGAGCAGCGCCTCCATGGGTGCGCCCTCATCGAGGAACAGCCGGACGTGTCCCTCCGGCTCGGTCGCGACCAGGACCTCCTCCAGGGTCGCCAGCGCCTGGTCGCGGTCGCCCCGCACGTCGTGGGCGAGCGCTCGCAGGACCAGGATCTCGTTCACGCTGCCCTGCCGGCCGCCGTCCTGGGCCGCCTCCAGGAGGCGGTCCAGCAGTCCGACCGCATCGTCGGTCGCCTCGGAGTCCCGGTGCAGCCGACCCTGCGCGATGAGCAGGCGCACCAGGGTCAGGTGCTCGTACTCACGCAGGTAGCTCAGGTCGTCTGCGCCGGCCAGGCCTCGGCCGCGCGACCAGGTCTGCGCCGAGGAGAGGCTGCCTCGCGCGATCCACATCCGGGCCCTCACGGCGGCGACCGGCCGCACCTCGGGCAGGAAGCCTCGGCGGTAGAGACGCTCGGCCTCGTCCAGCAGGGCGCTGGCGCCGGCCAGGTCGCCTTCGGCCTGGCGCACCAGCGCCGTGGCGACGAACCAGCGGTGCCGGTTCTCGGTGAGCGAGGCTCTCTCGCCGAGATCGCTGCCGACCTGCAGGTGGTGCCGGGCCGCGGGCAGGTCCCCGAGCTCGCGCATCAGCTCGCTGAACCCGACATGCAGGTCCGCCGTCGCTCCGGTGAGCGTTGCGCCCCGGGCGGTCACCCTGCGAAGGGCCGCGTCGTAGAGCCTGCGCGCCTCGGCCAGCCGGCCCCGGACGATCCACATGTCCGCGAGCACGACGGTGCTGCTCAGCTCCTCGGCGGGGTTGCCGGCGGCACGCAGGCTCTGCAACGTCTCGGGGAAGGTGCGCAGCGCTGCCGCGATGTCCCCCTGCGCGTACGACGCGAGTCCGAGATACCCGGCGGCACCGGCGCGGGCGAGGTGGTCGTCGGGACCAGCGAGCTCCAGAGCATGCCGGGCGTGTCCCCGGATGGCGTCCAGGTCGCCTCGTCCCTGCGCCAGCGCGGCCCGGTAGACCGCGATCGTCATGGGTAGCCGGCGGAGCTCCTCGGCGTCGGTCGACCGGTGCTCCCGGTCGCGCAGCGCCCGCTCGGAGTCGCGCAGCCAGGACTCGGCGCCCTCCAGGTCGCCGGCGACCAGCAGCCCGAAGGCGTACAAGGCGCTGAGGACCGGCCGGCGGCGTACCACGTCGCCGGGGATGGCGTCGAGCCAGCCGGTGAGCGTGGCGTCCTGCCGGTCTCGGCGGATCACCGGAAGGGCCAGCTCGACCAGCGAGGCCGCCCGGTCGTGGTCGCCTGCGGCGAGCGCGTGGCGTACGGCCTCCTCCGGCAGGCCGTTCGCTTCGAACCACTCGCTGGCGGCCCGGTGGAGCCGCGGAACCAGGCCGGGCTGCTCCTGGCGGAGCCGCGACCGCAGCACGTCGGCGAACAGGTGGTGGTAGCGGTACCACTCACGGCGGTCGTCGAGGGGGACGACGAACAGGTTGGCGCGTTCGAGGGACTCCAGGACCTCGCCACTCCCCGCTGACCCGGTGACCGCATCGCACAACGGACCGGTCATCCGCTCGAGCACCGACGTGGCCGACAGGAAGCGGCGGGTGTGCTCGGGCTGCCGCTGGAGCACCTCCTCGGCGAGGTAGTCGAGGACGAAGCGGTGGCTGCCGGTGAAGGACCCGATGAAGCCCGAGACGTCGTCACGTCCGCGCATGGACACCGCCGCCAGCTGCAGGCCGGCGATCCAGCCCTCGGTGCGCCGTTCGAGGGCCGCGACGTCGTCTGCGGACAGGCGCAGGCCCATCGTGTCGTTGAGGAAGTCCCCCGCCTCCTCGGCGGTGAACCGGAGGTCCGATGCGCGCAGCTCGGTCAGACCGCCGCGGCTCCGCAGCCGGGCGAGGGGAAGCGGCGGGTCGGACCTGGTGGCGACGACCACGTGCAGCTGCGGTGGCGCGTGGCCCACCAGGAACGCCAGGATGTCGTGAACGGCCCGCGCGGCCACCACGTGGTAGTCGTCGAGCACCAGGACGGTCTCGCCCGGCGTGGCCGCCAGGTCGTTGACCAGGTCGGTGAGAGCCGGGTCGTGGGAGGCCGTCTGCCCGCCGGGACGTGGCCGGAAGGCGTCCGGGCCGAGGTCGGCATGGGCGTCCTGCAGCGCCGCGACGACGTAGCCGAGGAAGCGCGCGGGGTCACCGTCCGCCTCGTCGAGGGAGAGCCATGCGAACCGGGCCGACGGTCTGCGGGCGCCGCAGTGGGCGGCCCACTCACCCAGCAGAGTGGTCTTGCCGAACCCGGCAGGCGCCGACACCAGCGTCAGCCGGCAGTGCGGGGCCAGCCCGTCGTCGAGGCGTCGGAGCAGCCGCGGGCGTGGCAGGCCGTGGGAAGGGAGAGCCGGCACGAAGAGCTTCGTGGCCAGCAGCGGCGTCTCCATCGCTCCACAGTAGGTCTGCCTGGCGGAGGTGGAGTCCACGGCGGCGGCGGCGCCACCCGCGACAATGAGGCCATGGCGCACGGGCCCGAGGCCACCGTCGCGTTCCGGCTCTGGCCGCCGGTCGCGGTCGGCGCGCCCTTGCTGGCCGGCTGGCTGGCCACGCAGTCCTGGGGCGACCCCGTCGGACTCGGCGGGTGGCGGGTTCGGCTCGGCTGGGCGCTCGTGCTGGTGTTCGCGGTGTGGAACGGCTGGTCGCTGTGGCTGTTCCACCGGCACGAGACCGGGCTGCTGCCCGGACAGGCGACCCGCGCGATCATCGAGGAGGGGCCGTACCGCCTCTCCCGCAACCCGCTCTACGTCGGCCTGCTCGCGCTCTACCTCGGGCTGGCGTTGCTGGCCCCTACGTTCTGGGGGCTCGTGCTCTTCCCCGCTGCGGTGCTGCTGGTCCTCTGGGGCGCGATCGGTCCCGAGGAGCGGTTCCTGCACGAGCGGTTCGGTGCGCCGTACGACGACTACACGCGGCGGGTGCGTCGCTGGCTGTGACCTCGCGCCTGGACGATGCACTCGTCCTGGAGGGGCCGACGCGGCCCTGCTCGGCTCGGCCTCTTGACAATATTCTTTGTCAAAGGCAGGGTGGCGTCATGCGGGACGTCGAGGTGATCGAGAGCGCGGAGGCAGCCAGCGCCGCGCTGGACCCGGTCCGGGCCCGGCTGCTCGGCGAGCTGGCCGTCCCGGCGTCCGCCGCGGGGCTCGCTGCCCGGGTCGGCATCGCGCGCCAGAAGGTCAACTACCACCTCAGGGCGCTCGAGGCGCACGGCCTGGTGCAGCTGTCCGAGGAGCGCCGGCACGGGGGCCTCACCGAGCGGGTGCTGCAGGCGTCGGCGGCGTCGTACGTCGTGTCGCCGGCGGCCGTCAGCGCGTCCGCCGCCGACCCGGACGCCAACGCCGACCACCTGTCGGCCGGCTACCTCGTCGCGCTGGCCGGCCGGCTGGTGCGCGAGGTCGGCGCGCTGGCGCGCCGGGCCGGCGCGTCCGGCAAGCGCCTGCCCACGCTGACCATCGACACGCAGATCGGCTTCCGGTCGGCCGCCGACCGGGCCGCCTTCGCCGACGACCTCACCGCCGCGGTGCTCGACCTGGCCGCTCGCTACCACCACGACGACGGGCGCCCGCACCGGCTCGTCGTCGCCGCCCACCCCCTCCCCGAGGAGAACCCATGAGCACGACCCCGAACGTCCCGTACCGCCTGGAGTTCAGCGTCGAGGTCCCGGGCACCCCGGAACAGGTCTGGCAGGCCATCGCCACCGCCAAGGGCATGAGCGCCTGGTTCCTGCCGACCGAGATGGAGGAGCGCGAGGGCGGCTCCCTGCACTTCGCCATGGGCCCCGAGATGGGCTCGGACGGCCGGGTCACCGGCTGGGACCCGCCGCGCCGCATCGTGTACGAGGAGGACTGGGCCGCCCTGATGGGCAAGGACCCCGCCGCGCTCAGCCCGCTGACGTCGGAGTTCCTCGTCGAGGCGCGGTCCGGCGGCACCTGCGTGGTGCGCGTCACCAGCAGCGGCTTCGGGACGGGCGCCGCCTGGGAGTCGGAGTTCTGGGACGACATGGGTCCCAGCTGGATGCCGTTCTTCGACAACCTGCGTCTCTACCTGTCCCGGTTCCCCGGCCAGGAGGCCACCCAGCTCGAGGTCAGCGCCTCCCAGCCCGGCGACGCGAAGGCGCTCTGGTCGACCTTGCACGACGCGCTCGGGCTCGGCGACGAGGGCTCGACGGTCGACGTGCGCGGCACCATCGGCACGGTCGAGCGGGTCGGCGAGCGGCAGGCCCTGGTCCGGCTCACCGCGCCGGTGCCCGGGATGCTCAACGTCTTCGCCCACGGCGAGGGCGACGGCAAGGCGACGGTGGGCGTACGGGCGTACCTGTTCTCCGCCGACGCCGCGGACTACGTGCGGCGCGAGGAGCCGGCCTGGCGGGCCTGGCTGCAGGGGCTCTCCGTCCCGGCCTGATCCGCCGCGCCGACAACCGCGAGCCGCGAGCCATCTCACGAAGCCGCCGCCGCGCAGTCCAGGCGCCCGGATCTCGGCAGGGACCTCGAGGTCAGTCGGACGTGACCGCGCTCGACGGTTCGTGCGCGCTCGCCCAGCTGGCGAGGAACTGGAGCGCCTGGGCCGACGACGTAGCGGGCTCCACGGTGTAGGTGATGATGGTGAGCCCGGTGTCTCCGGGGAGCACGAGCGCCTCGCCGGTGAGCTCGAGCTCTCCGGCGACGGGGTGGTGCATCCTCTTGGTTGAGGTGAGGTGCACTCCTACGTTGTGGCTGGCCCACCAGGTGCGGAACTCCTCGCTGCGTGTGGAGAGCTCGCCGACGAGGTCGGTCAGGCCGCGGTCGTAGGGGTTGCGGCCGGCTTCGATGCGCAAGGCCGCGACGATGTCCTTGGCGACGGCCGCCCACTCGACGTAGAAGTCGCGGGAGCGTGGGTCGAGGAACATGTACCGGGCGAGGTTGGGTCGACTCGTCTCTTCGGCGTAGAGGTCGGACAGCAACGCTCGGCCGAGCCGGTTCACGGCGAGGAGGTCGAGTCGGCTGTTCCGCACGTAGGCGGGCGCGCCGATGGAGTCGATGACGCGCTGCACGCTCGGGCGGACGCTCTGCCTGGGAACGCTGCCGCGCTGCCGAGCACCGGTCCCGGTGCCGGCCGTGCGGGCGAGGTCGAAGAGGTGGGTCCGCTCGGACTCGTCGAGCTGGAGAGCCGCGGCGACGGCATCGAGGACGGACTCGGAGACGCCGGAGAGGTTCCCGCGTTCGAGCTTGGTGTAGTAGTCGGTGCTCACCCCGGCGAGCAGGGCGACCTCCTCACGGCGCAGACCGGCGACCCGGCGGTTGGTGCCGTACAGCGGAAGTCCGGCCCGCTCAGGGGTGATCCGCGCCCGGCGCGAGACCAGGAAGTCGCGCACCTCGGTCCGGTGGTCCATGCCACCGACGGTACGTGGACCACCCGGGGAGAGGGAGGGTCTGTCACTACCCGGAACAACGGGCACTGCCGCACCGCTCGAGAGCGAGGTTTCCTCGACGAGGAACCGGGAACCGGATCGCACGTGCGAACGGACTGGCTCAGCGGCATCGGCCTCGCCTGACGCGGCTAGGCGCGCGCCGTCGCCCATGACCAAGGGGGCTCCGACAGCCCCTCCCACGGCACCGGCAACCTGCCTACTGTCGAGGACATGACCGAGGAGACCACTCAGATGAAGAACCTGACGTTGAACAACGGCGTCGAGATGCCCGCCCTGGGGTTCGGGGTGTTCCAGACCCCGCCTGACGAGACCCGCGAGGTGGTCGAGGCCGCCCTTGCGACGGGCTACCGCCACATCGACACCGCCGCGGCGTACGGGAACGAGACCGGCGTCGGCGAGGCGGTCCGCGGCTCCGGCCTGGGTCGCGACGAGGTGTTCCTGGAGACCAAGATCTGGATCAGCGACTACGGCTACGACCAGACCCTGCACGGCTTCGAGAAGAGCGCCGCCAAGCTCGGCGTCGACCAGATCGACCTGCTCATCCTGCACCAGGCACTGCCCTCGGAGTTCGACAAGACGCTCGCGGCGTACCGGGCCCTGGAGACCCTGCTCGAGCAGGGCAAGGTCCGCGCGATCGGGGTCAGCAACTTCATGGTCGACCACCTCACCCGGCTCCTCGAGACCGCAGAGGTCGTGCCCGCGGTCAACCAGATCGAGGTGCACCCGTACTTCCAGCAGCGCGACGTCCAGGCGTTCGGTGCCGAGCACGACATCGTCACCCAGGCGTGGTCGCCCATCGGCGGCATCACCTTCTACCGCGACGGCAACCACGGCAGCACCCTGGAGGACCCGGTCATCGGCCAGATCGCCGCGGCCCACGCGAAGTCGCCGGCCCAGGTGATGCTGCGCTGGCACCTGCAGCAGGGCCGCTCGGTCATCCCCAAGTCGACCAAGCCGCACCGGATCGCGGAGAACTTCGCCGTCTTCGACTTCGACCTCACCGGCGACGAGCTCGCGGCCGTCGACGCGCTGGACACCGGCCGGCGCGGCGGCCCCGAGCCCACCGACATCACGCTGGAGAGCTTCGGCCGGCCGATCCCCGAGGCCTGAACCAAGCGTCCAGCGCCCCGGGCAGCGCCGACACTCCACGAAGGGAGCACCACCATGAACGCACGCACTCTCGGCACACCAGGCCTGCGAGTGTCGCCCCTCGGGCTCGGCTGCATGGGCATGAGCCAGTCGTTCGGCCCGCGACCGCCGCGGGACGAGATGATCACGTTCCTGCGGGCCGCGGTCGATCGAGGCGTGACGCTGTTCGACACCGCCGAGGTCTACGGCCCCTTCCACAACGAGGAGCTCGTCGGCGAAGCCCTCCAGCCGGTTCGCGACGACGTCGTCATCGCCACCAAGTTCGGCTTCGCCTTCGACGAGAACGGCCACCAGACCGGCGTCTCCAGCAGGCCGGACAGCATCCGCGCCGCCGTCGACGGCTCGCTGCGCCGCCTGCGCACCGACACCATCGACCTGCTCTACCAGCACCGCGTCGACCCCGACGTCCCCATCGAGGAGGTGGCCGGCACCGTCCAGGAGCTCATCGAAGCCGGCAAGGTCCGCCACTTCGGGATGTCGGAGGCCGGCGTCGACACCATCCGTCGCGCCCACGCCGTACAGCCCGTGACCGCGCTACAGAGCGAGTACTCCCTGTTCTGGCGTGAGCCCGAGGACGAGATCCTGCCCGCGCTCGAGGAGCTCGGCATCGGCTTCGTACCGTTCAGCCCGCTCGGGCGCGGGTTCCTGACCGGGCAGGTCACCGCGGCGACCGAGTTCGGCGAGGGCGACATCCGCGCCACGCTGCCCCGGTTCGAGCGCGACGCTCTCGAGGCCAACCTCGCGCTCGTCGATCTCATCACCAACGTCGCCGCCCGCAAGAACGCCACCGTCGGCCAGGTCGCCCTGGCGTGGCTGCTCGCCCAGAAGCCCTGGATCGTGCCCATCCCGGGCACCAGACGCCTCGAGCGTCTCGACGAGAACCTGGGAGCAGCAGGCCTCGACCTCACTCCCGAAGACCTCGCAGAGCTCGACAGCGCGTCGGCCAGCGTTCAGGTCCAGGGCGATCGCTACCCAGAGGCCCTGCAACGAATGATCGACCGCTGACTCCCGCGACCGGGACTCCTACGACCTGTTGCGAAAGGGCAGCTGCCTGCTGGAACGCCGAGCCGCGCACGCCGTAGGACGCCTACCCGAGGCGGCGCATCAACGTGGCCCAGGTGCGGGCGACCCCTTCGATCGTTCGACCCCGTCGAGGAGGACCGGGGTGGAGAACCCGAAGCCTGGCCTGGACGGGATGACGGCGTCGAACGCATCGGGCTGCCCTGCCGCCGTGACGCTCGGAGTCGGTGAGCGAGCCGATGAGCGGCAGGAGCTCCATGTGCGTTCATCTGAGTCCGCGATCGAGACCCCTGCCGGTTTACAAGTGTCGCCGCAGAGGTCTAGAAGTGGGATACGTTGATCATGAGAGAGGTGCGCATGGATCGCCTACGCCGGGGTCTCGCCGCAGCAGCGGCACTCGTGGCAGCCTCGGGGCTGCTCGCCGCCTGCTCATCCGGCGGCTCCGGCGACACGCTGACCTGGTACATCAATCCCGATGCCGGGGGCCAGGCCAAGGTCGCGGAGAACTGCAGCACGGACGACTACACGATCGACGTGCAGGTACTGCCGCAGAACGCCAGCGAGCAGCGCATCCAGCTCGCCCGGCGACTCGCGGCGGAGGACCCCGAGATCGACATCATGAGCATCGACCCGCCCTACACCGCTGAGTTCGCGAACGCGGGGTTCCTGGCCGCCATCCCCGACGACCTGCAGAGCAAGCTGAAGCAGCAGTCCTTCAAGGGAGCAGTGGACGCCGCCACCTGGGATGGCCGGCTGGTCGTCGCGCCGTTCTGGTCCAACACCCAGGTGCTCTGGTACCGCAAGTCCTTCGCGCAGAAGGCCGGACTGAACATGACCAAGCCGGTCACGTGGGACCAGATCATCGACGCCGCCGCGAAGAACGACGGCAAGGTCGCCGTGCAGGCGAACAAGTACGAGGGCTACCCGGTGTGGATCAACGCGCTGATCTCTGGCGCCGGCGGCGCCATCGCCACCAACACCGACAGGGGTGTCGACCTCACCCTCGAGGTCGACTCCCCCGCGGGTGAGACGTCGGCGAAGATCATCGAGAAGCTCGCCGGCTCCGCTGCCGCCCCGGCCGACCTGTCGGTCTCCAACGAGGGCACGGCGGGCGCCACGTTCGGGGGTCCCCAGGGGGCGTTCATGGTCAACTGGACCTATATCTGGACGAACTACGACGCCACCCAGCCCGAGGTGAAGGACGACCTCGGCTTCACCCGGTACCCGCGGTCAACACAGGGCGAGGAGTCCCGCCCGCCGTACGGCGGCATCGGCGTCGGCGTGAGCGAGTACTCCAACCACAAGGACGAGGCGATGCAGGCGATCGAGTGCATCACCTCACCAGAGAACCAAGGCGTGAACGCCGAGCTCACCGGCAACATGCCGGCCAGCGCCGCCGGCTACCGCTACCCGGCACTGGCCAAGATCTACCCGCCGCCGCTGCTCGCCCTCTTCCAGGAGAGCCTCGACGCGGCGGCACCGCGCACGGTCACGCCGTACTGGAGCGACATCTCCAGCGCCCTCCAGAGCTCTTGGCACCCACCGGACGGAGTCGACGACCAGACCCCGCCGGACTCGCAGCAGTTCATCGAGGACGTGCTACACGGAAGGAGCCTCCTGTGAGCACCGTGAGCACCACCGCGGCCGAGAAGGCGGGCGACAAGCCGACGGCGCCCAAGAAGCGCAGCGACCGTGCACGCGCCGAGAACCAGCTCGGCCGGCGCCTTGTCGCACCCGCCGTGGTCGTGATGCTGGCCGTTACGGCGTGGCCGATGTTCCAGGCTCTGTATCTGTCGTTGTTCCGCTATCGGCTCACCTCGCCAGACGACAAGGAGTTCGTCGGGCTTCGCAACTACGGAACGGTGCTCACCGACGGGCTGTTCTGGCAGGACACCTGGAACACCCTGCTGATCATGGTGGTCACGGTCGCGGTGGAGCTCGTGATCGGGTTCGCGTTCGCGATGGTGATGCACCGCATCGTGTTCGCCCGCGGCGCGGTCCGCACGGCGATCCTGATCCCCTACGGCATCGTGACCGTGGTCTCGGCCTACGCCTGGCAGTTCGCCTTCAGCCTCAACAATGGTTGGGTGAACTCGTGGTTCGACTGGTTGCCATGGCTCGAGGCCGACACCAACTGGTTCGGCAGCCACTGGCCCGCGATGTTCGCGATCATGGTCTCGGAGATCTGGAAGACGACGCCGTTCATGGCGCTGCTCCTGCTCGCGGGACTGGCGCAGATCTCCGAGGACATGCTCGAGGCCGCGAAGGTCGACGGCGCCACGTGGTGGCAGCGGCTCTACAAGGTGATCCTGCCGAACATGAAAGCCGCGATCATGGTCGCGGTCCTGTTCCGGGCGCTCGATGCCTTCCGGATCTTCGACAACATCTACGTGATGACAAGGGGAGCGCAGGACACCGAGTCCTCGTCCTTCCTGACCTATCGGCAGGTGATCGAGCAGATGCAGCTCGGTCTCGGGTCCGCGCTCTCGGTGCTCTTGTTCATCTCCGTGCTGTTGCTGGCCTTCCTGATCGTCAGGCTCTTCAAGGTCGACCTCGCACAGGCGAGGGGTGAGGGCTGATGAACACCGAGACACGGACCAAGATCGGCACCTGGGTGGGCTTCGCGCTCATCCTCGTCTGGTGCCTGCTACCGGTGGTCTGGATCATCTCGCTGTCCTTCAAGGGGCCGACCGAGACGGCCGCGGGCAGCCCGCAGTTCCTGCCCAAGGAGCCGACCACCCAGAACTACAGCGACATCTTCAACAACACCGACTTCAGGGACTCGCTCGTCAACTCCTTCGGGATCGCGGCGATCTCGACGCTGCTGTCCGTGATCCTGGCAACCCTCGCGGCGTACGCGATCGCCCGCCTGGAATTCAGGGGCAAACGACTCGTGCTGTCGATCGCGCTGGCGATCGCGATGTTCCCCGTGGTCGCGCTCGTTGGACCGCTGTTCGACCTGTGGCGGACGCTCGGTCTGTTCAACACCTGGCCAGGTCTGATCATCCCGTACATGTCGTTCACTCTGCCGCTGGCGATCTGGACGCTGTCGGCGTTCTTCCGCGAGATCCCCTGGGAGATGGAGCAGGCGGCCCAGGTCGACGGCGCGACCTCGTGGCAGGCGTTCCGCAAGGTGATCGTGCCGCTCGCGGCACCGGGCGTCTTCACCGCCGCGATCCTGACCTTCTTCTTCGCGTGGAACGAGTTCGTGCTCGCGCTCTCCCTGACGTCGACGACCGCGTCCCGCACGGTCCCGGCGCAGCTGTCCTACTTCGTCGGGCCGGACCCGTTCAACCCGCCGTACGGACAGCTGGCCACCGCCTCGGTGGTGGTCACCGTCCCGATCATCATCATCGTCCTGCTGTTCCAGAGAAAGATCGTCGCCGGGCTCACCTCCGGCGCTGTTAAGGGGTGACCCGATGACCACCATCGAGATGAAGAACATCGTCAAGCTGTACGGCGACGGGTTCCCGGCGGTGAACGACGTCAGCATCGACGTGCAGGACGGCGAGTTCATGATCCTGGTCGGACCGTCCGGCTGCGGGAAGTCGACGCTGCTGCGGATGATCGTCGGCCTGGAGGACATCACTTCCGGCGAGATGAAGATCGGCGACAGGGTGGTCAACGACCTCGCCCCACGGGACCGCAACCTCGCGATGGTCTATCAGAACTACGCGCTCTACCCGCACCTGAGCGTCTACGAGAACATCGCGTTCCCACTGCGGCTGGCCCACGCCTCCGACGAGGAAGTGGACAAGAAGGTCCGCGTGGCATCGAAGACCCTCGAGCTCGACGAGCACCTCGACCGCAAGCCGGGCAACCTCTCGGGGGGGCAGCGGCAGCGGGTGGCGATGGGCCGCGCGATCGTGCGCGAGGCCGACGCCTTCCTCTTCGACGAGCCGCTCTCGAATCTCGACGCCAAGCTGCGTGGGCAGATGCGCACCGAGATCTCGCGGCTCCAGAAGCGACTCGGCATCACCACGGTCTACGTCACCCACGACCAGACCGAGGCGATGACGCTGGGCCACCGGGTGGCGGTGCTCAAACGTGGCGTGCTGCAGCAGCTGGCGACGCCACGCGAGCTCTACGAGAACCCCGGCAACCTGTTCGTGGCCGGCTTCATCGGCTCCCCGCCGATGAACTTCCTGCCCGCCACGGTCGAGGGCACTGATGTGAAGCTGCCGTTCGGCACTGTGAAGATACCGCCCGAGCGGGCGGAGAAGGCTGCCGGCAAGGGGCTGCTGATGGCCGGCATCCGTCCGGAGCACTTCGAGGACGCGTCCGTGGGCACTGGCCGGGACGCGGGCTCGACGTTCCGGGCGCAGGTCGACGTCGTCGAGTGGCTGGGCAACGAGACCTACGCGTACATTCCGTTCGAGGCGCCGCACGAGGTCGAGCAGCAGCTGCGCCAGCTCGAGCGCGACCTGGACGGGGAGTCGCTGCACACCCAGCTCGTCGTGTCGCTCGACGGCGCCAGCCAGATCCGGGAGGGCGAGGAGGCCGAGATCTGGGTCGACGGGACGCAGATCCACCTCTTCGACCCGGCTTCCGGGGACAACCTCACCGTCGACCACGCCAACGCGGGCCGGATCCCCGCGCGCGAGGGGGCGGCCTCGGCGGGCGGCTGAAGGTGCCGACCCACCGCGAGCTCTGTCGAGGACGACTGACATCGGCGCGCGCCAAACGGATCAGGCGACGACGCGCGCCGAACCCTTCGTGGGATCGACACTCTGCCGTCACCGGGTGAGCTCGATGTCGAGCTCCTTCTCGTCGTCGCCGATCTCGACCTCGATCTTCAGGTCGACCTCGTCGGGCACGTGCACGGTGATGGAGCGCCCGCCTGCCGCGTCTCGACACACCCCAAGTCGTGTGCCTACACGAATCAGGCCCCACAGACCCCCCGCACGCCGCTGACCTGCATGTTTGTCCTCACGACCCGTGCCTGCGGCTGGCGATCAAGGGCACCCCACGGTCATGCTGCCGCTGTTCGCCCCGGAGGGGTCCCTGGTGGTCGTGACGCCGCTCGGAGAGGAGGTCCGCGACCTGCGGTCGGCGTTCCTGTCGCGGGTAGCGGTTGAGAGATTCCTCGGCCATATGCGCTCCCAGCACGAGCGCATGCTCGGCCAGTCCGCGCGCCATGTTCCCAACCGGCCCGAGCTGATCGCGAAGTACGGCTGGGACGTGAAGTACGGCAGCCACGCCCTCCGACTCGCCTACCAAGGCTTCGAGATCGCAAGCACCGGCAGTCTCAGCCTGCCCCTGCCGGCTGAGGAGCGGCGGCGCGTGCTCGCGGTCGAACGTGGTGAGGTCGACCGTGACGACGTGTCATCGGAGATCTCGCGCCTCGAAGGCGCGGTGCGGACCCTGCTTGACGAAGACCGCTCACCCCTTCCCGATATCGCGGACCTGGACCGGGTCAGCGCATGGGCGATCGATGCCCAACGCCGCCACTGGAACTGGTGACGAGAGCATCCCCTCCTGGCTGATGGCCGGTCACGGGCGCAGCGCCGCGGCGGACTCGACGAGGCCCGCGTCGAGATCGAGATCGCGGGCGGTGACGGCGATGGCTTCGGCCGGTCTCTGCCCGAGGCCCACCGTGCAGGTCGGATCGTCGGCCAGGTTCGTCCGCATGTCTGGCGCGCCGTCGGCAATTGGAGTTGCATGGATGCAGCCGATGCGTGGCGACCGGCGGCTGTCCAGGTCAGGCCCGTCGCTCCCCGCAACGGGAGGACGGTGTCAAGCCATGCCACGATCGGCCTGCCCGCATGATCGGGGTGATCCCCGTGGCAACAACGCCTGGGTGACGCCGGCCGCGCAAGGGTGGCGGCATGAATGCCGCGACGTCGGGCGTGTGCCTGGTTCGGGTCGAGGTGCAGTCGTGCGGGCTGCGCTTCACCGTGGTCACGGACTACCACGACGGATCGGTCCGCCCCGCCCCCGGCGAGTTCAGGGATGTCGAGGAAGCGGTGGCGGCTGTGCGCGAGTTCCTGCTGACCTTCGGACGTGACGGGATGACGCGGCATGCCCGCTGACATCCGACCCGCGCGACCGAACGGCTGGTCCCATCCCGAAGGCCTCCTCCGCGCCGACGGGTCACTGCCCGGTGCCCGGGCGACGTGGGAGAGCGGGGTCCAAGGGCCGGTGCTCCACCTGTTCGGCGACGTGGCGATCACCGTGGCCGGCGAGCGGCGAGCGGTCCCCGACTCCTGCCGACGGCTGCTCGTCTGGCTGGCCCTGCGACGTACCCGCGTCGACCGCAGCGTGGCGGCCGGCGTCCTGTGGGCCACCGTCGACGACCACAGGGCATCGGGAAACCTCCGCTCGGCCTTGTGGCGGCTGCGCAGCTGCGGCCTGGACCTGGTCGAGGCCACCACCGCCTCGCTCGCGCTGCGCGACGACGTCACGGTCGACGCGCACGTGGCTGCCGACTGGGCCCAGCGCCTCATCAGTGGCTCGGTGGCGACGGGCGACCTGGCGGTGATGCCATGGTTCGCCGAGTCGATCGCCATGGCCCCCGGATGGGACGACGACTGGGCCGTCTTGGAGCGCGAACGCCTCCGGCACCGGATGCTGCACGCCTTCGAGCTGCTGAGCCGGCTCTTGGGCGAGGCCGGCCGGCCGGCCGAGGGCATCCGGGCAGCTCGCCTGGTGGTCGATGCGGACCCGCTGCGCGAGAGCGCCCAGTGTGCGCTGGCGAGCGCGTACCTGGCCGCCGACGACGTGGCCGCGGCCCGCCGGGTGTGCGAGGACTACCGCCGCCTGCATCGCCGGGTGTTCGGCGTCGACCCGTCACCGCGGCTGGGGGAGCTGATGTCCCTGCCGCCACCGGCCCGGCTGATCTCCGGCGATGGGTGAGGCGAGGAGTCCCGCCCGCCCTCGTGACGCCTGCGTGACGAGCGCCGACGTACGGTGCGCCCTCCCCATGAGACCGTCGAGGACCACTCCCATGGACGTTCGTCCGCCGCGCGACAAGCACGAACAGCCCCTGCTCCTGCACCTGGTCGGAGGCCCGTTCCTCAGCTCCCCGGTCGGCCGCATCGACCTGCCGGACGGCAGCAAGAGGCTGCTGGCGTTCTTGGCCCTCCACGCCAGCACCATCACGAGACACCGCGCCGCAGGGCAGCTGTGGCCGGGCGCCGACAGCCATCGCGCCGACGGCAACCTGCGCACGGCGCTGTGGAGGCTGCAGCGGGCGGACCTCGATCTCGTCGCCTGCGACGCCGACACGCTCGCGCTCCAGCGCGGGCTGGCCGTCGACGTGCACGTCGTCGAGGCCTGGACGACGCGGGTGATCACCGGCCGGACCCGCTCCGAGGACCTGCAGCTGGCTCCTCGCATCGAGGAGGCGCTCTGCGTGCTGCCCAGCTGGTACGACGACTGGGTGATCATCGCGCGGGAGAGGTTGCGGCAGTGCCTGCTGCGGGCCATCGAGATCCTCAGCCGTCGGCTCTACCAGACCGGCCGGTTCGCCGAGGCCGTGGAGGCAGCGCTGATCGCGGTCGCGACCGATCCGTTCCGGGAGAGCGCCCAGCAGGCCCTCGTCGAGGCGCACCTTGCCGAGGGCAACCTCGTGGAGGCACACCGCGCCCGCGAGGCCTATCGCGACCTGCTCGCCCGCGAGCTCGGCGCTCCCCTGTCACCTCTGATGTCCTCGCTGATCACCGGGTTCACCTCGGCGCGCTCCGCGCCCCTCGTCGTGGTGCGCTGACTGGCTCAGGCTCAGGTGCCAGGCCACCCCGGTGACGCACCGGTGACACCCCAGCGGTGATGGTCACCTGGTGCAGTCGAGCCTCGAACCCACGGTGACCAGGGTGCGATGAACGTGCGGGTCATCGACGCGATGGACGACGCCACCGTCTGGTCGGCCGTCGGGCCCGACGGTGCCAGCCCGTCCACCGAGGTGACCGTCTCGGCCCATCCCGCCGACGAGCCACCCTCCGTCGGCCCGGACGTCACGGACGGCCGCGCCGGCGTCGTCGTCACCGCCTCGGAGGCCGCAGCGGGCCACGCGCTGCGTCGCACGCTGGACCGGGTCGACGTCACCGACATGCTCGAGCTGTGCCTGTGGGTGCGGGTCCCCAGAACGCCGGCTGTGCCGTCGCGGTTCGTCCTCGAGCTGCGGCTGGGTTCGGCGGCCCGTCCCGTCGAGAGCTCCCCAGGCGCATGGCACCGGCTCGTGCCGGTCGCGGTGCCGGGCTCGTGGGAGCGGGTCTGCTTCTCCCTCGACGACCTGCCCGCGGACGTCGCGGAAGCCGTCACGACGGTCCAGCTGCGGTGTGTGACCGCCCCCCTCGTCGTCCACCTCGACGACCTCGCCGCGGTGTCCGCGCGCAGCATGCTGCACGAGTGTGACCTCGCGCTCGCCGCGGCGTTCGGCAAGGTGACGGTCGGCGACCGCCAGGTGGCCTTGTCCTTCGGACCTGTCGCCGAGGCGACGCCCGCGCCCGGGATCGAGGTCCGGCAGGTGGACGCGCGCTACGCCCCGCGGCGCGTGGTCGACGTCCCGGCACGCCGCGACTACACCGCCCTCGGCTTTCGGGAGGTGACCGCCGGGACGCCGTTCGACCTCGACTACGCCATCACCCCGGTCGCGAGCACGCGCGAGGAACAAGCCCAGCTGCTGGACGCGCTGCTCGAGCGCCTGCCACCCGTAGGCGAGCTGGTCGCCGACGGCGAGCGGTACCCCATCGAGCTCCTCTCGCCGGCCGGCTCCGACCGGCCCGGCGGGGCGCTGGGCGACGAGCCGGTCCTCGTGTACCGCCTCGGTGTGCGAGCGCCCGGCCGGGTCGGCCCGCCGGTGCGCGAGGTCCAGCAGGTCGCCGTCTCGACCGACCTGGTGGTGACGCTGTGAGCCCAACCCAAGGAGACCCACCATGGCACTAGACATCGGCATCAACGTCATCGAGGTGGACGGCTCGGCGTCCCCCTCGATCACCGGCGCAGCGACGTCGGTCGCGGGCTTCAACATCCTCACCCAGCGGGGCGTGCCCAACCGGCCGGTGAGGGTGACCAGCTTCCCGCAGTTCGTCGAGCGGTTCGGCGGCTACTTCGGCGGCGGGAAGGGCGCCTACCTGGTGCGCGGCTTCTTCGACAACGGCGGCAGGGTCGCCTACGTCAACCGGGTGGCCGACGCCGCGGCCGAGCCGGCGACGACGTCGCTCCAGAGCGCGGGCAACAGGGACACCCTGGCGGTGACCGCCGGCTTCCGCGGCGAGGAGGACCCTGGCGCCTGGGGCAGGGGCCTGTACGTGCACGTCAGGCACAGCTCCTCGGCCGTCAGCAAGCTGGTGGAGGAGCCGGCGAGCGTCTCCGCCGACGCACCGCTGGGTGAGACCACCGACATGTCGGCGCTCCAGCCCCTGACCGTGGCCGTCGACGGCGGCGAGGCGGAGGAGATTCCCTTCTTCGCCGACGAGTTCGCCGTCGAGGCCAAGAAAGCCAAGCGCCACGAGATCGTCAGCGCGATCAACCGCAAGACCCGCCTGCTGCGCGCCAGCCTCGCCGAGGACTCCAAGCTGGTCTTGACCTCGACGGGAGAGCGCGCCGCCGACCGCAACGAGCCGACCAGGCTCCAGGTCACCAAGGCCCACAACAAGCTGAACCTCGGTGCGAGTGCGGCAGCCACGACCGGCAAGGTGGACGCGCCCGAGAAGGGCGGCGCACGGCTGGCCGCTCCCGGAAACTTCACCCCGGGCGACGCCGTGGTGGTCAGCGGCCCGGGCACCGAGGGGGCGACCATCACCACCGACGTCACGCTGGTCTCGGTGAAGCTGGACACGGGCGCCGTGACCTGGCGGCCGGACATCGACCCGGCGAAGTACACCGACGCCAGCCAGATCACGGTGGCGACGGCCGAGTTCGACCTGCTGGTCGCGCAGGGCGCCCCCGACGAGGACCACCTGGTCGAGACCCATAGCGGCCTGTCGATGCAGCCCCGGCTCGACAACTACGCGCTGGCGAGGGTCAACCACTCGCTCACGGGTTCGCGGTTCGTCGTGCTCGACGACATCCCCGCGGGCGGCGCCGAACGACCCCAGACCATGGACGACGCCACGTGGGTCGGCCTCGCCAACGGCGGCACGGACGGCTCTCCCACGCGCTTCCACGTCGTGGGGGACCCGGCCAAGCAGACGGGCCTGTCGGCGTTCGATCCCCATGCCATCCAGCTGCTGTGCTGCGACCTCGACGACCAGGTCGCGCGAGACGCGCTCGCGTACTGCGAGGGCCGCGGCGACGCGATGTACGTGGGCGCCCTGCCGTACCACGCGATCCTCGACCTCGACAAGGCTATCGAGTACGGCGTCAAGCTCCAGGCCAAGAAGGTCTACGGCGCTCTCTACGGTCCCTGGATCAGGGTCCCGGACCCGATCGGGGTGGGCGACAACCCGCGGATCGACATCCCGCCGACAGGTCACGTAATGGGCGTCTACTCCCGCATCGAGACGACCCGCGGCATCTGGAAGGCGCCGGCCGGCGACGAGGCGAACCTCCGTGGCGTGCTGGACGTCGAGAGGAACCTCTCGGACGCCGACCACACTGCCCTGGTCACCATGGGCGCCGTCAACGGCATCAGAGCCGTGCCTCGGTCCGGCATCGTGGTCGACGCGTCGCGCACGCTCAGCAGCGACCCGCGCTGGCGCTATGTCAACGTGCGTCTGCTGTTCAACTACGTGAAGTCCAGCCTGCGCGACGGTCTGCGCTGGGCGCGCCAGGAGCCCAACAGGGACACGCTGTGGCGCTCGATCAGGGTCAGCACGGTCACCCCGTTCCTGCTCGGTCTGTGGCGGCAGGGAGCCTTCGGGACGGGCACTCCCGAGCAGACGTTCACGGTGATCGTGGACGAGACCAACAACCCACCCGACGCGGTGCAACAGGGCCTGCTCACCGTGGAGGTCTACTTCTACCCCTCGCTGCCTGCGGAGACGATCAAGATCGTCGTCGGCCAGCAGCCCAGCGGGGCATCCGTTTCCGAAGCCTGAACCAGACCCCACGGGAGACGACATGACCACGCAGTTCCACGAGAGCTACCGAGCCAGCGAGTTCGTCCTCGAGGTCGGTGGCATCCCCAGCCCAGGCGTCAGCAAGGTCTCGGGTCTCAGCGAAGGCGAGCTGGACACCATCGAGCAAGCCGACGGCGCCACGGGGCACGTGTACAAGGTCTCGGGTGCGAAGGTGAAGTACGAGCCGCTCACGATCGAGCGACGCGTCGACGGCAGCGAGCAGGACAAGCAGTTCCTCGACTGGTTCGTGCAGACGTTCCGCCCCAAGGAGCAGACGCCCTCCGGCTCCATCGTCAGGCGCAGCGGCATCATCACCAAGTACCACTTCGGCAAGCCGGTGCTGATGTTCTCGTTCAAGGACGCCTGGGTGAAGTCGTCGAAGTTCAGCGACCTGGAGGCCGGGTCCACCAACCTGTTCGTGCAGACCATCGTCCTCGAGCACGAGGGCCTCGAACGCGAGTCGATCGCGTGAACACCGGCGAAGGAGAACCACGATGACCATGCTGGAAGCGCGGCCGGCACCCACTGCCAGTGGCCGCGAGACCGAGGTGACGCTGCCGATCGGCTACGTCGACGACAGCGGGCACCAGCACAAGCAGGTGGTGCTGCGGAAGATGACCGGCCGCGACGAGGCCCTGCTGGCCGACCCGGCCAACCAGCGCAACGGAGGCCGGCTCGTCACCGCGCTCCTGCACAGCTGCATGCGCGCAGTCGGCGAGTCGGAGGGCCTGAGCCGGCGCGACATCGACGGCCTGTACTCGGTGGACCGCAACTACCTGCTGATCAAGCTGCGCAGCCTGACCTTCGGGCCGGAGCTGGCCGCCAGCTACACCTGCCCCGCCTGCGGTGATCGTTTCGAGACGATCGAGAACCTCGACGAGCTGCCGACCACGATGCTGCCGGAGGGCGAGCTGCCCGAGGACATCTCGGTCGAGCTGGTCGACGGCTTCCTCGACAAGGACGGCTCCGTGCACACCTCGATGACGCTGCGGCTGGCACGTGGCGACGACGAGTCGGCCGCGGCGCCGCAGATGAGGAAGAACGCCTCGCTGGGCAAGAACGCGCTGCTGGCCCGGTGCCTGCGCCGGCTCGGCGACCTGCCGGAGCACCGGACCGAGGCGTTGGGCACCAAGATCTTCGCGGACCTCACCCTGGGTGACCGGCGGCTGATCGACCGCGCCTTCAACGACGGCGCGCCCGGGATCGATCTGGTCCGCGAGCTCGACTGCCCGGCCTGCGGCCACGAGATCCGGGCCAGCCTGGACATGACGAATTTTTTAGCGCCGGAGTGAGCCTGGAACGGCTGCAACGCGAGGTCTTCTTCCTCGCCTACCACCTGCACTGGCCCTACGGCGAGCTGATGGACATGGCGGTCGGCGAGCGCCACCAGTTCGTCGGCCTGCTCGCCGAGCAGATCGAACAGGAGAACGCGCGCATCGAAGCCGCGCACACCCGGTAGCACGACGTGAGAGGGGAGGGCCGATGCCGATCGCGTTGCTGCTCCAGCGGCCCTTCGCGCGCCTGCCTACCCTGCTCGCCGCAGCCAAGGCGCTGATGCCCTGGATCGGGATCGTCCGCGACGAGACCGTCGTCCTCGCTCGGGCGCGCGGAGCGTTCGTGGTCGGCTGGTTCGGCTACTCGGTGCCGCGCGACGGGTCGCTCGTGCGGGTCGCGATCGCCAACCAGGCCGAGCTCGACGCCCGTCTCGGCGAGGTCGTGGCGGCCGGTTCCCCCGGCTCGGCGGCGTCGGCCCTCTCGCCGGCCGCCGCGCTCGCCGGCATGGTGAGCGGGATGCTGCTCAGCCCGGTGGGCCTGGGCGTGGGCATCTACGAGCTGGTCAGGTTCGCGCGGTTCAGCCGGGTGACGCTTCTCCTCGCGCTCACCGCCCTCGCCGGAGTGGTCTTCTGGGTGTCGCTGGCGCTCGGTCCGGGCGCCGCACACGTGGGGGTGGCGGCCGTCCTGGTGCTGGTCGGCGCGGCCGCCGGCCCGGGGCTCCTGCTGGTGCTGCGCCGCCAGGTCGACGCCGTCGTCGCGACCGCCGCGTCGGCTGCGGGCCTGATGACCGCCGCCACCGAGTTCGCCGCCCAGCTGTCGGGACCGCGGTCGCAGGTCCGCAACCCGCTGCTGCGCAGCGTCCTCGACCTGGCCGACCGGCTCGGTGAGCTGGCACCCCAGCTGCTCGGCGCCACGGCGTTCGTCGTCGACGTGGTCGGTCCCCGGCTGCGGCCCACCCTCCAGGTGCTCGCCTCGATCGCCAACGCCGCCTCCATCGCCCAGCAGGCCATCCGCCTCGCGATCGAGGACCTGCGGGCCACTCTCGTCCGCGTCGTGGTCGGCGACCTGTCGATCCTTCCCCTGTTGGCACGGCTGGTGATGCTCCTCCGGAGTGTCGGCCATGCGGTCGGCGACGCACTCGAGCGCGTCTGCACCGTCGCCGAGGAGGCCCTGAAGCAGGGCAGCGAGCGCCTCGAGAAGGCGGTGACCAGCTACGTCGACGAGGCCACCGAGCTGATGAGGAAGGCCTTCAAGGAGCACCCCACCGTCCAGACGATCACGACTCTCACCGGCTCGATGAAGAGCAAGACGGACAGCCCGCCGGGCACCTTCGCGCGGCTGAGCGCGCTGCTGTTCCCGCCGATCCCCCCGGCGCCGGACCTCGACAAGGTGCTCGAGGAGCTGACCGTCAAGGCGCCCGCGGCGCCGACCTGGGAGGCGATCCAGAAGGAGCTTGCCCGTCCCCTCCCCGGAGGACCGGACCTGAGCCGGCTGATGGGGTACCTCGAGGCGAACGCCGCCATCGGCGACATCGCGCGCCGGCCGAGCATGTTCAGAGCCGAACGCAGGCACCTGCGCGACGCGCTGGCCCACAACCGCACCGAGCTGCGAGAGCTGACCGATGCCGTCGCCACCCTGGTCGGTGGTCTCCTGGCTCCCGCGCTGTGGCACCGGTACACCGCGGACGGAGCGCCGAAGGTCGACAAGCTCATGGCTGTCATCTACGGCGACGTCGAGGCAGCGCCGGCGCCGCCGAGGCCGTTGCCCGTCCTGCGTCCCGACGAGCCGGTCCCGATCCACCCGCAGATCCGCTCCCTGCGGATGCGGGTGTCGGGCGCCAGCCCTGCCGAGGCCGAGTCCCTGCGCGCGAACCTGGCGCGCCGGATCAACGCGCGCCCCTACGTCGTCGCCCCGGTCACGTGGGGGGCCTGACATGCCCATCGACCTCGCGGCCATCGCAGCAGCCTTCACCCGGCTCGGGTACCAGGACCGACTGGCGGGCACCGCCGGGCGGACGATCCAGGCGGCACTGGACAAGCGGGCTGCCGACGCCCGCGCCGCCGACGTCAGCAGCAGCCGCCTACCCACCCTGCGGTTCGAGGGCCAGGCGTTGGCGGTCCTGGTGGTCCTGTCCGGGACGGAGCAGCAGCCGAGCCCGCCGGGACGGGTGCTGGCGTGGGGAGTCGCGCCCACCCGCGCGGCCGCGGCGGGATGGGAGCGGTGGTGGCACGCCGCCCACGACCTGCCCGCCCTCATCGAGGGGGCGGACGCGCTGTTGGCCGGCGCGGACGACACGATCCGCCGGTATGCCAAGCCGGCCCCCGAGCTGTTCGACCCGCGGGGCCGCACGATGCTCGACATCCTCGGGGTCGCCAGCAGCCTATTCGCGGTGGTGAGGCGGGCCAACGCCGCCGGTGGCGACTTCGACCAGATCGTGGCCACGGTGTCGCCGCTGCTTCGCTCACCCCAGGTCGCGGGCCCCCTCGGGGCCCAGACCACCGCGCCGCCGAGCGGCGGGCAGCCCGCCGACAGCCTCGACGCCACCGGGCTGGCCGGCGTAGTACTGCTCGTCTCGCTGCCGCAGCTGCTTGCGACCGCCCTGACGGCCGTCGACCTGAGGATCCGACTGCTGGCCCTGGAGTCGCTGCAAGGCGTCGAGCGCCTGGTGCTGGGCGGGCTTTCGGGGGTCTATCTGTTGGTGTTCGACGCGATGCGCTGGATGGGACGGGGCCTGCCTCGGCTCCTGCTCGCGCTGCAGGTGGTGGTCTGGGCCTATGTCCGCGGCTACCTCGCCTTCGCGCGCGCCTTCGGCGTCGGCTTCGGCAGCGCCATCCAGGACTTCGTGTTCGGGCTGGCCAGGTTCTTGCGGGTGGTGGTGCTCTTCGCGCACCTCCTCGTCGACCTGCTCGAGCTCGCCGGGCTGGACCGCTGGGTGAAGGTCGCCGGTCCTCCGATAGCGGACCGGCCCTTCGACTACCGGTCCGGGTTCCCCGACTTCGGCGCGACGCTGTTCGGTGACGACGTACGCCGACGCGCGGCCGAGGCTCTCCGCGACACGGGCGACGCCATGGCGGCCGCGCTGACGAAGGGACTGGATGTCGCCGCCACGGGCCTGGACCAGGCGGCGAGGAGCTTTTCCCGGCTCGCCGACGAGCCGTTCGGCCGCGGGCTCCCCGGCCATCTGGCCGAGGATGCCAGCTCGCTCGCGACCGCCCTCTTCCCGCATGAGGTTGCTCGGTCGGACCGTGACCCGCTCGCCGCCGCCGTCGAGTCCTGGGCAGCGGACGACGAGACGTGGATCGGCACCCTCGAGTCGCAGGCCGCGGGTGGCGGGGTCGGCGTGGTCGTAGCGGTCCTGAAGGGGTACGCGCGCGAGGTTGCCCAGCAGTGGCGGGCCGGGTTCGGCGAGGAGCCCGCCGTCGGCGACCACCTGCCCACCTCACCCCACATCCTGCGCCGCCACGGCGGGCCGCAGCGGGTCGACGTGCGCCAGATGACCGTCCGGGTGGGCGGGCCACCTGTCGGACCGCCCGGCGACGACGTGCTCGACAGGGTCGCGGACGAGCTCGTTGGTGCTGTCGTGGGCGCCTACCGGCAGGGCCAGCGCCGCCTGCAGGCCAGCGGGGCGGGGAGGTGAGCCGTGGATGACGTGGTCACCCAGCTGGGCCTGCTACTGACCCAGACCCGGTTCGCGCGCCGCGCCCTCGAGGACATCGAGCGGGCGACGGCTCGGTACGCGTCGTTCGCGATGACGATCGCGTCGACGGCCGGCGCTGCGTTCGGCAGTCCGCCCCTGACCAACGGCGCGCTGCGCGTGCACGTGGTCAACATCCAAGACCTCACCAGCTCCGGCGGGCAGGGCGACTTCGCGGGCCTGCTCGGCGGCTTCGGCGCCTTCGTCGGCAACCTGTTCGGCGGCGTGGCCGGCGGCACCTTGGGCTCGATCACGCTGGCGGAGTCGCTGGGCACGATCGACTCGATCGCCACGCGGATCGAGCGCATCATCGACAAGCTCGGACTGGGAAGGGGAACGGCGGAGCAAGGCGCCGTCGCGGCCGGGGCCGCCAAGGCCGCGACGGCGTCGGGAACGCCGCCCGTCCCTGCCGCGGCCGGCGGCCAGCCGGAGTTCGTCGAGCTCCTCGACAGCCTGCGGGGCAAGGTCGACGCCCTGACCAACCTGCTTCGGGCGGCCAACGGTCAGCCGCCTGTCGCAGCTGGCGCAGGCGGGTCCGCCGTGGGCGCGCCGGACGCCGAACGATGGCGCGCCTGGGTCGACTCGGTCACCGCGGCGCTCGACGCGGCGACGCGGCTGGTCGGCGGGCTGGTGGTCGCCGTCCCCACGGTGGTCGCGGGCGTGTCGTGGCTGTTCGACCGGCTTCCGGACTTCCGCGACGCCATCGTCGACACGCTGCGCTTCGTGGTCCGCAACGTGCTGGTGCTGACGCGGGCGATCGCCGTCCTTGCGCTGGAGACGATGGCGATGGTGACGCGCGTCCTGACCCTCGCCCTGCGAACGATCGCCACGGTCGTCGACGACGTGCTGAAGGCGCTCTTCGCGGCGCTGGTCAACCTGCTCGACGGCGCGCTGGACCTCGGCAAGGCGTTGGCGGATGCCGTCTCCAAGACGGTGAAGCAGCTCTTGGACTGGCTGGTCCCGCAGGTCTTCGACATCCTCAGCAAGCTCGGCCAGAGCAACGTCTTCAGGCTGCTGGACAAGCTGGTCGACATCCTGCCGGGACTGCTGCTCCTCGCCGGTCATCCAGAGGCCGCCGGCAAGGCCGTCACGAAGCAGAAGCAGGAGGACCCGACTCCCCCCAAGCTCTCGGACCCGCCCGTGCTGGCGGGGATCGTGCAGGAGCTCACCAAGAACGCGAAGGCGGCGACGGACAAGATCGCCAGTGCGGCCAAGCAGCTCGTCGACGACCCCACCAACGCCCTGCACCAGGGCCTGACGGACTACGGCAAGAAGCTCGACAAGGCCGCGGTCGCGGAGTCGACGCTCGTCGGCACGAACCTCGACCGGCGGCTCGAGGAGCTCGGCACCGCGGCGGACCAGAAGGCCAACGCCCTGCTGCCGCAGGAGCCGACGGGCAAGAGCCAGAACGTGTGGGACCGGCTGCGCGGCCAGACCGCCTTCCACCCCATCGCGGCGGCCTATGGCCAGTGGCTGGCCACCGGCGGGCTCAAGCAGCTGCTCGACTCGATGACGGGCTACTTCGCCGCGCCCGAGTCGCGGTCGGACTCCGGTCCGTCTGGGTCGAGGGGCCGGACTCCCGTCACTGGACCGGTCGTGCAGATCGACCAGGTCCTCGTCGACATCGTGCCGGTGGGCGCCCACTCCGACACCAGCCAGGGCCCGAACGACACGTCAGCACCGGCCGCTTCGCTGCTGTCCCGCTACATCGACGACCGCGAGCGGATCGAGCGGGTGGAACGACTCGACGACCGGCGTGGCCTTCGCGGCCAGCGCCGGCCGCACGTGCCCATCTGGGACTTCGCCACGTACTGAGGAGCACCGACATGCCGAGACTGGGTTACCTCGCGAACGTGCTCGCGGTGCCCCCACTGATCTTCCGGTTCCAGTTCCACCCCGAGCTGCTCTCGGAGAAGAAGTCCTTCGAATACCACGACGACCTCGACTTCGGCAAGTGGGGGTTCGACAAGACCAAGGCCTCACAGAAGGACGGCCAGAGCCACCTGGCGGCCGCGGCCGCCGGGGCCGGCGGCTTCTTCGCCGACCTCAGCGAGTTCGGACCGCTGATCACCGCCACCAAGGGCCAGCGGCCCGGAAGCGGGAAGCCGCGCAGCTTCGCGCTGGAGTTCGCCCTCGACGCACGACCCAAGCCCGGAGACCCCGCACTCGTAGGCTCCGCCGAGGACCTCGGTCGCATCGAGCCCGCCCTGGCGGTGCTCCGCTCGTTCATGAACCCCGGCTTCGACCTCCTGCAGGAGGTCGCGGCCGGCTTCGAGAAGCCGTGGACACGACCGCCAACCTGCCTGCTACGGCTCGGCGACATCGACCTGACCTGCGTGATGAACGACCTCAACATCAAGATCACCAAGTTCAAGCCGGACCTCACCCCCGAGCGCGCCGAGATCAGCCTGACCCTCTCGGAGCAGACCGCGTCGCTGTCCACCTCGTTGGACGCCCTCAACCGCGGCTGGGAGGTGCTCAAGTCCTTCGACCGGGTCAGCGCCAACGAGGCACTCGACCTGACCCCGGTCGTCGGTTCCCTCAAGAACGTCTTCGACTAGCAACCAGGAGCAGCAATGCCCGTGTCCAGCAGCTCGCGCTACCAGCAGCAGGACGCCTACCCGGCCCCAGCGGCGGACGGCACGCTGCGCCCGACCCTGCCCATCCGGCGCACTCCCGCACCGGTCCAGGCGGCCTACCGACACCGGGTCAGCGGTGTCGAGGATCTCGAGTACGTCGCGTGGCACTACCTCGGCACCAGCGAGGCGTGGTGGGTGGTCGCCGACCGCAACCCCGTGGCGTTCCCGCTCGACCTGGCCCCCGGGGCGGTGCTCGATGTACCCCTGGGCGAACGGCCTGGCCCGTCGGACCGAGCGCGGGTGTTCGGGTGACCGACGTCCAGCGGGTCCCGACCGCCACCGTCCTGGTCAGCGCCGACGGGTCGGACTGGCGCGACGTGAGCGCCCCGGCGTACTGGCTGAGCGTCGAGGACGACGACCGTCTCACCGACAAGGCGGTGGTGCGCCTCGACGACGGCACCGGCGTGCTGGCCGACGGCTCGTTCGAGGGCCTCGAGCTCCGCGTGGGGTTCGACGTCGCCGACCGCCGCAGCTACGTCTTCGAGGGCGTGGTGACCGGCACCCAGGTGCTGTCGACCCCGAGCCGCCAGCAGGTCGAGCTCACCGCGCTCGACTTCACCTACCGGATGAGCCTGCGGCCCTACGACCCCGCCGAGTGGAAGCCGGGAGAGGCGCTGGGCTCGGTGGTGACCCGGATCGTGGGGCGGCCGGAGTACGACCTGGTGCCGTTCCAGATCTCGCCCGGCGTCGACGTCGTGCTCGACGAGCGCCGCCAGTCCCGGCCGGCGAACGTCAACGAGTGGGAGTTCGTGCTCGACCAGGCGCACCGGCAGGGCTGCCTGGCGTTCTGCGAGTTCGACGGCAAGGATGCCTCCAACTTCTACTTCGTCCCCACCGCGAAGGTGCTCGCCGCCGAGCCCTCCGGGGAGCTGCACTACGGCCGCGGCAGCGGGAACCTCGTGGAGTTCTGCTACGAGCGCAGCTCGGCGACGGCAGCGCCGGTGCGGGCGGCCAGCACGATCGACCCGGTCAGCGGCGCCGAGCGCACCGCGGCCGCCCCCGCCCCCGCCCAGCGACCGGCGCTTCCGCCGGCCCACCTCGATCGTGCGCGGGAGCTGGACGCCGGCCGTCGCGCGGCCGTCGAGGCGCTCGTCGACCTGGCCGCCACCGCCGACGCCAAGCTGACGCGCCCAGCCGAACGCATCACCGGCCAGGCTGCCCGGACCGCGGACGAGCTCGCACGGAGTCCGGCCGAGGACCCCACCTGCCAGCTGGGCTTCCACGGCCACGGCGTCGCGGTCGGCGCGATCGCGATGCGGGCGAAGTCGCGGGTTCACATCTCCGGGGTCGCGTCGTGGGCCGAGGGCGACTGGTACGTGCGCCGGGCCACCCACGTGTTCCAGCGCAGCGGCTCGACCCCGGCCCCGACCTACTACACCGAGTTCCTGGTGACGAGATAGCACACGAGAGGACCCCGATGCTGGCAGACGAGACGCGCCGACACGTGGGCCGCTACTACGGCAAGTACCACGGGACCGTCGTCGACAACGCCGACCCCGAGCACCGCGGCCTGCTCGAGGTGCAGGTACCCGACGTGTTCGGCGCCGGAGTGGTGGTGACCGCCGAGGCCTGCCTGCCCTACGGCTACGCGTCGCTGCCACCCAACGGCTCCGGCGTGTACTGCGAGTTCGAGGCCGGCGACCCCGAGCGCCCGCTGTGGGTGGCGGTCGCGCACACCAAGGCCAACCAGACCAAGGTGAAGCCCGACGCCGTGACACTCAGCCACACGGGGGACGCCTTCATCTCGATCGACGACGCAGGCAGCGTGCTGGTCTCGAGCCCGTCGAAGTCCTACGTCCACCTGGACGCCGCCAACAAGTCCGCAACCGTGGCCGAGGGCCACGGGAACTTCGTGTCGCTGGGCGAGCAGGGCGTCAGCATCGTCAACAACGACGGCACGGTCGTCAACGTCACCAAGGACACCGTGCACATCCGTGCGGCCAAGGTGGTCGTCGAGGCGACCTCGGTCGCGCTCGGCGCCGGGGCCACCGACACCACCGTCCTGGGCACGGGCATGGAGATGCTGTGGGGCCTCCTGCAGGCCCACGTGCACGAGGGCCTGGGCCTCACCCCGGCGGCCACCCTGAAGGCCATCCCGAAGCTGATCCCCGGCGTGCACCTGAGCAGTGCGGTGGTGGTCAAGTGAGCCGTTGCGCGTTCCCGGACTTCCCCGCGATCACCGTCGTGGTGCCGGCGGTGCCGGGGCTGCCCGCCATCCCCGACATCCCCGACCTACCGAGCCTGACCCTGCCGGACCTCCCCGGCGTCGCGCTGCCCGACCTGCCGACCATCGCGATGCCGGTGCCCGCGCTGCCGGGCCTGCCCGCCATCCCCGACCTGCCGGCCGTTCCCGCGCTCCCCTCGTTGCCCGCCTGCCCCCTGGACTGAACCGAGGCCTGACATGACCGATCCTCGCGGACCATCCATCCCGTTCCGCATCGACCCGACCACAGGGTCGGCGGCCTGGAGCGGGGGCGCGGACAAGATCCGCGAGGACGTGCGTCTGCTGCTGAGCACCCGGCTCGGCGAGCGGCCGATGCTGCGCGACTACGGGAGCAACGTCTCGGCTCTGGTGCACGAGCCGGACGACGACGTCACCGCGGACCTGCTGCGTCGCCAGGCGCACGAAGCCGTCGTGCGTTGGGAGCCGAGGGTGGTCGTCACCCGCGCGCGGGTCGACAGGTCGCCCGAAGGGCCGAGCCTGCTGCTCGACTACGTGCTCGCCGACGCTCCGGTGACCGGCCAGATGACCGTGCCGCTGGCCTAGACGAGGAACCGACCAGATGACCACTCCAGCGATCGACTACACCGACAAGGACTTCGCGTCCCTGCGGGCGGCGATGCTGCGGCTCGCGAGCCAGCGACTGCCCGAGTGGACCGACCGCTCCCCCGGCGACCTGGTCATGGTGCTCATCGACCTGTTCGCCTACTGCGGCGACATCCTCGCCTACTACCAGGACCGCATCGCCAGCGAGCTGTTCCTGGAGACGGCGACCGAACGCGCCGGGGTCGTGGACCTGCTCCGGCTGATCGGCTACGAGCTCAGCCCTCCGACGCCGGCGCGCACGGACCTGACGCTCACCTTCCACCGACCCGTGAAGGACGACGACCCGCGGACGGTCACCATCGCCCACGGGCGCCAGTTCCGTGCGGAGATCCCGGCCTTCGGTCCGGTGGTGTTCACCTACGTCGGTGCGGACCGCGTGATCGACCTGACGTCGGACGACGTCCGCCCCGCTCCGGCCGAGGACGAGGTCCAGTACGACGGCCTGCCGGTCGAGCAGGGCGAGCGGGTCACCCCCGAGACCCTCGGGTCCGGCTCCGGCGAGCCCAACCAGATACTCGCCCTGCCCAGCAAGCAGGTGAACCTGGACTCGGTCGTCATCGAGGTCGACGAGGGGGCGAGCCTGGTGCGCTGGCACCGGGCCACACCGGGTGCACCTTCCACGGACCCCCTCGCGCGGGAGTACCGGCTCGTGGTCGACGCGAGCCAGACACCGCGCGTGGTGTTCGCCAACCGTCCACCTCCGGTCGGCACCAACAACGTCCACGCGAGCTACCGGGTGAGTCTCGGTGCCCGCGGCAACGTCGTCGCAGGCGCCGTCGCCGAGGCCGTCGACCCTCCGGCTGACCTCGAGAAGGCACTGGCATCGGTGACGAACCCGGAGCCGGCCTCGGGAGGCAGCGACGCCGAGTCACCGCAGAGCGGCATCCGCAACGCGCCCTCGGTGTTCCGTTCCCTGCAGCGCGCCGTCACGGCCGAGGACTTCCTTGCGCTCACCTACCGCACCGGCGCGGTGGCCAAGGTCCGGGTCCGCAACCCGTCCTGGAACCGCGTCGCGCTGTACGTCGCACCGGCCGGCGACCGGCTCACCCCGCTGTCGGAGTCCCTGCGCGACCACCTGCTGGCCACCTTCGAGGACAAGCGTCCGCTCTGCACCACCGTGGAGGTGCATGGCGCCCGGCCGGCGCCCATCGACATCAGCTGTGCCGTCGTGACCGACGACCGCTCGGACCCGGGCACGGTCGTCACCACGGTCAGAGCCGCGATCGCCGATCTCCTGGGCTACGAGCGCGTCGACTTCGCGCAGACGCTGTACCTCAGCGACGTCTATGCCGTCGTCGAGGCCGTGCCGGGCGTGGTCGGCACGACGGTCACCAGGTTCCGGCGCGCGGACCGCGGCACGGTCGACGTCGATGCCGAGCTGGCCAGGTCGGGGCTGCCTCCGCTGGGCAGCCTGCCCGCGTTCATCCGGGCCGCGGTGTCGGCCGAGGTGGAGTCCAGCGGGCGGATCGAGCTGGGCGAGTCCGAGATCCCCGTGCTGGGCTCGCTCGACGTCAGGGTCCAGCCGTGACCGTGAGCGGGTTCGCGGCGACCGCCGACCTGACGGGCGGCCGGGTCGTCCTGTCGTGGACCCTCCTCCCGGACGAGAACGGTGCGACGCCCACCGTCCGGGTGCGCCGCAAGGAGCGGGACTTCAGCTTCCCTCCGGACCTCGGGAGGTACGTCATCCACGACGGTGCCTCGTTCCCGCCGGACGGGCCCGGCACCACTGCCCACCAGCTCGCCAGCACCTCGGGGACCGCCGATGGGCTGCGGTGGTCCGAGCAGACCTGGACCGTCGTCGGCGCCGAGCCCGACGGCGACGTGGAGAACCTGCGCTACACCGAGCGGACGTTCATCCGCCCGGACCGGTCGGTCGTGCGGCGGGAGGTCGAGCTGCTCGACGCCGGCGCAGGCGAGGCGGGCGCGCTGCACGCCGGCCGCACGTACTACTACCAGCTCGACACGACGTCCGGTCCGCCGTCCTCGCTCCGCGCGACCGCGACCCCCGGCGGCGTCTACCGGTACCACCAGACCCTCTACGAGGCCGTGCCGGCGGCCTACCGCCGGCACGACACCGTCGACCGCCCCGAGGACGAGGCCAGCGCCCACCTGCCCGAGGCGAAGGTGGTCAAGGGCAGCGGCCAGCTCCGCCGGCTTCTCGACGTCTTCGCCTCCGCCGTGGGTGCCCTGCGCAGCTCGGCGGACGGGCTGGCGGGACTCCGCGACGTAGACGTCACCGACGCCCGGTTCCTGCCGCTGCTGGCGAGCTGGATCGGCTGGGGGCTGACCGGTGACGACGTGGCTCGGCAGAGACAGGAGATCCTCGCGGCGCCCGCCCGCTACCGGACGGTCGGCACGGTCGCCGGCGTCACGGAGATCGTCGAGCACTACACGGGCTGGTCCGTGCGGATCGCCGAGTCTGCCCAGAGCATCGCGATGACCAACCTGCCGCCGCAGCGCAACCTGTTCGCAGCCACCGAGCGCGCGCCCGACAGCTGGGCCGCACCGGACGATGCCGCACCCGCGCTCGGCCTCGCAGGGGCGTCGGGACGAGTGGTGACGGGCAAGAACAAGGAGCCGTTCGTCCTCGCCGACCGGATGCGGCTGTCGGTGTCGGTGGACGGAGGCGCACCCGTGGGGGTGCCCTTCGCGGCGAGCGACTTCGCCGACATCGCGGCTGCCCGGGCGAGCGAGGTGGCCGCCGCCGTCGCGCGTTCGCTCCGCGGCCTCGACGCGAGCGCGCACGACGGCAAGGTACGCCTGCGCTCGCCGCGCGACTCAGACGCGGCCCGCGTGACGATCCAGCGCAGCGCGGCCTCGGTCGTCTCGCTCGACGGCGCACCCTCCGGCCGGCTCTCCACCACGACGGACCCCTCGGGCCCGCCCAGGACCGTCGACTGGGTCGCCTACGCCACCACGAGCAGCGCCGACGGTGCGCCCTCGCTGCGCCTGAAGGCCCGGACGGGCAGCCGTTGGTACGACGCCCAGCCGATCGGCGCGGACCCGGAGCCGCAGGCCGACCCTGCGCTGGTCGCCCAGGGAGCCGCACAGCTCTGGTGTGCCTGGGTGAGCAGGCCGAACGGCAGCCACGGGCGACTGCGCCATCGGGTCGGTGCGATACCCGAACCCAGGTCAGCCGTGCTGGTCGGGGACCGGGTGGCGCCCTTCGCCCTCAGGGCGGGTGCCCGGCTGGTCCTGGAGAGCTCGGGCCAGGAGGCCACCGTGACGTTCGGGCCCGGTGACGTCGCCGACCTCGCTGCCGCGACCGCCGAGGAGGTCCAGTCGCACCTCAACGACCAGCTGTCCGAGCAGGCCGGGATCTCGGGGATCGGCAAGGTCATCGCGATCGCGGATCCCCACGGCGCGATCGTGCTGGCTACCGAGGCCACCGGGCCGGGCGTCACGCTGCGCGTCGACCAGTCGAGGTCGACGGCAGCCTGGGCACTGGGGTTCGGCGGACGCGACGTGACGGCCGAGGGCGCCTGGAGCCTGGCGGTCGACTGGGGACCGGCGAGCGACGTGGACGGCGTACCCCCCGGCCGGCACCGGGACTGCACGGCCACCGTCGAGCCCGGTGGAGCAGTCCGACTGTGCTGGAGCAACCATGACGGGACGGGCTGGCGACTCGTCGAGAGCAGATGGTCACCGCGCATCCACGCATCCACGGGGGCAGGGCTGAAGATCGTGTCTCTCGATGGTCACGTCGAGGGGGTCGGGGGTCTGCCGGCCGACGTGGACGCCACCGCGCTCGACGTCGTCGGGACGCGGTGGATCTGCACCCGGGACGGCCTCTTCTCACGTCCTGTCGAGGGCAACGGCCAGAAGTTCACGTCCAGCTCGACCGCGGACGGGCTGGCGTCCGACGTGGTCCGCGACGCGGCCATCGACCCCGCGGGGAAGTTGTGGGTCGCGACGGCCGGTGGCCTCAGCCGCCTGGCGGGCGGCCAGTGGAAGGCGTTCAAGGTCGCTGACGGCCTGCCCGCCGACGACGTGCGCGCGGTGGCCGCCCCCATGGACGGGACCGTTTGGGTCGCCACCAGCAAGGGCGTCGCCGTCCTGCGGGACGAGACCTGGCGGCTCGTCGCCGACGGACTCCCGTCGCTCCAGACACGCCGTCTCCAGCCCGGCCCCGACGGCTCCATGTGGGTGGGCTCCGACCGCGGCCTGGCCAGGATCGACCGAGAGCTGAGGACGGTGGCGGTCCACGACCTCTCCGGCGTCGCGGCCGGCGCCAACGACGTCCGCGACCTGACCATGCTGGGGTCGATGCTCTGGCTGGCGACGGGTGCCGGCGTCGTCGAGCTTCCCGAGGGCGGCGACGCTCGCCTGCACTCCGGTGCCACGGCCGGCGCCGACGGCGCCGCGTGTGCGGCCATCGTCGCGACCGACGGCCGGGTCTGGGCCGCGACCGCGCGGGGGCTCGTCGTCCGCGACCGGGACGGGAGCTGGCGGGTGGTCGCCGACATCAGGGACGCGGTCAGGCTGACCGGGGCGTGGTCCGCACCCGCTCTCGTCCCCGACGCCGGGGCCGGAGAGCGCGACCCGCACCTGCTGCGCGACGGCAACGTGCTGTTGCTCGTGGCCGCGCGGCGCACGCGTTCGGCGAACGGAGGCTCGTGGCGGCTGACGCTGCGCCGGCGCGAGCCGGGTTCGGCCACCTGGCGCAACGCCGTCGACCTGCCGTCCGCCGGGACCGTCGACCGCGAGCCGACCATTGCCCGGATCCCGGGCGGCGCCCTGCAGGTCTACTTCCGGTCCGACCGCAGCGGAGGAGACCGGATCTGGCGCCTGAGCGTCGACGACGCCGGCGCGGCATCCGCGCCCACGATCGTCACGAACGGTCCCGGCACCGACACCAATCCGGCGGTGCTTCTCACCGGCGCGAACCCGACGCTGCTGTTCCGCAGCGACCGGCAGATCGACCTGGCCTTGCTGGCCGGCGCTCCGGACGAGCCCGCGCACGCGGGGGCGACGGCACGTCGCTTCGCGGGCGCGTCGACCGTCGTGCTGGCGGACAGGGAGCGCAACCTCGCGCAGGGCCGGTTCGACGACCTGCTCGAGTACACGCCCCAACGGCCCCTCGGAGACCCTGCGGCACCGGATGAGCGCTACACCCCCGGCACCATCGCCGTGTACGTCGGCCGCGGGCGCGCCGACGTACCTCTCGCACCCGGGGACGCCGACCGGGTCCGCCAGCTGCTGGCCCCGTTCCTGCCCGCCACCGTGCGGGTCGTCCCCATCGCGAGCGACTGAGAGGAAGCACATGGCCCTGATCTCCGACAGCACGTTCGACCCGCTCGCCCGCTACGTCAACGTCCGCCTCCAGCAGGGCGTGCCGATCGTCGACGCGGACCTCAACGAGCTCGACGACATCCGGCAGTTCGAGCTGCGGGCCTTCCTCAAGTGGTTCGTCGGGGACGGCGTGCCCGACGGCAACGACGGCTTCCGCATCGCGGGCACCGGCGATGCGAACGACTTCGCCATCCGCGCCGGTCGCCAGCTCGCCGGACCTGGCGACGCGCTCGAGCAGGGCCTGCACCGCGTCGGCCGGATCATCGTGGACGGTCTCGACGTGATGATCGCAAAGGACGTCACCTTCGCCGAGCAGCCGCTGCACGAGAAGGTGGCCGGCTCGGACGCGCTGGCGGCCCGACTGGGCGTGCGCGTCGTCGAGCAGCTCGCCGCACCGGCCGCCGACGGCACGGTGGCGGCCTACCTGGACGTGTGGCAGACGCTGGTCACCGCCGACGACGAGGGCGCCTCGCGGCTGCGGCACGAGGGCCTCGGCATCGAGACATGCGCGCGGGTGCGCAGGGACTGGGCGGTCCGGGTGCGGCCCGGGACCGGGGCTCCGCAGCGCGACGACCCCGACTTCGTCGCCGGTCACTCCTATTCGCTGCTCGCGGTGATCGACCGACGCAAGGGCGACGGCACCGTACGCCGCGAGGACGTCGTGGACCGTCGCCACCAGCGCCTGCAGCTGGCACCCGCCACCCTGGTCGAGGACGTGATGGGCGGCACCGCCACCGACTACCGGGCCGGGCTGCGCCGCCCGCCCATCTCCTTCCGCGACGCGCTGAACGCCCTGCTGCACGGAGAGCTGCCGATGAGCCAGGAGCTCGAGGTGGCGCAGAGTCCCGCGGGCAAGACCGACGAGATGAGCCGCGCGTTCCTGCGCGACCGTGACAACGGGCTGGTGGCGGTCTTCCGCAGCGACCGGGACGGCAGCTCGCAGATCTACGCGACCCGCATGCGTCTGGACGCGATCGACCAGGGGTTCGACCCGGTGGTGAAGGTGACGGCCGCGGTCGACCACAGCCAGCCCTCGGTGGCCGAGCTCCCCGACGGCTCGCTGTTCGTGGCGTACCAGACGGGGTTCGTCGGCAATGCCGACATCCACGCCAAACAAGGCAGGCTGGCGGACCTGGCCTCGGCGCCCGAGCTGCCGGTCGTGGTGGCACCCGGGGTGTTCGACATGATGCCGGTGGTGGTGGCATCCGGTCTGGTCGTGACGGTCTTCTTCCACAAGAAGATCCCCGGAGCGACACCCGACCAGGACGTCAACCGCTGGCACTTCCGGCGCTGGCGGCTCGACCAGCACGACTGGATCGGGGAGGCGACCCCGTTGAACGAAGGTACGGACCACAACAGGGCCTTCCACGCCGCGGTGGCCGCGGACGGGAAGATCTGGGTCGCCTACACCTCCAAGGAGGGCGTCATCGTGGCGCAGGTCGACCCCGGGACGGGCGCTGCCAGCCAGAGAACCAAGATCGGGAACGCCGTCCAGAACGCCACCTCGTCGCCGTTCGTCCTGTGCCCGCGCACGGGTGGGGCCTGGGTGTTCTGGCAGAACAGTGGGCTGTTCGCGAACCGGATCGAGGCGGCGCCCTTGCCCGCGTCGACGTCCAAGCTGGACCGTACCGACACCCAGGACAGCTCGCCCTGCGCGGTCGAGGACGCCGACGGCAAGATCTGGCTGGTCTGGAGCCGCGCCCGGGAGTCCGGTGGGCACAACATCGACATCGTGATCCAGCGCCGCGACGACCGGGGAGTGTGGGGCGACTCTCGCCAGCTGGTGGCCAACCAGGTGGCCATCACCAGTCCCGATCTGGCCGCCCTCGGCGAGAACACCGCGCCGATGGCGGTCGCGGGCAAGGACACGACGGTGATGGTGTTCTGGAGCAACGCGCGCGAGGGCCAGCCGAAGATCTACGGCAAGAGGTTCGTGACGGCCGTCTAAGCCTGGATCCACCGCTCTGTCGCCTACTGCGCGCCACCATTCGGGCGCGCTGGCGGCGTTGCCGACGCTTGACAGACTCCCCGGTATGACTTCGCGCCGGCGCCTTGCCATCACACCCGCCTGGTGACGCTCGCTACGGCGGCCATCGGTGGATCCAGGCTAAGCCTGTCGCGGCTACCGGGCCCCGTCGAGGGCGTACACGCGAACCTTCCCGTCGGCGCATCCGGTCGCCAGCAGCCGGCCGTCAGGGGTGAAGCAGACGGCGGTGACCGGAGTCCCGTGGCGCAAGCGGGCCACCTCGGTGCCCGTCCGGTCACGGACGTAGACGATGTCCTCGGCGGTCACGGTGGCCAGCCACCGGCCGTCGGCGCTGAACGCCAGCCCCGTGACCTGGTCGCGGTGCCGCACGGTCAGCGCGACCGCACCCGTCGCGGCCGTGAAGATGCGGCAGGAGTGGTCGGCGTTCGCCGTGCCGACGCGCGACATGTCGCCGTCGAAGGCCAGCGCCAGCACCTGGCCGCCTTGGGTCAGGTCGGCGATCGGCGAGCCGTTCGCGCCGTCGTAGAGGCGGGCGCTGCGGTCGGAGCCGACCGTCGCCAGCCGGCTGCCGTCACGGTCGAGCTCGACCCGGGTCACCGCCGCGCCCTGCTGGAGGCGGATGAGCTCGGCACCGTTGCCCGAGCCGTCGAAGATCCGCGCGGCGCCGTCGGCACACCCCGTCGCCAGCCGGGCGCCGTCGGCCGAGAACGCCACCGCGTTGACCTCGTCGTCGTGCTGCAGGGTCCCGGTGCCGGCTCCCAGCCTGGCCACCATGACCTTGCCGTCCCGCCCTGCGCTTGCCAGCCGCTGCCCACCGAGACCCAAGGCGAGGTCGACCACCGCGGCCGTGTGCACGAGTCGCACGAGCTCCTCCCCCGTGTCGACTCGGGTCAGCCGGGCAGTGCTGTCAGCGCCGCACGTCGCCACCGACGACCCGTCCGACGCGTACCCGACCCGGTACACGGTCGCTCCGTGGTCGACGGCGCGCACCACTCCGCCGGTCGCCAGGTCCACGACCCGCGCCACCGTTGCGGCGGCGACCGCTACCCGCGTGCCGTCCCGGCTGAACGCCAGTCCGGTCACGGGTTGCGTGCCTGAGATCCGGCGGACCTCGGGGAGGACGGAGTCCAGGTTGACCAGCGACCCGCGCCGCCCGACGCCCACGGTGGCCACCTCCGCCGCGACGACGCTGCCGGTGTTGTCCGGCAGCAGCTGCACCAGGTGGTGGGTGGTTCCTTGGGGCGCGAGATCCGTCGGCGCCTCGGGCGCGGCAGAGGCGCCGTGCCAGAGACCGGCCTGGAGAACCGCGATCCCGGGCGTGACCGGCAGCGCCTGGCCGACCGCGGCCTCGTAGACCGCGACGGCGTCCTCCCCACGCATCGCGATCGCGCCTGACGACAGCGTGACGTCCGGGGCGGACATCTTCTGCGGTTGACCCCACGCTCCCCCGGGCAGGCACCTGGACATCCCGACGATGGGCACGCGCGAGCCGAACCGTGGCCTGCTCGAGTGCAGCACGACGCTGGTGCCAGACGCGGAGACGCCGACGGCCGCGGGGTGGCTCGCGAGCGTGCGGAGGATCGAGAAGAGCAGTGTCAGGGGCATCCAGGGGGAGCCGTGCGAGGCCCTGGTCGTGGCGTGCAGCTGCAGGCCCTGGTCGACCGGGTCCGGCGTGTACCCGGTCGCCAGCACAGCCGCGCCCCCCGCGTTGACCGCGAGGCGGACCCCCGAGACCGTGGCACTGCCCTCCTCGGGAGTAATGACCACCGGTGGGGTCAGGGCGCCACTGCCCGCCTCGCGGGTGAGCACCCGGACCGAGTGGCGGTCCAGTGCGGGGTCGCCGTCCTCGTCGGACCACCAGCGGTGGACCCACGCCACGGTCGCGTTGCCGGCCGCGTCCAGCGCAAGCTGGGCGGCCGCGGTGCGCGAGCGGACCGGGTTGACCGGCTGGGGGGCGGTCCACGCGCCGTTCCGGGCGTGCGCGGACAGCACGACCGTGGTGGACGTCCCGCCGAGGACGCGCTGGCTCCGGCCCACCATCACGACGGCGAGCCCGTTGGGCGCCACCTGCACCGTCGGGGTGAGCCAGGTAGCCATCGGCGCGCCGAACACCTCGACGGGGTCCTCCCACCTGTCGCTGCCGGCCGGCCGGTAGAGGAAGCGGTGCCGCACCTTCACCGCAGGTTCGGCGCCGGTCAGGGAGATGACGCACGCGGCCGCCGCGCCGTCCGCACCCACGGCTACCGCGACATCAGCCGGGCGGTCGTCGACAGTGGGGCCGAGCACGAAGCCGTCGACCCACTCGTGGGCACCCCACTGGTCGGCGATCGCCACCCGCTGCATTGCCGGCGCGTCCGGGTCCTCGCGCAGGTACCCCAGCATGGTCCGGCCCCCGGCGTCGAAGGCGATCGACCGAGGGACCCAGCCCTCGGGGAGGAGCCGCGGTGCCGCCCATCCGTCCATGCGCTCGCCGCTCCCCTCCGGGCCTGCCACGCTCCCGGGTCGGCATGCTCACACGGGGCCCGTCACCTGCCCGTCACGCCGGCGAGTCAGCTGGTCAGGGCAGGCGCCCGCCAAGCGGCTGCCGTCGGGCCGGAACGCGACCATGCGGACCTGCGCCGGTGGCACAGCCGCGGCGGGCGCGCGCCGGCACCGTCGTACACGTTGACGACGTCCTCGGTCGTGAGCGTGGCCATCCGGTTGCCGTCCGTGGATCCAAGCGATCGTCAGGTTCCCCGCGCCGTCCAGCCCGGCCCCCGGGGAGTCCCGCGTGATGCCCCGGCTCCGACCAGCCGCGGTGCCGCCCACCCGCCGGTCGCGGGATGCGCGGCGACCATCACCGAGCCGATCCGTCCGGCGCCGGCGGGCCCGTCCGCCCCGGCCGCTCGCAAGGTCGGCGATCGCCAGCTGCGTGAGGAGTGGCGACCGGAACGCCACCTGGCCGTAGCCGGCCAGTCCGTGCGCCGACCCGTCGAAGCCGCGGCCGAGCGACGGGCCGACCAGTGCCCCGGGAGCTCACGCGACCCTGACCACGCCGCCATCGAGGCTCCTGTGTCAGAGGGGCAGCGGGTAGATGCGCACCGTCTTGTCGTCGCTGGCCGTCGCCAGCAGCCCGCCGGCGGGGGCGAAGCTCACTGCGTTCACCGGCCCACCCTGGGCGTAGGTCCTCAAGAGGAGCCCGTCGCCGACCCGGAACAGACGTGCCGCGCGGTCGGAGCTGCCCGTGGCCACCAGCGACCCGCGGCTGTCGAACGTGGCAGCGCGCACCGGCCCGTCATGGGCGAGCCTGCGCTGCTCGGTGCCGTCGGAGACCCCGAAGATGCGTGAGGAGCCGTCGTCACTGGCGGTGACCAGTCGAGAGCCGGAGGGGTTGAAGGCGACGGCGCGGACCGGCCCGTCATGTCGCAGCTCGTGCTCGCGGACACCGGTGGCGATGCGGAAGAGCCGCACGAGACCGTCGTCGCAGGCGCTCGCGAGCCAGGTGCCGTCGGGACTGAGGCTGACCGCGCGCACCACGCCGCCGTGGCTGAACGGGGTCTGGAGACCCGTGGCGGTGTTGACGATGACGGCCGAGCGGTCGTCGCAGCCGACCGCCAGCCGGCTGCCGTTCGTGTCGAGTGCGACAGCGTGCACGATGTCGGCGAACTGGAAGCTGCGCCGCGCGCCCGAGTCGAGCGCGACGGTCGTCGCCACCCCGTCGGCGCCCCCGCTGGCGACCAGGCGCCCGTCCGCGCTGGCGGCCACGGCGTTGACCGGACCTCCGTGGCTGGTCCTGGCCTGCTCCGCCGAGCTGACGACGTCGACGACCCGAGCGGTCGCGTCGGCGCTGGCGGTGACGACCCAACGCCTGCCGGGGACCCAGAGCACCGAGACCACTGCGCCGTCGTGCTGCACCGAGGTGCGCGGAGCTGCCACGGGGTCGAACACCTTCGCGACGTTGTCCGCACCGCCACTCGCCACCAGCGTGCCGTCACCGCTGAAGGCCACGGAGCGTACGGCGCCCGCGTGGTCGACCCTGGCCCGCTCGGGCTCCGACAGGTCGAACGCCGTCACCACGCGGTCCACGGCCACGGCGGCCAGCACGCCGTGGCGGCCGAAGTGGAGGTCGGACACGTCAGCATCGCGAGCGAGCTCGCAGACCGTGCTGCCGGTCGCCGTGCTCCAGACCCGGACGTCGGTGCCGGTCTCGGCCGACATCGCCCACAGCGAATCGGGGCTGAACGCGAACAGGCCTGAGAAGCCGTCCAGCAGCTCGTGCCTGACCACCAGGCTGCCCACCTCGTGGAGGCGGATGTCGGGGTTGATCCCGTTGAGGGTGGACGTCACAGCAGCCAGTAGCGAGCCGTCGGGGCTGAAGGTCAGCAGCCAGGGGTCGCGCAAGTTGCCCGTGTGGGGCAGGACCGGGTTGGGCACCACCCGGACGGCGCCGGTGACCCGCTCGACGACGCCGATCTCGTGGACCGCGCCGTAGCCGAGAAGGGCGCCGTCGGCGGAGAAGCACACGAAGCGGACCTGTCCCGACCGCGCCAGCCTGGTCAGCACGCCACCCGTGGATGCAGCGAAGGTGACCAGCTCCCCCTGATCGAGGCCCGCGCCCGTCCCCACAGCCACGACCGCGCTGTCGGGGCTGAACGCGGCGTGGCGGACCTTGTGTCCCGCCGGTGCATCGAACCGGCTCCGCTCGAGGCCCGAGCCCACCTCGACGACCCGCACCGAGACCTCGTCCGTGATCGCCTGGAGCAAACCGTCAGGGCTGAACCGGCAGGTCAGGAACGTCGTCGAGTTCACCCGGAAGCGCTGGGCGAGCCCGGCGTCGAAGACGACGACCGAGCTCGGCCTCGGAAAGCCCGGGCCGGTCCCGCTGACGGCGATCGCCGTGCCAGTGGCGGCGTAGCTCACCGCGAACGGCGTGAAGTCGACCGCGGCCTGCGCGACCGCCGTCCCGGTGGTAGTGAAGAGCCGGACCAGGTTGTCCTCGCAGATGCTGGCGATCTGCTTGCCGTCGGGCGCGATCGCGATCGCCCTGACCCGCTCGCCGTGGGTGAACGAGCCGATGATCTTCGGACTGTGGGCCATGGTCTACCCCGCGCACCTCAGCAGAAGGCTTGCCCTGACCCGACTGGGTCATGGGCCTCACCATGCCACAGCTCGGCGGCGTTGTCGTGACCGTCACCACGGGACCCGCGGGCCGGGGCCGGGCCTTCGTCGGGCCCGATGGATGGACTGCTCCGGTGCAGCAGCCCGGGGCGGGTCGCACGGACCGCGTTGTCGAGCGGCTGGCCTGCGCAGAGAGGGGCATCGGCCTCTACCGACGTGGGCTCCGGGCCGCCCAGACTCGGCGTATGGCGGTCTTCGGAACGTCATGCCTGCCTTGTCGCGGCTTGGGGGTGATCGCGTTCGCCCTCGGACTCGCCGTCTCGCTCCTCCCGGTCGGGCCGGCGTCGGCGGCCGCGCCGGGCGACGACGCGGTGGCGAGGGTGGTCGCGACGTACCGCGAGCGGATCCCCGAGCTGATGGCCGAGCAGGACGTTCCGGGCTTGGCGGTCGCGGTCGCCGACCGCGACCGGGTGCTGTGGGCCGAAGGCTTCGGCGACCGGGATGACCAGGGGGATCGGGTCAGGCCCGACACGATCTTCGGCGTGCAGTCCATGTCGAAGCTGTTCACCGCCACCGCGGTGATGCAGGCGGTCGAGGCGGGCCGGCTGGACCTCGACGAGCCGATCACGACGTACCTGCCCGACTTCACCGTGCACAGCGCGTTCGAGGCGCATCCCGAGCGCGCGATCACGCTGCGGATGCTGCTGAGCCACACCGCCGGCCTCACCCACGAGGCGCCGGTCGGCAACAGCAACGAGCTCGACCCCGGGACCTTCTACGAGCACGTGCGCAGCATCCGCGACACCTGGCTCCGCTTTCCGGTCGGCTCCGGGTTCGCCTACTCCAACCTCGGGATCGACCTGGCCGGCTACATCCTCCAACGGGTCGAGGGCAGGCCGTTCGCGGACCTGGTGCGCGGCTCGCTGTTCGACCCGCTGGGAATGGACCGCAGCACGTTCGACCGGGCGGCGATCCGGGCCGACGACAACCGCGCGGTCCCGCACGTCGACTACTACCCGGACCCGCCGGTCTACGAGCCGGTGACCGCTGCCGGCGGCCTCTACTCGAGTGCTGAGGACCTGGCCCGCTTCCTGCGCTTCCAGCTCGGCGAGGGGACCCTCGACGGCCGCACCGTCCTCGGCGCGCAGTCGATGCGGCAGATGCGCACCATTCCGCCGCCGTTCGCCGGTGAGGAGGCGGGCTACGCGCTCGGCGTGTCCCGCACCCGCTGGAACATCTGGGACCAGCGGCCGGACCTGTTCAACCACAACGGCGGGGGATCGGGCTTCCTCTCCGACCTGTGGTGGGCTCCCCAGCTGGGGGTCGGGGTCGCGGTGCTGACCAACTCCGACGACCACGACCTGCAGGTGAACCTCGCGCTGTCGATCCTCGGCGACCTGGTGGCGGAGCCGGGTGTCTACCACGACCGGCTGGCCTCGCTGCCGCCACGCCCGCCGGTCGTGGAACCGCAGTGGCCGCGGCTGCCGGCGGAGATGGCCGAACTCGTGGCCGGCGCCGCGATGCCCCCGACGGCCGACCAGGCCGACCGGTGGGCCGGGTACGTCGGCGCCTACCGGGCGCCGGACTGGGACGTGCTCAACCCCGTCGCCCCGCCGGAGCGGTTCCTCCTCGACAACGGGATCGCGTACTTCGAGACCCAGGTGGTCGACGAGACCGACTCACCGGTGCGGCACCGGCTGGTCGAGGTGTCGCCGGGCGTCTTCCTCGCCGACAACGGCGAGACGCTCGACCTGAGCGGCAGCGTCCCGCGGTGGCGGGGGTTCCGGCTGGTCCGGGTCGCGGGGGGTCCGGCGCCGTGGCAGTGGGTCGTGCTCGGGGCCGCGTCGCTGACCGCCGCGGCGTGGCTGGCCGCCGCGGCGATCCCGGTGGTACGTCGGCGCGGGCGGCGCACCTCCTCCGAGCGGCCCTCCTGGCCGCGTGGTCGGCACCGGGTCACCGCGAGCGTGGCCGCCCTCACCGCCGTGCTGATCCTCGCGAATGCGGCACTGCTCATCTGGGCGCCCGGTCTGGTCGACTCCGGGTTCCTCGGCTGGCTCGAGGTCCCGCTGGCCGTGCGCATGCTGCTGCACCTACCGCTGGCCCTGGCCGCGCTGGCGGTGTGCACGGTCACACTCACCACCGCGGGCTGGGTGCGGCACTGGTGGACCACCGCCGCCCGGGTCCAGTACATCGCGCTGAGCGCCGCCGCGGCGGCAATGGCCGCCCAGCTCGCCGTATGGCAGCTGGTCGGTTGGGGGTTCGCCTGACGAACCCTCGGCACGGTGACCGCCGGCACCAGCGGGAAGACCCGGAAGGGGACCTGGCCGCCGGGCGCGACCACGTTCAACGACCCGACGAGCGTTTGGGCGCTCGAGCGCTTCCGCGACGCCGCGAGGAGCGCGCCGAGCAGGTCATGCCAGGCCCCCGGCTGGGCTCCGCTTCACCGGACGCAAGGCGGCGGTGTGACGCACCTCGACGGGCGCCTCGAAGACGGGCCGCCCTTCGCGGTGAGCCGCTGAGTGCGCGGAGACGTCGAAGACCGAGGACAATCTCCGGACACGTGGTCTGGCTCCCAGGACGGACTGCGGGGCTGCAACCAGCGATCGAGGAGCGTGCGGATGTCACTCACCCGGGTCCACAACTTGTCCATCTCCCTCGACGGCTTCGCCACCGGCGAGCCACAGTCCGCCGAGGCACCGTTCGGCCATGCGGGCGAGCGCCTGCACGAGTGGATGCTCGGCACCCGGTTCTGGGACGTGGGCGGAACCGCCGGGGTCGACGACGCCTTCGCTCAGCGCCACGGCTACGGCATTGGCGCCGAGATCATGGGCGCCCACAAGTTCGGCCCTCCCGGCTGGCACGACGACCCGGACTGGAAGGGCTGGTGGGGCCCGAACCCACCCTTCCACACCCCCGCCTTCGTGCTCACTCACCGCCCGCGGCCGTCGATCGAGATGGAGGGCGGCACCACGTTCCACTTCCTCGATGCCGCTCCGGCCGAGGCGCTGGAGACTGCCCGCGTGGCAGCCGCTGGTCAGGACGTCCGGATCGGCGGCGGGCCCACCGTCGTACGCGACTTCCTCGCCGCCCGGCTCGTCGACCACATGCACCTGGTCCAGGTCCCGATCCTGCTCGGCCGCGGCGTCCGCATCTGGGACGGCCTGGAGGGCCTCGAGGAGGCCTACGACGTCGAGGCGGTCTCCTCCCCCAGCGGCGTCACCCACTTCACGTTCACGCTGAAGGTCAGCTCGTGAGGTGAATGCCCGAAGCACCCGCTTGAGCGGCGCAGGGACGCTCGCCGCGTCGACACGGACGGCACGCGGCTCGATGCCGCACTCACCAGCTGCCGCGCACGGGCCGGGTCGCGCGGACCGTTGCGTCGCCCCAGCCCGACGCGTTCCAGTCTGGGGCTGTCGGTTGGCCCCGTCTTGACCGGGGGGTTGGTCCGTTGTCAAGGTTGAGGGCGAGCCGGACGTGGCAAGCGTTGGGATCGTGGGGTACGTGGACGTGAACGTGGCACTGGTTGACCTGGCTCAGGCGCGAAGCGCCGTCCAGGTGGCCGCCAAGCAGGTCTCCGATCTGGTCCGGTCCCTGCCCGACCCCCAGGCGTTGGTTCCCGGCCTGGACTGGACGGTTGGCCAGACGGCTGCCCACATGGTTGCGGCCGCGGTGAACTACCCGCGCTTTGCAATCGGGCAGGCGACTCCGGAAACCACCATCGACCTGCGTGAGGGCAACTTGGAGCGCATCCGACAGGTGGGCAGCGAGGACTTGAGCGACCTCGCCGACCGCCTGGTCGGGGAGACCGATCGCTATCTGGACCGGACGGCAGGGCTCCCCGCCGACCTCCGGGTGCCCTTCTTCGGCGGAGTGACGGTGAGCTTTGCCGCGCAGACCGGGATCCTGCTGGGCGAGTACGTCGTCCATGGGCATGATCTGGCTCGTTCGGCGGGGAAGCCATGGCGCATCGACCCCAGCCACGCCGTCGTGGTCATCGGGGCCCTCACGACGCTGTTGCCGCGCTACCTCGACCTGGAAGCCGCGCGAGGGGTCGAGGTCGCCTACGACATACGCATTCGCGGCGGGCCCAGATTCGTCTTCCGGGTGGCGGGCAACGAGGCCACCGTTGAGCCAGGTCCGAGTAGCCCTGTGGACTGTCGGATCTCCGCCGACCCCGTGGCATTTCTCCTGGTGGCGTATGGCCGACAGGCGCAATGGCGGCCGGTTCTGCTGGGCAGGATGACGGCCTGGGGCCGGCGGCCTTGGCGAGCCTTCGCTCTGAAGGGCCTGCTGGTGAACCCGTAAGGCGGGGGCGTTCGGACCCGCCGATCGATCGCACCAGCGCCACTCCCCACGTTGACCGGTTCCGAGCGTCGGGTGTTCCTTGCCTTCTCTGCCGAGGACGTCACCGTTTCCGGTGCTGTCATCGACAGTGGTGGGCGGCCGGTCGACCCAGGTCGACCCAGAAAGTGGCCGGCAGTGCGGACCGGGCCGGTGGGACTGGGCAGACATCGTGGCGGGTAAGGGCGGGCATGCGCGTCTTCTTCACCGGTGGTAGCGGCAAGGCCGGCAGGCATGTTGCGCCGTACCTCGCCGAGCAGGGCCACGTGGTCACCAACGCCGACCTCGTCCCGCTCGGGCACCCAGCGGTCGCCGACCTGCGTGTCGACCTCACCGACGCCGGTGAGACGTACTCGGCGCTCGCCGGACTGGCGACCTTCGACGAGCTGGACCTGCCCGAGCAGCCCACGTACGACGCGGTCGTGCACTTCGCCGCGGTACCGCGGATCCTGCTCACCTCCGACGCGGCCACATATTCGACGAACGTGCTGAGCACCTACAACGTGCTCGAGGCCGCGACCCGGTTGGGAGTGCGCAAGCTCGTGTTCGCCTCCTCGGAGACGACCTACGGCATCTGCTTCGCCCGGGGCGAGCGTCGCCCGCTGTACGTGCCGGTCGACGAGGACCACCCGACCGTCCCCGAGGACGCCTACGCGATGTCGAAGGTCGCCGGGGAGGTGACCGCGCGCTCGTTCCAGGCCCGCACCGGAGCGGACGTGTACGGCCTGCGGATCAACAACGTCATCGAACCGCACGAGTACGCCGAGATGTTCCCTGCGTTCCTCGCCGACCCGTCCCTTCGGCGCCGCAACCTGTTCGCCTACATCGACGCCCGCGACCTCGGCCAGATGGTGCAGTGCTGCCTCGACACCGACGGGCTGGGGTACCAGGTCTTCAACGTCGCCAACCCGGACATGTCCGTGGCTGCGACCACGCAGGAGATCCAGGACCGCTTCTACGCCAAGGTGGAGGTGCGCCGGCAGATGGGCCGCGACGAGACCTTCTACGCCATCGACAAGGCGCGCGACCTCCTCGGATACGCCCCACGTCACTCCTGGCGCGACGTACTCGGCGAGACCAGCACCACGCCGAGGAACCCGCCACCGGCCCCCGGAGCCGCGCACAGCTGAGCGCACACCTCCGCGGCGGGCTGGACAGCTGCTCGAACAGGGCCCGGTGCGCTGGGCGGCGGCCCGTACTCGATGGGCACGGATTCCCCTTCAGCGGTGCGCTTGCGTCTGCTGGGCAGCTTGTTCAGCACCACGGCGCGCGGGCCCGCTCCTGTGGGGGAGCGGGCCCGGTGGTTGGGTCAGCAGCAGTCGTCGCTGCAGCAGTCGTAGTTGTCCTGGCAGCAGTCCGGCATGACGTGTCCTCCTTTCTGGTTCGGTGACCTGGTCGTCGGGGCGCAGCCGGGCAGCCGCGGTGAGACCGTGTCGTGGAGGCAGTGGTTCAGCAGCAGGCCGCCACGGTGGGGGGTGTCTCCCGGCCGGGGGTGTTGCCGCAGCAGGTGGCGTTGGTGGTGGTCTCCGGGATGTCCTCGCGGGGCGTCTGGCTCTGCTGGGCAGAGAAGGTGTCGCTGTCGGCGAGGACGGTGTAGATCTCCCAGCGCTCGCCGTCGGGGGTGTCTTGGACCCAGAACTTGGTCTGCTTGGCGTAGCAGCAGGTCTGGTCGCGTTCCTCGACGGAGGCGAGTCCCTGGGTGGCGAGGCGGGTCTGTTCGGTGTCGACGGTCTCGACGTCGGGGACCTCGACCCCGAGGTGGTTGACCGACCCGCCCTGGCCTGGGTTCTCGATGAGGACGAGCTTGAGCGGCGGTTCGGTGATGGCGAAGTTGGCGTAGCCGGGCTTGACCTTGGCCGGGGGCGTGTCGAACAGCGTGGTGTAGAAGGCAACCGAGGTGTCGAGGTCGTCGACGTTGAGGGCCAGCTGGAGTCGGAACATCCGCACTCACTCCTGATATCGATGGGCATCTATGGCTGGTGTCGAGTTTGCCTCGGACATCGATCGCTGTCAACATAGATGGGTGCCGAAGTCTTTGATGGAGCTCAGCCCGGTCGAAACGGTGGCGTGCTGCTCCCCCCTGGTCTCCCAGCCCCTCACGGCCGAGGCTGCGGAGCGGATCGCGCCGCTGCTGAAGGCGCTGGCGGACCCGGTGCGGCTGCGGCTGGTGTCGCTGGTCGCGTCCCACGACCAGGGCGAGGCGTGCGTGTGCGACCTCAACGACGCCTTCGACCTGTCCCAGCCGACGATCAGCCACCACCTCAAGGTGCTGCACGAGGTCGGCCTGCTGGACCGCGCCAAGCGCGGCGTCTGGGTGTTCTACCGGATCAAGCCCGAGGCGCTGGCCGACCTGGCCGGCCTGCTCGGCGGCGTAGCCCGGTGAACACCCGGTGAGAGTCCGGTGATCCGCCGCCGGGTCGCCGCTGAGCTGGTCGGCACCGCGTTCCTGGTGGCCACGGTGATCGGGTCGGGGATCATGGCCACCAGGCTGTCCCCGGACGACGTCGGGCTGCAGCTGCTGGCGAACAGCCTGGCCACCGGGGCCGTCCTGGTGGCCCTGATCCTGGCGCTGCACCCGGTATCGGCCGCGTTCAACCCCGTGGTGACCGTGGTGGAGGTGGTCCTGGGCAGGCTCACCTCCGGGGTGGCCGCCGCGCTGGTCGCCGCCCAGCTCGCCGGCGGGGTCCTGGGCGCGGTGGTCGCGAACCTGATGTTCGACCTGGACGCCATCTCGATCTCCAGCCACGACCGGACCGGTGCCGGCCCGTGGCTGGGCGAGGTGGTGGCCACCTTGGGGCTGGTGCTGGTCATCTTCGGCGCCGTCCGATCCGGCCGCACCGACACCCTCGCCCTCGCGGTCGGCGGGTACATCGCCGCGGCGTACTGGTTCACCTCCTCCACCAGCTTCGCCAACCCCGCCGTCACGGTGGCCCGGATGTTCTCCGACACCTTCGCCGGCATCGCCCCCGGCTCGGTGTCGATGTTCGTGCTGATGCAGTGCCTCGGCGGCGCGCTCGCCGGGGCCCTGATCCGTCTGCTGTATCCCGGCCCCAGCTCCTCGGCCACCAGGAACCAGACCCCACATACCGTCAGGAAGCGAGTCCTCGATGACTGACCACCCCACCGTGCTGTTCGTGTGCGTGCACAACGCCGGCCGCTCACAGATGGCGGCGGGCTACCTGGAACAGCTGGCCGGTGGCCGGGTGAGGGTGTTGTCGGCTGGTTCGCAGCCCGCGGACCAGATCAACCCGGTCGCCGTTCAGGCGATGGCCGAGGACGGCGTCGACATCACCGCGGCCCAGCCCAAGGTGCTCACCACCGAGACCGTCGAGGACTCCGACGTGGTGATCACCATGGGCTGCGGCGACGCCTGCCCCTACTTCCCCGGCAAACGCTACGAGGACTGGGAGCTGGAGGACCCCGCCGGACAAGGCATCGACACGGTCCGGGTCATCCGCGACGACATCAAGACCCGCATCCAGGCCCTGATCGCCGACATCGCGCCCGCCTGACCCGACCCGGGTTCACCGGGGTCGGGTTCAGTGCAGGTGCTCACCGGTGAGCTGGTCGACCACGGCGGGCGTTTGGGTTGCGAAGCCGTGGGCGCTGCCCGTTCTCGTGGAGGTGCTGAGGAAGGCGAGCTCCCGGGTCCGAGGCCGGGTGGCCGGTCGGGTGGGGGTAGCGTGCGGGCCCGTGACCACCAGCGATGAGCCTCGTGTCGGGGCGAGGTTGAAGGCGGCGTGGGAGGCCGACCCGGTCGATGACGCGATGTTGGCGGAGGCGTTGCTCGAGGCGATCGAGGTCGCCCGGCTGCCTGGGGCATCGGGGTTGCCGCCGGTGGCGGAGCTGGCCGGTGATCTCGCAGATGTCTATGAGCGGCTGGGTCGGGTCGATGACGCGGTGGCGGCGATGCGAGAGGCGATCGAGGCGGGCTGGAACGGGGTGCCCGATGGGCGGTGCCGGATCGCGGAGATCCTCACTGCTGCTGGGCGGCTGGACGAGGCGAGTGAGATCTGGCGGCAGGTCGTCGCTGAGTTCCCCGACGACGTGTGGGTGCACAACAACGCGGGCATCGAGTACGCCCGCGCTGGTGAGCACGAGACCGCGTTGGGCTATCTGACGCGAGGTCTCGAGCTGGCCCTGGACGGCGGTGACCCGGAGCGGCTGGTCGGCCAGCTCAGTGACTTCCGCGGCAGGAGCCTCGCCGCGCTCGGCCAGGATCCGGACGAACTGCAGGACCGCGCGGCCTGGTTCCTGACCGCTCCGCCCGCACGGTCGGCCTCCCACGCGGCGCCCGGTTCTGCGGCCGGCGCGTCGTCGAGCTCGGCGGTGCTGCCGGCCGCGCTCGCGGCCTTGCCCACTGCCGCGGAACCGCCGGTGTTCGATCCAGGCCACGAGCGGTCAGCACCTGCTGTGCTGGCTGTGGCGTGGTTCCCCGCGGAGGAGTTCCAGGAGGCCATCACCCGGTGGCCGGAGCTGCCCGGCTGGTGGGAAGCGAGCGAATACGCCGGGTACTGCGCGTTGCTCGAGGGACAGATGACCCGGATCGCCGAGGCCACCGGGACGGCCCTGTGGCTGGCACCGGTGGCGGTCGCGGCGTACCTGTCGTGGTGCGAGTCCGCGGGCCTGGATTCGGCGGATCGCGGTAGCCGCGCCGCCTATGCCGCTGAGCTGGCCAGCACCGGTAAAGCCGTGCGGTGGCCGCCGGGACGCAACGAGGCGTGCTGGTGCGGGTCGCGGCGCAAGTACAAGCAGTGCTGCCGCGCCGCCGCACAACGGGCCGCGCACCGGGAGGCGAGCTCAGGGTGACGGCGACGCATCTGTTGGTCACGGTCGAGCTGGTGGGCGGCGGGCACGCCGATGTCCTGTGGCCACGCCCAGGCCGGGTCCTGGTGGTGGCCCGCCGGACCACGTTCCACCAGCTGGGCGACGCGATCGACGACGCGTTCGCCCGGTGGGACCGCGCGCACCTGCACCTGTTCACCCTCGCAGACGGCACGTCCATCTCGCCGCGCACGTGGTGGGACGGCGATGAGCCGGACGGGATGCTCGATGGCGACAGGGTCACCGTGTCCAGGCTCCGCCCTGGCGAACAGTTCGCCTACGTGTTCGACCTTGGCGACAACTGGCAGCACCTGTGCACCGTCGGTGACCGGCGCGTCGACCCGCTGCAGACGCTCGGCATCGTCCCCTCCCGGCCGCTGCCGTGCTGGGGGTGGGGCGACATCCCCGACCAGTACGGCCGTCGCTGGAACGGCGACGACGGCGAGTCGGACCCGCCGAAGGATCCGCGCGGCGCCGATCTCCCGCCGATCCTGCCGGAGTGGGCATGGCTGGGGTCACGTCGGAGAGGCGATCAGACCTGACGAGCGCATCCTTGGCCTGGTGGTCTGCGGACCCTCCGGCCCGCAGGACCGGATGGCCGGTCCTGGGTGAGGGTGGTGGGGTCCATGCAGACGAGCAGATGGATCTCCTCGACCGGGTCGGTCGCGGCGCTGATCCTCGCGCCGTAGCAGTCCGCAGAGCCGACCGGGGTACACGGTTCGTATGCACAGGAGGGTGAAGACGAGCCTCAGAAGGCAGCTGGCATGGGCGAAGGCCCAGGTCAGGAGTGGTAGCGGGGGCAGGATTTGAACCTGCGACCTCTGGGTTGGATCGGCGCCTTGCCGACCGCTACCGAACGTTGCGGGATGCCGCCGGATCCTCCGAATTGATGAGATTGACGAGGAGGAGGCCTCGCTGACGGTTCCGACTGTACCCGAGGGACTCCTGACGCTTCCGGCTGTTCGTGCAGGGTTGATGGAGGGCGATCGAGTGTCTCGATCGGGCAGCGTCAGTGGGCCGGTCCGTAGGCGGTGGTGAGGGCGGCGTCGAGGTCCGCGATGAGGTCCTCCTTCGACTCCAACCGATGGCGAGCCTGATCAGTCCGTGCTCCTGGAAGGCGGAACCGAATGCGGCCGCGGGGCCGTCGGGGTATTGCTCGTAGGGGATGAGGGTCTCGTCGTGGCCGAAGGAAACCGCCACGGTGGGTGAACTGTGTCGCCGCGAGCATGTGCTGGGGATGACTGGGCAGTCCCGGGCAGCTCACGTGGGCGATGCGCGGGTCGTCGGCCAGGAACTCGGCGACCGCCTGGGCGTTCTCGAACTGACGCTGGAGTCGCAGCGGCAGCGTCGTCGAGCCGCGCATGATGAGCCAGGCGTTGAACGGGGAGATGGACCCGCCGATGTGGTGCAAGGCGCCGCACCGCACCTCTTCGACGAGAGCGTGGTCACCGATGACGACCCCGCCCATCGCGTCGCCGTGCCCGTTGTAGTACTTGGTCAGCGAGTGAATAGCGAGGTCCGCGCCCAACTCGAGCGGACGCAGCATCGGCGGTGGCGTGAACGTCGAGTCGCCGGTCAGCAGCGCACCGGCTTCGTGGGCGATCTTGGCGAGAGTGGCGATGTCGGCGACGCGGAGGTCGGGGTTGGCGACGACCTCGGTGTGGATGAGGCGCGAGTTGGGTCGCACCAGGCTGCGGACGGCTTCGAGGTCAGTGACGTCGACGAAGTCGACGTCGATGCCCAGCTTGGCCGGAAGGAGTGAGTCAAGGAGTCCGGCGACGCGCATGTAGACGACGCTGGAGACGATCGCGTGGTCGCCGGGGTTGAGAATGGTGAAGAACGCCGCGTGCAGCGCGGCCATGCCGGTGCCGAACACCGCGGCGGCCTCGCCGCGGTCGAGCTTGGCGAGCTTCTCCTCCAGACCGCGCTGGTCGCGCCGTGCTCGCGGGTGTAGACGAGGCCGTCGAAGCTCGGGTCGTCGATGGTCGTCGATGGTCGTCGGGTCGTATGGAAGGCGGTAGGTTCGCCATGATGCTCGGGGTGCGGATCGCGCCCGTGGTCTCGTCGGCGTGGTTGCCGCCGTGCACTGCCCAGGTGTCGCCGGTGAGGCTGTCGTAGTGGTGCTTGCCGGGGCGGCTGTATTCCTGGTCTGCTCGGTGGTCATGTCTGCTTCCGGGATTGGTGGGCGTGCGGGCCCGATCAGTACGGCAGACGTCCGTCGCCGTATGTCGCGCGGATCTCGCTGATCACGATGCGGTAGCCGTCGTACCAGCGCTGCACCTGCCCCTTCGCCTCTCGGTGCACGGGGAACCGGGCGAGCTTGGCGACGTCCTTCTGGTCGGAGAAGTAGTAGATGGCGTTGACCACCTCGCCGTCGGCGGAGTGCCACTTCTCGACGTGGTCGAAGCTGGGCAGGCTCCGCGCGTACTCATCGATCTGGCCGTCGAGCCGGTGGAAGTCGTCGTCGTACGTGCCAGGCTTGAAGATGAACTGACAGGCGATCACGTGCTGCTCCCGGTGATGACTCGAAGTGCCGTTCGGACGTCGGGTCCGAGGCTGCGGACGTGGTGGATGAGGTCGTCGGCGGTGGCGGTGAGGTCGTCGTCGGTCATGGGCGCGAGCGCGTCCAGGATGAAGAGCGCGCGATTGGTGTCCGGGCTGAGCTGGGTACGGCGGGCTTGGCGCCAGTTCCAGCGTCGGCAGGTGACGCCGGCGTCGTCGCACCAGACGACCTCGCCCGGTTCGGGGTGTTCGACGACGTCGCTGCCGTGGGCGACGGTGTCGAACGGCTCCTCACCGGTGGCCCGGATGAGCCGGGGCGGTCCTGCGTATCGGTCCAGGTCTTCGCCACCGATCGGGATCTGGTGGACTACCGAGATCGCGTTGTAGATGTCAGTCAGCCGGTTGACGCGTGGGAGTCCGCCCTCGGCGCGCCGCAGCAGCGCCTCGAGGCTGTTGCGGGTGCGTTGCGGTTTGGCGCCGAAGCTTCGGTAGGCATCCCGCCACGCGGCGACGTGTGGCAGCTGGTCGACGGGGGTGCCCGCGAGCGCTTCCTGGGCCGACGTCTCTGCAGCCACCAGCAGCGCCTCGCTCTCGGCGCCGCTGGGGCCGGACACGATGCCGTCGACGACCAGGAGCGCTGCGCGATAGTCGGTACGCAGGGCGAACACGTCGGCGTGGACCCGCGCTGCGGCGAGATGGTCCACGAGTGTTTCATCGCCTCCTCCGCCCGTTGCGCCGCTCGTCGGGTCAGTCATGGGATGCCTCCGTACGAGCTGTGGTGCCCACGCCCGGCTCGAAGACCGCCAGGGAGAAGTGAGCCTCTTCGTTGGTGGGGTTGCCGTAGCAGTGGTTGACGTCGCCGGGGAACGACACCGCGTCACCGGTTTCGAGAGTGCAGGTCTGATCGCCAGCCTCGACCGTCACCGTGCCGGCGCGGACCTGGATCAGCTCCTTGGTGCCCGCGGTGTGGGCCTCGCTGGCGTGCCGGTCGCCTGGGCCCAGGACCCAGTCCCAGAGCTCGACCACGTCGGGGGGCGCGGTCCCGGCGACCAGGACCCCGCGGCCGCCGTGCTCGCCAGTCCACAGCACCGCGCCGTCGCCGGCGCGGGTGAGCTTCACTGGTCTCGGGGCTGGAGGCGCGACCAGGGCGGGCAGACCGATCCCGAGCGCGTCGCTGATCCGCAGCAGGGTGCCGACGCTGGGGTTGGCCGCGCCCTGCTCGACGTTGATCACCGCACGGCGGCTCACGCCGGTGGCCTCGGCCAGTTGGTCGAGAGTCCAGCGCCGCGTCTGGCGTTCCTGCTTGACCCGAGCGCCGATCACCAGCGCGAGTGTCGCGGTGCCGTCATCCATGTAGTGCAATATAGTGCACTCACAGTGCATGGCAGGTTGCCACCGCGAGTGGATGATGATGAGGGCCTGATGACGCACGCTCCGCCTTCCCCGGTCTCGGACCCTGCGAGTGACAACACACTGATCGTGCGGCACTGACAGCGCGCGCGCTCCTCCCTCATCTCCGGCTCGCGCGCACATCTTGAGCAGTCATCGCGAGGATCCGAAGCCGCGATCAGTGCGCCGTCGACATGTGCGGGTTCTCGGGGTGATTGACCGGCGGCGAGCAGTCAAAGTACGAGATCACGGCTGGTGGTCCTCGCGACCGCGTCGGTCGTGCCCGGCGCGCAGGGAGTGGCCGGTGACGCCGAGGTGGCCGAGGCCCGCTGCCGTGGCGCGGTTGCGGACGAGGTCGCTGACGATGCGGGGGCCGACGCCGTCGCTCGTGATCGGGCGGGTCGCTGGCGCGCGGTGACCTGATCACCTTCTGGCGGGTGCTGCGCGACCACACCGCCCACCTGGAACGCCTCTGCGCGCTGACCCCGCACCCCCGCGCCGAGCTCGCCGCCGCCTGGCCCAGCCCACCCGACACCCCGTGCCTGAGACGCGCCCGCCCGGTCTGGGTCCGGCTCACGCAAGGCGGCGGCGGACAGCAGCGTCTTCACCGCGAGCTCGGAGTTCACCGTCCTCCACGGCCGCCAGGAGGTCGGCACCGTCGACCCGGTCGTACTGCCCGTCTCGACGGACCGCGGACCATCGTGCTCGGGGGGCGCTCCTGGTCGGTCCACCACGTCGACTGGAAGCGGCGCCGATGCCACGTCGAGCCCTCCAATGCGCAGGTGAGGATGCGTTGGGCCGGGATCGCCGATCCTTTGCCCTTCGAGCTCTGCCGCGCCATGCGCGACATGCTCACCGGCACAGTCAACACCCACCCCATTCCCCCAGCGCCAGCCACGCGGCTTCGTCGGCCGCCACGACGATCGCCGCCGACTGGTGGCCGACTGTCCCTACCTCGAGCGCGAAGACCTGTTGGCCGCCCTCGAGCACGGCGCCGCCACCGCGGGCAGCCACCAGGTCGTCATCGCCGGGTCGTGAGGTGCGTCGTCGACGCCCAGCTGCCTCCGCGGCTGGCGAGGTTGCGGACGACTCGGGGCCACCACGGGTTCGCGTCGAGTCGCTCCCAAACGGCGTCCTCACGCCCGACGCCGAGTCTGTCCCTCCAGGCGGCCCGCCCTCCGAACTTCGGCGCGTGGGTTCGGATCCAGGACACGCATGCCTTCCCTTGGTCCCAGTCCAGCTGTATTGTGGTACAAAACTTCGATGAAGATCGCCAAGTCGGCGCGGCGCCATGGCGTCGAGGACGACGCGATCTGCCACGCCATCGCCAACGCCATCCGGGTGGTTCGAACCGACGACGGACTGTTCGTCATCGGTCCTGACGCCGCGGGGCGGATGCTGGAACTCATCGCGCGGCCCATCTCCGCGGAAGAGCTGCTCGTGTTCCACGCCATGCCCCTTCGCCCAGCCAACTCCCAGAGGTACTTGCCATGACAGAGGAGACGATCGACACTTCACGCTCGACCCTTGCCGAGCGCCTAGCCCCCATGCGCATCGCCGAGATCGACGCCATGAGCGATCAGCAGGTCGCCGAGCTCATGGGGGCTAGCCGTCAGGAGTTCGCTAGTCAGCCTGCCTGGACCTGGCGGGAAGCGGCCAAGGCCGCCACGGATGAGTACGCCGACCGTGTCGCCGCCGACGTTGCATCGGGTCGGGCCGAGGTCATCACCGACCCCGAGGAGATCCGCCGGCATCTGGGCGGTCGACCGCGCGTCGGTGGCGGGAGTGGCCGCGGGCCGTCGACGCAGGTCCGGGTGCGGGTCACCACGGACACCCGCTCCGCGTTGGAGGCCATCGCCGCCAACCAGGGCCGGCGGCTGGCCGACGTGAGTCGAGATGCCCTGACCGAGTACGTTAACCGGCACGTCCGCTGAGCTGCTCGCTCACCGCCGACTCTCGCTCACCCGGGCGCCGCGAGCATTACTCCGAACGCTTCCACCGGCGCAAGGCGGCAGAGTCTGATCCGGCGTTAGCCGCGGTTGGGCGAAGTTCGCGAAGGGCTTACGCTTAGCGTCCTATCGCCGCGTAGCGTGCGCTCGCGGCCGTCCCATTCCGCCGCGAAGTGGCCACGCTGGGCGCCCACGGCGAGGGCCTGTCTTTGAGCCTTGTGGGTTTCTCCGGATCGGAACCGCTGCGAGAGTGATGGCCGTGCGCCGCTATGTCGGGACCATGTACGACAGCAACCGCTGGGACGGCTTCGAGCTTCGCCCCGGCGACATCGTCATCGCTGCGCCGCCGAA
>JBIOUF010000013.1:0-27753 GCA_044866695.1 Nocardioidaceae bacterium | reverse complement strand
TGATCAAGGAGCAGCGCTCCGAGCTGGTCAAGCACCACCTGTGGGTGCTGTGGACCGACTACTTCAAGCCGCCGCACTTCGAGAAGTACCCGCAGCTGCACCAGCTGTTCAACGAGGCGACCAAGCTCGCCGGCGCCACGGGCACGAAGGGCAGCGCCGACGCCGCCGCAGCCGACCAGCTGCTGGCCAAGATCGAGGAGATCGCCCAGATCTTCGCCGAGACCAAGCAGGCGTCCTGACCGCCCGTCGGCCCTGGAGACCGCCCGCGGCAGCTCCCCGTGACGTCATGACGCCCCGCCACCCCACTCCGGCGCCCCGATGACCGGCGCCCCCTCCGACGTCTCCCTCCGGCTGCCGGCGGACACCTCCTACCTGTCGGTGCTGCGCACCGCGACCGCCGCGCTGGCGGCGCGGATGGACTTCACCCTCGACGACATCGAGGACCTCCGGATCGCCGTGGACGAGGCCTGCGCGATCCTGCTGCCCCAGGCCCGGACCGGCTCGGACCTGGGCTGCGAGGCATGGCTCGGTGACGCCACCATCACCGTGCGCGTCACCGTCGAGAGCGACCGGCCGACCGCACCTCCGGTGAACGGGTTCGCCTGGCGGGTGCTGACCGCGCTGACCTCCACGGTGGCCGCCGACCTCCACGACGACCGGCTCAGCCTGACCCTCAGCCGGAAGGCGGAGCTCATCGCGTGAGCGTCCCCGGAGCATCGGCCGGGGCCCGGACCGACCTGACCGAGACACGTGCGCGCAGCGCCCAGCTGTTCGCGCTGATGGGGAACGCCGAGGCCGGGCAGCGCGAGGCGGTCCGCGACGAGCTGGTCCGGCTGCACCTCCCCCTCGCCGAGCACCTGGCCCGCCGGTTCGCCCACCGCGGCGAGCCGTACGACGACCTGGTGCAGGTGGCCACGATCGGGCTGATCAAGGCGATCGACCGGTTCGACCCCGATCGCGGGGTGGAGTTCTCGACCTACGCCACCCCGACGATCGCCGGCGAGGTGAAGCGGCACTTCCGCGACCGGGGCTGGGCGATCCGGGTGCCGCGCCGGCTGCAGGAGCTCCAGCTCAGCCTCGCCTCGGCCACGGCGGAGCTGTCCCAGCGGCTGGGCCGGTCGCCCACCATCGCGGAGCTGGCCGAGCACCTCGAGACCAGCGAGGAGGAGGTCCTGGAGGGGCTGGAGTCCGCAGGCGCCTACAGCACGCTGTCGCTGGACGCCCCCGACGGCAACCAGGACAGCGCGGCCACGGTGATCGAGAGCATCGGGGACTACGACGAGGCGCTGGCCACCGTGGAGGACCGCGAGGCGGTCAAGCCGCTGCTGGACGCCCTGGACCCGCGCTCGAAGCGGATCTTGTGGCTGCGCTTCTTCCGTGGGATGACCCAGTCGCAGATCGCCGAGGACATCGGCATCTCCCAGATGCACGTGTCTCGGCTGCTCAGCCGGACCCTGGCGGACCTCCGCCGCCAGCTCGCCGAACCGGCGGGCGGCCCCGGCCCAGGCTGACCCGCCCTGTTCATCGCGGTCAGTCGGTCGCGAGGGCGGCGATCGACGCGGGATGGAACACCCCGACCAGGGCCAGGACGCCGACCACCACCAGGGCCACCCCCACGGCCGTGGTGGCGCCGCCCCAGAAGCTCACCCCGACCATCACCTGGATCAGCTGGGCCAGCACGACGGGGGCGCGTGCCCAGGAGCGCAGCCCCAGCAGCCGCCACGCGCACAGGCCCAGGAACCCGGCGTACGCCCAGAAGAACACCACCGTCGTCGCGCCCATCGCCAGCCGGTCCGCCTCGAGCGTCGGCACCACGGCGCCGGCGTAGACCGCAAGCACGACGGCCTCGAGCGCGACCAGCGCCGCCGCGACGGTCAGCGGCAGCGGTGGCGCCGGACGCGGCGGGTCCGGCGCATGACCGGGGCTGTTCACGGGCATCAGGCTACGCGGGCAGGGCCACCCGGCCCTTGACACAGCCGTGGGCGAGAGTGATGCCTGTGACCAAAGTGACCGCCGGAGGGGGTTGATTGCCGCCCGGAGACTTGACACGATCATCCAGGTCACCGGTCAACGGCTGCCGCGTGTCTCAACGGCGAGCCGCCGTCCAGCCGGGACCAACCCCGACCCACACCTGGTCCGGCCGGGAACGGGCGGGGCCTCGTGAAAGCGTTCACAACGTGCGCTGGCGCGAGGCGACGCACCAGTGACCGGCCCCGCACCGGCCGCGCAGGACCAGAGAAGGAGTCGCTCGCCAATGGACTGGCGCCACCGCTCCGCGTGCCTCGACGAGGACCCAGAGCTGTTCTTCCCGATCGGCAACACCGGGCCGGCCATCCTCCAGATCGAGGAGGCCAAGCAGGTGTGCCGTCGGTGCGAGGTGCGCGAGCAGTGCCTGGCCTGGGCTCTGGAGGCCGGACAGGACCACGGTGTGTGGGGTGGGCTGAGCGAGGACGAGCGGCGCGCGCTGAAGCGGCGCAACGCCCGCGCCCGGGTGCGCACCGCCTGACCGCCGCGGTCGCGGCCGGCGCGCCCGTTCAGGGCAGGTCGCGTCAGGGCAGCGGTACGTCGACCAGGACCCGAGTCCCTCCGCCGGGTGCCGCGCCGATCTCCAGCCGCCCGTCGAGCTCGGACTCCACCAGGGTGCGCACGATGGACAGGCCGAGGCCGGTGGACCCGGCCGGGTCGAACCCCTCCGGCAGCCCCGCCCCGTCGTCGGTCACGGTGACCCGCAGCCGCCCCGACGACCGCTCGGCCGCCAGGTCGACCCGTCCCGGGCCGTCGCCGATGCCGTGCTCGACGGCGTTCTGCAGCACCTCGGTGAGCACCATGGCCAGGCTCGTGGCACGGTCCCCGGGGACCACCCCGAACGTGCCGTGCTTCGCGGTGGTCACCACCGTCCCGGCCGAGCTGACCTCGCTGACCATGACCCGGAGCCGGTCGGCGATCTCGTCGAAGTCGACGAACCCGTCCAAGGTGGTGGACAGCGTCTCGTGGACCAGGGCGATCGCGCCGACCCGGCGGACCGCCTCGTCCAGGGCGGCACGTCCTTCCTGGCCCGAGATCCGGCGAGCCTGCAGGCGCAGCAGGGCGGCGACCGTCTGCAGGTTGTTCTTCACCCGGTGGTGGATCTCGCGGATCGTGGCGTCCTTGGTGACCAGCTCGCGGTCGCGGCGGCGCAGGTCGGTCACGTCGCGCATGAGCACCAGCGCCCCGATCCGGCTGCCGTGCGGGCGCAGGGGGATGGAGCGGGCGATCACGATGGTCTCGCCGTTGCCGACCTCGACGTCGCGGGGGGCCCGGCCGCCCAGGACGGCACTGAGGTCCTCCTCGTCCGGGCGGCGGCTCTCCGGGACCAGCTGCCGCGTGGTGGCGGCCAGGTTCAGCCCGGTCAGGTCGGCGGACAGGCCCAGCCGCCGGTAGACCGAGAGCGCGTTGGGGCTGGCGTAGGTGACCACGCCGTGCGCGTCGATGCGAAGGAACCCGTCCCCCACCCGCGGCGAGTCGGCGTGGTCGGAGCGCTGGCCCGGGTAGGGGAAGTGGCCGCGCGCGATCATCTGGGTCAGGTCGGTGGCGGTCTGCAGGTAGGCCAGCTCGAGCCGCGACGGGGTGCGGACGCCGAGCAGGTTGGTGTTGCGGCCGATGACCGCGAGGATCCTGCTGCCCCGCCGCACCGGGATCGCCTCCACCCGGACCGGGACGTCGTCGCGCCACTCGGGGTCGCCCTCGCGGGCGACCCGCCCCTGGTCCAGCGCCTGGTCGAGCAGGACCCGGCGGCCGTGCGGCACGAAGGAGCCGACCAGGTCGTCGACGTACGCCGTGGGCCCCGTGGTCGGCCGCATCTGGGCACCCGCCCAGAGCCCCTGACCGCCCCGGTCGGGCAGCCACAGCACCAGGTCGGCGAAGGACAGGTCGGCGATGACCTGCCAGTCGGCGAGCAGCAGGTGCAGCCAGTCCAGGTCGCCCTCGGACAGGTCCGTGTGCGCTCGGGCCACCTCGGTCAGCGACGCCACGGGGCCAACACTAGGAGACCCCCGACCCCGGGCCCGGGCCGGTGACCGGTGGGTAGGTTGTCGGTCATGGCCCACGTCGCCGCGACCACCCCCGCCACCGGCCCGTCCCCGGGCACCGAGCCCGTCGAGGCGCACAGCGGCGCCCACGCCGTGGCGGTGGCCGCCGCGCACGGGGTGGACACGATGTTCACGCTCTCCGGCGCCCACGTCTTCCCGCTGTACGACGCCGCCGTGCACGCCGAGCCGCCGATGCGGCTGCTCGACGTCCGGCACGAGCAGACCGCCGTCTTCGCCGCCGAGGCCGTCGGCAAGCTCACCCGGGTGCCCGGCCTGGCCGCGCTCACCGCGGGGCCCGGCGTGACGAACGGCGTCAGCGCGGTGACCCAGGCCGGCTTCAGCGGGGCCCCCCTGGTCGTCGTCGGCGGTCGGGCACCGGACAACCGGTGGGGTCAGGGCAGCCTGCAAGAGCTCGACCACGTGCCGTTGCTGGAGCCGGTGACGAAGCTGGCCCGCACGGTGCACGACCCGGCCCAGGTGGCCACCGCCGTCGACGAGGCGTTCACCGCGGCGCGGTCCCCGCACCGCGGGCCGGCCTTCCTGGACATCCCGCTGGACGCTTTCTACGCCACCACGACGGTGTCCCGGCCGGCCTTCGTCGCGCCCGCCCCGCTCGACCCGGATCCGGACGCGGTCGCCGCCGTGGCCGCCCGGCTGGGAGCGGCCCGGCGACCGGTGCTGGTGCTGGGTGGCGACGTCTGGGCGGACGGGGCCGAGCAGGCCGCCCTGCGGCTGGTGGACGAGACGGGCATCCCCGCGGTGACCAACGGCATGGGGCGCGGCGTCGTACCCCGTGGTCATCGGCTGCTGGTGACCAAGGCGCGCGGGACGGCGCTCGGCACCGCCGACCTGGTCGTCGTGGTGGGCACCCCGCTGGACTTCCGGCTCGGCTACGGCGTCTTCGGCGGGAAGGACGGCGCGCCGCCGGCCGACGTGGTGCACCTCGCGGACTCGGCGTCGGCGCTCGCCCGGCATGCGGAGCTGGCCGGCTCGGCGTCCGGCGACCTCACCACGATGCTCGACGGCATCCTGGCCGGGCTGCAGGCGCTGCCTCGCCGGCCGGACTGGACCTCGTGGGCGGCCACGCTGACCGACGCGGTGGCGGCGGCCAACCATCGCGACACCGCGCTGCTGGCCGCGACCGCGGACCCGGTGCACCCGGCCCGGATCTACGGCGAGCTGGTCCCTCGCCTCGCCGACGACGCGGTGGTGGTCGGGGACGGCGGCGACTTCGTGTCCTTCGCCGGCAAGCTGGTCGAGCCGGCCCGGCCCGGCTGCTGGCTGGACCCGGGTCCGTACGGCTGTCTGGGCGCCGGGCTCGGCGCCGCGATCGGTGCCCGGCTGGCCCGTCCGGCCGCCCAGGTGGTGCTCCTGCTCGGCGACGGCGCCGCGGGGATGTCGCTGATGGACGTCGACACCCTGGTACGCCACCGGCTGCCCGTGGTCATGGTGATGGGCAACAACTCCGCCTGGGCGCTGGAGAAGGGGCCCATGCAGATGGTGTACGGCTACGACGTCGTGGCCGACCTCGCGCCGCGCACCCGCTACGACCAGGTGGTGTCCGCCCTGGGCGGCGCGGGCGAGATGGTCACCGACCCCGAGCAGGTCGGCCCCGCGCTCGACCGGGCCTTCGCCTCCGGCGCGCCGTACCTGGTCAACGTGATCACCGACGTCACCGCGACCTACCCCCGCGGGACCTACGGCGTGTGATGCCGAGCCGTCAATCTTGGTGCGTCGAGCCGTCAATCCTGGTGCGTCGAGCCGTCAATCCTGGTGCGTCGAGCCGTCAATCCTGGTGCGTCGAGCCGTGGATCTTGGTGCGAGTCCCACGACGACCAGCTCGGCCCACCGGAGTTGACGGCTCGGCCCACCATAGTTGACGGCTCGACCCGCAATAGTTGACGGCTCGGCCCGCAAGAGTTGACGGCTCGACCCGCAACAGTTGACGGCTCGACCCGCAAGAGTTGACGGCTCGACGGGGGGCCGAGCCAGGATGGCGGCGTGCAGACGTTGAGCCCAGGCCTCACCGCGACGGTCGAGCGGGTGGTCGCCGAGGAGGACACCGCCTCCGCGGTGGGGTCGGGTGACCTGTCGGTGCTGGGCACTCCCCGGTTGCTGGCCTGGGCCGAGGCGGCCACCTGTGCCGCGGTGGACCCGGCGTTGCCCGAGACCAGCAGCACGGTCGGCACCCGGGTCGCCCTGGAGCACCGGGCGCCGAGCCCGGTGGGCGCCCGGGTGTCCGTGACCGCCGTCCTGCGTCACGTCGACGGCCGGCTGCTGCGGTTCGAGGTGGTCGCCACGCACGACGACGGCACGGTCGTCGGCCATGGCGAGGTCACCCGCGTCGTCGTGGACCGCGACCGCTTCCTCGCCCGCCTTCCCTGACGCCGAGCCGTCAGTCCTGGCGCGCCGAGCCGTCAGTCTTGGCGCGCCGAGCCGTCAGTCCTGGTGGACCGGGGAGTCCTCAGCGTGAGCGGTCGGCCGGGTTCGTGGCAGCGGGGTCGGTCTGGGACGATGGGGGCAGGCCCGACACCCACCCCGAACAGGAGAGCCGATGAGCAAGACCGGACGCAAGCGCCGCGCGCGCAAGAAGAAGCGGGCGAACCACGGCAAGCGCCCCAACGCCTGAGTAGGCTCAGCCCTCGCGGGTGACCCGCGTCTCGGTGCTGACCACCGTGACGTTGTCCGGCTCGATCTCGACCTGCACCTGGCGGATCTTCAGCAGCACCTTGCGGCGGAGCTCCTCCGGGGCGTGCTCGGTGCACGACCGGGCCACCAGCGCCTTGACGGTGCGTTCGAGGTGGTACTTGCGCAGACACGGGCCGCACTCGTCGAGGTGCTGGACCACCTCCGCCCGGGGCCGGTCGTCGAGCTCGCTGTCCAGGTAGGCGTAGACCCGCTCCAGCACCTCCGAGCAGTCGGTGTCGTGGTGCCGGCCGCAGCTCATGACGGGTCTCCCGACGTGGCCGCGGCCAGGCCACGCTCGCGCGCGTAGTCCTCGAGCAGCGCGCGCAGCTGGCGCCTCCCCCGGTGCAACCGGGACATCACCGTGCCGATGGGGGTGTCCATGATCTCGGCGATCTCCTTGTACGGGAATCCCTCGACGTCGGCGAGGTACACCGCGAGCCGGAAGTCCGCCGGGAGCCGGGAGAGGGCGTCTTTGACGTCGCTGTCCGGCAGCCGGTCCAGCGCCTCGGCCTCGGCGGACCGCAGTCCGACCGAGGAGTGCGACTCCGCGCGCGCCAGCTGCCAGTCCTCCACCTCGTCGGACATGGACTGCTGCGGCTCGCGCTGCTTCTTGCGGTAGGAGTTGATGAAGGTGTTGGTCAGGATCCGGTACAGCCAGGCCTTGAGGTTGGTGCCCGGCCGGAACTGGTGGAACGACGCGTACGCCTTCGCGAACGTCTCCTGGACCAGGTCCTCGGCGTCCTGGGGGTTGCGGGTCATCCGCATCGCGGCGGAGTACAGCTGGTCCAGGAAGGGCAGCGCGTCGCGCTCGAACCGCGCGGTGCGCTCCTCGTCGGTCTCCTCGTCGGTCCCGACGTCGGTCCCGGGGGCGGCGGTCTCGGACTGGGTGCGGGAGTCGGTCTCTGCCATTGCCCGCCAGCCTACCGGGAGGGGGGACGCCGTCAGCCGCGGCGAGGTCGCCGGGGTCCGGCTGTGCAGCAGCGTCGCGGACACGCTCGTTGGTCCACCTCTCGGCCGGTGAGGACCCGGGACGGGTCTGTCAGGTGGCAACACCGCCGGGGCCTCCGCGATTCCCGGCCACTTCTCGTACGACGAACTCCAGCGTCGCCTCGACCACCAGGGCGTAGGCGTCCTCCTGCGTGATCGGCCCGCCGCGGCGCACCTTGAAGGAGTGGTCGGCGCCGGGGACGACGGCCAGGTCGACGCTCTCGGGGAACTCCTCGGGACGGCCGAACGGGTCGACCTCGCCTTGGACCACCAGGACGGGCAGCCGGACGCCGGCGAGCTCGTCGAGGCGGCTGCGGTCCGGTCGTCCCGGCGGGTGCAGCGGGTAGGACAGCGCCAGGACGCCGGAGGCACCGAGGTGGTGCGCGGTGCGCGCCGCGGAACGTGCCCCCGCGCTGCGCCCGCCCAGCACCAGCGGGGTGCGGGGCCGCAGCCGGTCGGCCACCGCCACCAGGCAGGCGTCCAGGACCGCCGGCCGCGGCGCCACCCGGCGGCCGGCGAGCCGCCAGGGCTGCTCGAGCCGTAGCACGGTCACGCCCTCTCGGGGCAGCTCGGCGGCCAGCGCGGCGAGGTCCGGGGCCTCGGGCCCTCCGCCGGCGCCGTGACCCAGCAGCAGCGTCGCGACCGGGTGCCGGGAGCGGTCCTGCAGCAGCCGGGCCTCCCCGTGCGGGGTGGGCAGGATGCGCCGGTCGGTCACGGCGCGGTCACCGTCTCACCGCCCACGGTCGGCTCGGCGGGCAGCGGCTCGACCAGCTGCGGGCCGTTGTTGCGCACGTTGTTGACCGCGGTGCCGACCGGGAAGGCCTCCAGCCGGCCGGGGGCGGCCGGGACCAGCAGGCCCAGCAGCGAGTCGCGGTCGGAGACGGTGGGGTCCAGCCACGCGGCGTACCGCTCCGGCTCCACCAGCAGCGGCATCCGGTCGTGGATGTGGCCCACGGCGTCCTCGGCCCGCGTCGTGAGCACCGTGCAGGTCCACCGGAACCGGTCGGGGTCGTCGTCGCCACGGGTGGGGTCGCGCCAGATCTCGTACAGGCCGGCCATCGCCAGCACCGACCCGTCCGCAGGGCGGATGAAGAACGGCTGCTTGAGCGGCTTCCCGCCCTTGCCCTTCTGCGCGCCCTCCTGCTGGCTGGTGTACCACTCGTAGTAGCCGTCGGCCGGGACCAGGCACCTCCGGGCGGCGAACGCGCGGCGGAACGCCGGCTTCTGCGTGACGGTCTCCATCCGGGCGTTGATCATCCGGCTCCCGATGGCGGGGTCCTTGGCCCAGAACGGCACCAGCCCCCAGCGCAGGACGCGCAGCTGCCGCTCCGGAGGCCGGTCGTCGGCGGGCGACCGGCTGAGCACCGCGTAGACCTGCTTGGTGGGGGCCACGTTGTAGTCCGGCGCCAGCGGCTCGGTGACGGTCTCGGTCACCTTCGCGCGGTCGATCTCGAACTCCTCGGCGAGGTCGTCGGGACGCCGGCTCGAGGCGTAGCGGCCACACATGCGCACCAGCCTACGAAAGGCAGGCCGCGAGAGGGCACTGGCGCTGCCGTGCCGACGACGGGGGTGGTCCTCCCACGCCCACCCCCGTCGTCAGCGCGACAGCTCGTCCGGCAGGCTCGCCCCGGCCTCGGCGGAGGCCGGCAGCCCTTCGATCCACACCCGGGGCTCGGCGCCGCCGAGGTCCAGGTCGTGCAGCCGGGCCCGCAGCAGCCCCACGTGCATCCCGAGCCCGTCGGTGCGCTCGACGACCGCGCCCACCCGGTCCGGACGGAGCCGGCCGACGGTCTCACCTCCGGAGAAGACCGCGCGTACGGTGTCGGCGACCGAGGCCAGCCGGAGCTCCTTCACCAGCGCGACGCCGAGGCCGGTCGGGTCGGACGGGTCGGCGACGACCGCGTCGACCAGGACCAGGGCATGCCGGTCCGGCACCTGGTCCCCGGACCGTTCCGCGTCGCGGTACAGCTCGCTCAGCCGGGTGCGCAGGTGTGACCGGCTGGCCAGCCCGGTGAGCGGGTCCTCGCAGGAGACGTCGTGGAGGAACTCCAGGGTCGCCTCGCTCCAGGCCACGGACAGGGTCTCGACCGCCCCGAACCCGGGGTCCTCCCCGGTCACGGCCTGGCAGGTGTCCCGCAGCGCGGCCAGCGACTCCCCGAGCGAGGCTCCGTCCCGGGCCAGCACGCGGCCCGCCGTCGCGCAGGGCGCGAGCACGCACGACCCGGCGGCCAGCGCCTCCGCCACCGCGTCGAAGCCGGCCGGGATCCCCTCCACCAGGGCGTGCGGGTCCGTGGCGCGCCGTCTGGCGCGTGGCACGAACGCTGTCCGCATGTGCGCTCCCGTGGTCGGCTGGGCCTCGGCATGGCGCCGCTGGTCCACAACAGGGACGGGCCTGGGCCACCGTCATGACGCGGTTCGGCACGGAAAGTTTCGGGAGACGATCGGGGAGGTGCGGAGGTAGGTTTGTCCTGCCACCGTTTGCGCACCAATTGCGGTGTCTCGTCACGATAGTTCGCCCGGGCCGTCTTCGAAGGTGTCATGACCGAACCGTTGAGCAGCGTGTCGGCGCCCAGCGACGCCGAGCTGATCTCGCGCGTGCGCGGTGGGGACGTGGCGGCGTACGGCGAGCTGTTCGAGCGCCACGTCGGCGCCGCCAACCGCCTGGCGCGGCAGCTGGTCCGCGGGGCGGACGCCGACGACCTGGTCGCCGACGCGTTCACCAAGGTGCTCACCGTGCTGCAGGCCGGCGGCGGGCCCGACGTGGCGTTCCGCGCCTACCTGCTCACCGCGGTACGCCGCCTGCACGTCGACCGGATCAGGGCGCAGTCGCGGCTGACCACGTCGGACGACATGACCGCCTTCGACCCGGGAGTGCCCTTCCGCGACACCGCCGTCGAGGGGTTCGAGAGCGGCGCGGCGGCCAAGGCCTTCGCCTCGCTGCCGGAGCGCTGGCAGATGGTGCTGTGGCACCTGGAGGTGGAGGGCCAGAAGCCCGCGGACATCGCGCCACTGCTGGGCATGAGCGCCAACTCGGTCTCCGCGCTGGCCTACCGCGCGCGGGAGGGACTGCGCCAGGCCTACCTGACCGCGCACCTGAGCGACACCGCCGACGAGGAGTGCCGCTGGGTGACCGGACAGCTGGGCGCCTACGTCCGCGGCGGGCTCTCCAAGCGCGACAGCGCGAAGGTCAAGTCCCATCTGGACGGCTGCCGTCGGTGTACGGCGGTCTACCTGGAGCTCACCGAGGTCAACGACAACCTGGCCGGGCTGATCGCTCCGCTGCTCCTCGGCGGCGCCGCGGCCGCCTATCTGTCGGCGTCGGGAGGTGCTGCCGCGCTGGGCGGGGTCGGGGTGCTGCTCGGCCGCGCCAAGGACTTCGCCCAGAACAACCTCGCCGCCGTGGGCGCGGGCGCGGTCGCCGCCACGATCGCCGTTGCCGTCGCGATCGCCATCGTGGTGGGCGGTGGCGGCCCGACCGTCGACAACGCGGGAGACCGTCCGCCCGGCGCGCCCGGGTCCGCCGAACCGGGGCCGGGTGACCAGAACGGCGGCGACACCGGCGGCAACGGCAACGGCAACGGCAGCGGTGGTGGCGGTGGCGGCGGCGGCACGGGCAGCGAGAACGGCGGGCCCGCCGAGGTCCCCGCGGCCCCGGGACCCGCGGCCCCCACCGAGAGCACCCCGGGCGCCGACGGCACGGCGGACACCACCGGCGACGACGGCTCGACCACCCCCACCGGCACCGGCGGTGGCGACACCGGTACGACCGGTGGCGGCACCGGTGGCGGGAACGGTGGTGGCGGCGGTGGCAACGGTGGTGGCGGCAACGGCGGCGGCGGTGGCGGCGGCGGTGGCGGCGGTGGCAACGGCGGCGGCCAGCCGAGCGCGGACGTCGGCATCGGGTCGGCGGGGGTCAGCAACGACGCGCTGACGCTCGGCCTGGCCGGTCTCCCCGCCCGCCGCGTCGTCGTGGACGTCACGATGGGCTCCCGCTCCGGCGCGAGCCGGTTCGCCGCCGGACAGGGTGACTGCACGGTGACCGCCGCGCAGCCCCTGGCCGCCACGTGCCCGGTGCCCGCCACGTCGCCTCGCACCGGCCGGTCCGCCACTGCGCGCCGGGCCCCCGCGGCGACCGCCCGCCGCCAGGTCTCCTTGGTGATCCCGCTGGACCTGCCCGACGATCTCTCCGGGGACCGGGTGACCGTGACCGTCGGGCTGCGTGGCTTCGACGACCCGGAGCAGGGCGACAACACCGTCACCTTCTCCTACCGGCGCGCACCGCGGGTCGACGTCCGGCTGGCCCTGGCGCGCGCCGGCTGGAACGGGATCCGGTTCACCGTGACCGGGCTGCCCCGGCCTCGCGCCGACGTACGGCTCGACCTGGACCTTCCCGAAGGTGTCGAGCTCGCCCGGGCGCCGGCCCGATGTCGGCAGGTGGCCCCCGGCCGGCTGCGCTGCGACGACGTCGCCGCCGGCCGGCTCACCCGCGTGCTGCGGTTCGACCTGGCGCCACGGACCCCGAGAAGCACGGTTGCCGTCACCGCGACCGCCCTCGGCGTGAGGGACCCCGGCCTGGCGAACAACACCGACTCGGCCGAGGTCGGCCCGGCGCGGCCGGTGCCCGCGGACCTGGCGCTGTCGGTGTCGGCCACCGGTCCCCTCACCGCCTCGGTCACGGTCACCGGCGTGCCGGCGGGCGGCGCGGACCTCGCCCTCGACCTGACGTTGGGCGGTGCCCGGCTCGCCGGGCTTCCCACCGGGTGCCAGGGAGCGGGCAGCCGGTTCACCTGTCCGGCCGGGTCGGGCAGCTTCGCGACGAGCGTCCCGTTCGTCGGAGGCCTCGGCGTCGCCGAGGTCGGCTTCCGCGTGCGCTCGGCCGACGTCCGCGACCCGAACCCCGGCAACGACTCCGGCACCGTGCAGGTCGGGACCGCACCCCCCCTGACCCTGGTCCTCACCCCCGACCCGGGCGGCGTCGGCACGTTCTTCGCGCGCGTGGAGAACCTCCCCGAGCCGGGCGAGAACGGCACGCCGTTCACCCTCGCGGTCACCTTCCCGCCCGGGAGTCCGGTGTCGTCGGTCGAGCTCTTTCCCGACGGCTTCGGCTGCACGCGCACCGGTCCGGCGGGCTTCGCCTGCGTCGCACCCGGTCCGACCGCCCAGGGGCTTCTCGACGCCGACCTGAGCCGGCTGCCACGCGACGAGTCGGTCACCGCCACGGTGACCGTGACGACCGCCGACGGCGAGAGCGCTTCGGACCAGATCGAGCTGGGCTGGCCGTCGGGCTCCGGCAGCAGGACGGCGCCGACCGCCGGGACGACCCCGGAGCGTGCCGGACCGCGCGTGGGGTAGAACAGTCCCATGCCGCTCTCCCGCACGATCGCCCGCCCGATGCTCGCCTCGATGTTCGTCGTGGGCGGCGCCAACGCCTTGACCCACCAGGAGGCCCTCGCCAAGCGGTCCGAGCCGGTGACCGAGCGGCTGAGCACGTTCATCGGCGAGACGGTGCCGTCGGCGAGCCGGTTCGCGACCCCGGAGAACCTGGTTCGGGCCAACGCCGTCGTGCACCTCGGCGCGGGCCTGGCGTTGGCCACCGGCCGCGCACCCCGGCTCTCCGCCACCGTGCTCGCGGCGACTCTGGTGCCGACGACGCTCGCCGGGCACCGCTACTGGGAGGAGACCGACCCCGCCATGCGGGCCAACCAGCGCATCCACTTCTTCAAGAACCTCTCGCTGTTCGGCGGCCTGCTGCTCGCCTCACTCGACACCGAGGGCCGGCCGGGACTGCGCTGGCGGGCGCAGCGCGCGGTCCATGACGTCTCCCGCGACGTGTCCCGGGAGACCCGCCACCTGCGCCGGCTGGCCCGGCAGCAGGCCAAGATCGCAGCCGCCTCCCTTCCCGGCACCTGAGCGGTGCCGCCGCTACCCCTTTTCCTGTCCAGCCGGCCTCGACCGGGATGAGCTCCCAGCCGACCGCACCGCCCGAGCGCGCGCTCGGCGAGCACTGGCCCGCCCCACACCCCGACGCACCGGTCACCGGGACGGTGTCCCTGCCGGGCTCGAAGTCGCTGACCAACCGGGCGCTGGTGCTCGCCGCGCTGTCCGACGGTCCCTCGCTGGTCCGCCGGGCGCTGACCTCGCGCGACACCGCGTTGATGGCGGCCGCGCTCTCCGCGCTCGGAACGGCCGTCGCGGCGGAAGGGCCGGACTGGCGGGTGGCTCCCGCGCCGCTGCGCGGCCCGGCCCGCGTGGACTGTGGGCTGGCCGGGACGGTCATGCGGTTCGTGCCGCCGGTCGCCGCCCTCGCCGCCGGCCAGGTGTGGTTCGACGGCGACCCCCGCGCGCGCAGCCGGCCGATGCGCGAGGTGCTCGAGGCGCTGCGCGGACTCGGTGTCCAGGTGGACGACGGGGGGCGCGGCACGCTGCCGTTCACGGTGACCGGCACCGGGTCGGTCCGCGGCGGCACCGTCGTGCTGGACGCGTCGGGGTCCAGCCAGTTCGTGTCCGGGCTGTTGCTGGCCGGCGCCCGGTACGTCGACGGCGTCGACGTCCGGCACGACGGCAGGCCGATGCCCTCGCTCCCGCACGTCGACATGACCGTCGCCTGCCTGCGCCGTCGCGGCGTCGACGTCGACGACTCAACGCCGAACCGCTGGCGGGTCCGGCCCGGCCCAGTGCGCGCCGTCGACGTCGTGGTGGAGCCGGACCTGTCCAACGCGGCGCCGTTCCTCGCCGCCGGCGCGGTCACCGGCGGCCGGGTGACCGTCCGGGACTGGCCGCGCGAGACCACCCAGGCCGGCGACGCGCTGCGGGAGATCCTCACGCTCATGGGGGCTCAGGTCGGCTGGGCCGAGGACGGGCTCACGGTGTCCGGCACCGGGGCCCTGACCGGCCTCGACTACGACCTGCACGACGTCGGCGAGCTCACCCCGGCCGTGGCCGCCCTTGCCGCGCTCGCGTCCGGCCCGTCCCGGCTGCGCGGCGTCGCCCACGTCCGTGGCCACGAGACCGACCGGCTGGCCGCCCTCGCCCGGGAGCTCACCGCCCTGGGCGGCCGGGTCACCGAGACCGACGACGGGCTGGAGATCCGCCCCGCGCGCCTGCACGGCGGGGTGTTCCACACCTACGCCGACCACCGGATGGCACAGGCCGCGGTGATCCTCGGCCTCGCCGTCCCGGGCGTCCTGGTCGAGGACGTCGCGACCACCGCCAAGACGTTCCCGGGGTTCCCGGCCGCGTGGGCCGGGCTGGTCGGTCCATGACCGGCCGCGACTACGAGCATCTCGAGCCCGAGTCGTTCGACCGTCCGCGCCGGCGGACCCGCCCGCGGACCAAGGAGCGGCCCAGCTACGACGACGCCGTCGACGGCCGGGTGCTGACCGTCGACCGTGGCCGGTTCACCTGCGCCGTGGACGACCGCGAGGTGCTGGCCATGAAGAGCAGGTCGCTCGGGCGCAGGGGCGTGGTCGCGGGGGACGCGGTCCGGCTGGTCGGGGACGTCTCTGGAGCGGACGGCAGCTTGGCGCGGATCGTCGAGGTCGGCCGGCGGCGTACCGTGCTGCGGCGCACCGCCGACGACGACGACCCCGTAGAGCGGGTGATCGTGGCCAACGCCGACCAGCTGGTCGTCGTGGTCGCGCTCGCGGACCCCGAGCCGCGCACCGGCCTGGTGGACCGGGCGCTGGTGGCGGCGTACGACGCCGGGCTGGACCCGCTGCTGTGCCTGACCAAGTCCGACCTGGCCGCGCCCGACGCGCTCCTTTCCGCCTACGCGCCGCTCGGCGTGCCGTGGTTGGTGACCCGCCGGGGCGGGGACCTCGGCTCCGTCCGTGAGCGGCTCGCCGGTCGCACCAGCGTGCTCCTGGGGCACAGCGGGGTCGGCAAGTCGACGCTGGTGAACGCGCTGGTGCCCGGCGCGGACCGGGCGACGGGGCGGGTGAACGCGGTGACCGGCCGAGGCCGGCACACCTCGACGTCGGTGGTGCTGGTGCCGCTGCCGGACCACGCGGGCTGGATCGTGGACACGCCGGGGGTCCGTTCGTTCGGGCTGGCGCACGTCGAGCCGGCCCACCTGCTGCGCGCGTTCCCCGACCTCGACGCGGCCTCGGCACAGTGCCCGCGGGGCTGCCTGCACACCGCGGCCGAGCCGGAGTGCGGTCTCGACCTCGCGCTCGCGGAAGGGCGGGTCGAGGTGGCGCGGGTGGAGTCGTTCCGGCGGCTGCTGGCCAGCCGGGAGTCCGCGCTCGGCGAACGGGCGGCCCGGCCTGGCGTACGGTGACGCTCAGCCCCAGACCGCCCGCGCTCCGGCGTCGCCGGTGAGGAACACCCACACCAGCACCACGACCCCGAGGACGGTGAGGGCGGCGGGGACCACGGTCCGCACCCAGGCGTCCGGGCGCCCGGCGAAGTCGAGCCGGCCGTCGCGCATCCCGGTCGGCGCCGGGAGCAGGAGGAACGCCAGCACGACCAGCGCCGCGAACCCCAGCATCACCCACATCAGCACGCCGCCACGCGCCGAGTGGGTGGCGACCTGGTCCTGCAGCTCCGGGGAGAAGAACCCGCCCCGGTCCTCGTAGAGCGCGTCGCCGCTCAGCTTGGCGACGACCACCGACGCCGTCGCGGCCAGCGTGGCGAGCAGCGCCGGCCACCGGCTCGCCCAGCGCCAGGACGGGAGGAGGGCGAAGGCGAACACCAGGAGCACCGCGAGGGGGGTCAGCACGACCGCCGCGTGCACCACCAGCGCGTGGGCCGGCAGCCCGAAGATCTCCATGTCGCGACACGCTAGCGGCGCACCCTGGGAATAGCCTTAGAGACAATGCCCGCCTCCTTCACCGACGACCTGCGCCTCGCACACGTGCTCGCCGACGACGCCGACTCCCTGGCCAGCAGCCGGTTCCAGGCGCAGGACCTGCACGTGGCGACCAAGCCGGACCTCAGTCCCGTGACCGACGCCGACCAGGCCGTCGAGGACGGGATCCGCCGGACCCTGTCCCGGGCCCGTCCGCGCGACGCCGTGCTGGGCGAGGAGCAGGGCTCCACCGGGTTCAGCCAGCGCCGCTGGGTCGTCGACCCGATCGACGGCACCAAGAGCTTCGTGCGTGGGGTCCCGGTGTGGGCGACGCTGATCGCCCTCATGGTCGAGGACCAGGTGGTGGTGGGCGTGGTCTCCGCGCCGGCACTGCACCGGCGGTGGTGGGCGATGAAGGGAGGTGGCGCGTACACGGGACGGTCATTCCTCAAGGCCGCGCCCTGCCACGTCTCGGACGTGTCCCGGCTGGAGGACGCCTCCCTCTCCTACTCCTCGCTGGACGGCTGGGACGAACGCGGCGGGCTCGAGGACTTCACCGCGCTGGCGCGGCGGTGCTGGCGGACCCGGGCGTACGGCGACTTCTGGAGCTACATGCTGGTGGCCGAGGGGGCCGTCGACCTGGCCGCGGAGCCGGACCTGGAGCTCTACGACATGGCGGCCCTGGACGTGGTGGTCCGGGAGGCCGGCGGGCGGTTCGGGTCGCTGGACGGTCGCGACGGTCCACTGGGTGGCAACGCGCTGGCCAGCAACGGGCTGCTGCACGACGCCGCGCTGGGCTTCCTGGGCCGGGTCGAGGAGCGGCGTACCGACCAGCCGGGCCATGGCTCGGTTCTGGACCTCGGGGCCCATCGGCGCACGCCGCCCACCGACGCCGAACCGTCGGGGTGAGGCGGTCGGGTCGCCTCTCCCCCGCGTCCCACGCGCGTCCCACCCCGCGTCCCACGCGCGTCCCACCCCGCGTCCTACGCTGCGTCCTACCCTGCGTCCTACCCTGGGCAGGTCGGTTGGACTAGCCTTCGAGCCATCACCTCGCAGAGGAGCCGGAGGTCGCCAGATGCGCATCCACGACGTGGTCAGGGGCAAGCCCAAGCAGGACGTCGTCACGATCAGGCCCGACGCCACCGTCCGCGAGCTCATCGCGCTTCTCGCCGAGCACAACGTGGGCGCGCTGGTCGTCAGCGTCGACGGGCACACCGTCTCCGGGATCGTCTCCGAGCGCGACGTGGTGCGCCGGCTCAACGAGGACCCACACGTCCTCGATGCCGCGGTCTCCGCGATCATGACCGACGAGGTGCACACCTGCACGGCCCACGACCTTCTCGACGACCTGATGGCCCTGATGACCGAGCACCGGGTCCGCCACGTCCCCGTGGTCGAGGGCGAGAACCTCACCGGCATCATCAGCATCGGCGACGTGGTGAAGAACCGGATGGCCGAGCTGGAGTTCGAGAGGGACCAGCTCGACCACTACGTCCACCAGACCTGACGGGCAGAGCCCGTCAGGTCTGGTGGACGAGTGGTCGAGCTGGTCTGTCGGGCGAAGCCCGACGCCCGGCGAGCCGGCGCAACTGCCTCCTGGCGCGAAGCGCCCTCGCCCTGCGGTTGCGCCGGCTCGCCGGCCCCACTGACCGACTGCACCGACTGAGCTCCCCACCGCCGGGGAAGTAGCGCCCACTCGGCCACCACCCCCCAGGAAGACCCGCCCACTCGGCCACCACCCCCCAGGAAGTCACGCCCACTCGCCCACCATGCGGCAGTCAGGCGAGCAGGAGGGTGACGGTGTGGATGGCCACGCCGACCAGCCCGCCGACGATGGTGCCGTTGATGCGGACGAACTGCAGGTCCTTGCCGACGTGGAGCTCGATCCGCGCGGAGGCCTCGCGGCCGTCCCAGGCGTCGATGGTGTGGGTGATGACCGCGGTGAGGTCGCGTCCGTAGCGGTCGACGAGGAACACCGACGCGTCGGCCAGGTACCGGTCGAGCCGCTCGCGGAGGCCGGCGTCGTCCTGCAGCCGGGCGGCGAAGGCCGTGACCTCCTGCAGGCTCCGGGCGCGCAGCGGCCCCTCGGGGTCCTCCAGCGCGGCGACCAGGGCACGGCGCAGCGCGTTCCAGAACGAGGTGGCGGTCGCGGCGACCTGGGGGTGGGAGAGCACGCGAGTCTTGAGCCGCTCGGCACGCTCCATCGTCGCGGCGTCGTGCTGCAGGTCGTCGGCGAGGGTGGCCAGCAGCCGGTCGAGGGCCAGGCGGGAGCGGTGCACGGGGTCGGCCCGGATCTCCTCGAGCCAGTCCAGCAGCTCGAGATGCAGACGGCGGACGACGCGTTCGTTGAGCGCCTCGGGCGCCCACCAGGGCGCCCGCTCGACCACGATGTCGTGGAAGGTGCGCTGGTTCTCCCGCAGCCACGAGGCCACCTCGTCCAGCACCAGGTCGACCAGGGCGTGGTGCGCCCCGTCCGCGACGACCTCCTCCAGCAGCCGCCCGGCGAGCGGGCTGACCGGCTCCTCCACGAGGCGGGGCACGATGGCCTCGGTGATGACCATGCCCACGTCCTCGTCGCGGACCCTGGTCAGGCCCTCGCTGAGCAGGTGGGCGGCCTCGTCGACGACCCGGCGGGCGTGCCGCTCGTCGGTGAGCCAGGTGGCGGCCTTGAGCGTCGGCTCGGCGATGAGCACCCGCTGCCGGACCACGTCCTGGGAGAGGAAGTTCTCGCCCACGAACTCCTCGAGGCTGCGCCCGAGCATCTCCTTGCGCTTCGGGATCAGCGCGGTGTGCGGCACCGGTACGCCGAGCGGGTGCTTGAACAGGGCCACCACCGCGAACCAGTCCGCGATCGCGCCCACCATCGAGGCCTCCGCGCCGGCGTTGACGAAGCCGAGGAACCCGTCCTCGCCGAGGGTGAGCAGGTAGACCGCGGCCGCGAACAGCAGCAAGCCCACCGCCAGGGTGCGCATCCGCCTCAGGGCCGCTCGTCGTTCGGCGTCCAGCGCGGGGTTGCCTGCGGCCAGGGTCTGGGACATCGCGCTACGAAAAGTACACGAGGGCGCGAACCGCGCAGGCTCGGGCAAGGCGCCGCCCCGAAGCCGGGCCTCGGCGCAACCCCGGGAGGCTCGGCCGGCTTCCGGCATGGCAGCATCGGGCCCATGAGCAGCGCACCGGCCGTCGGCTCCGGCCACGGTCACGCGCGGGGTGACGCCGGGGCTGACGGGAGAGCTGACGAGACGGTGCCCGGGCGATGACCACGGTGATCACCTTCGGCACCTTCGACGTGTTCCACGTCGGCCATCTCCGCGTCATCGAACGCGCCGCGGCGTTCGGGGACCGGCTGGTCGTCGGGGTCTCGGCCGACGCCTTGAACCAGCGCAAGAAGGGCCGGGCGCCGGTGTTCCCCCAGGAGGAGCGGCTGGCCATCGTGGCGGCGCTGAAGCCGGTCGACGAGGTGTTCGTCGAGGAGAGCCTGGAGCGCAAGCGCGACTACATCACCGGCTACGCCGCCGACGTGCTGGTCATGGGCGACGACTGGGCCGGCCGGTTCGACGACCTGCGCGACATCTGCCGCGTGGAGTACCTGCCTCGCACACCCGCGATCTCCACCACCGCGATCATCGAGAAGATCACCGGCGGCTGAGCCTGGCTAAGCCTGGATCCAGGCCAAGCCGCCGCGGACACGCGTCGGCGGGCCGTCCACCCCTGGCCGACCCGCCGACCGGTCCCTCGTCCGACGGCCACGGTCGGCGTGCGCCGTGACGCGCCTGCGAGACACCAGGAGCCCGGTGGGCTCCCTGAGGGCGCCCTTGGGAGGTCGCCGCCCTCGATGGTCACAGCATGGCCCGTCTCGGCCAGGCCCGCCCGGGGCACAGGTCCGCAGTCGTGGGACCTTCGTCCCTTGCGGGCCTGCGCGCATCGCGGAACCCTAAAGTTGACATCTCAAGTGTTCCGGCGTAGTCTCGAGACAACAGTTCAATCTTCAACATTTTACCTGGAGGCCCCTCATGACCACCCTCGTCGCCCCGGGTCTGCTCACCGGTGACTACACCGTGGACCCGTCGCACTCCCGCATCGGCTTCGTCGCCCGGCACGCCATGGTGACCAAGGTGCGCGGGCAGTTCACCGACTTCGACGCGACCGCGCACATCGACGCCGACGACCTGAGCAGGTCCTCGGCCTCGCTGACCGTCAAGGCCGACAGCATCGACACCCGCAACGAGCAGCGCGACGCCCACCTGCGCAGCAACGACTTCTTCGACCTGGCCAGCTACCCCGAGCTCACCTTCGTCTCCACGGCGGTCGAGCCGGTCGGGGACGACGTGCTGCGCGTCACCGGCGACCTCACCATCAAGGGCGTGACCCGGCCGGTCACCATCGACTTCACCTTCGAGGGCTCCGCCGTCGACCCGTTCGGCAACCACCGCGTGGGCTTCGAGGGCTCGGTCGTGGTCAACCGCAAGGACTGGGGGATCACCTGGAACGCCGCGCTGGAGGCCGGCGGGGTGCTGGTCAGCGAGAAGGTGACCCTCGAGCTCGAGCTCTCCGCGATCCGCAACGCCTGACCACCGCGGCGATCTCGGCGCCGCGGTCCCTTATCTCGGCGCCGCGGTCCCACGAGCCCGGCCCGTCGGCCCAGCGCCTACGCCTGGATCCAGGCTTCGGCTCGGCTGAGCGGGGCCGGGCTCGGCGCATGGGTTCGGCCCGCTCCGGGTACTCTTGCCCGGCTTCTGGACGGTCGCGGGTTCACGGCAAGCGGGGGATTCAGCCCGCGCTCGCGTCACGCACTCGGGATGCCGGCGCGCCCGTGGCCGTTCAGGAGCCTGGGACGACCGGTCAGTCAGTGCGGCTGGGGCATCTCGGCGCGAAGCCAGGCCAGCAGCCGGGTCAGGATGCGCGACACCTGCATCTGCGAGACCCCGATCCGCTCCCCGACCTCCCGCTGGGTCAGCCCGTCGGCGAACCGTAGCCGCAGCACCAGCCGGTCACGCGGGCTCAGGCGCCGCAGCAGGGGGGTGAGCATGAGCCGGGCCTCGGTCCCGTCGTACCCGCGCTCCGGCTCGCCCAGCGACTCCCCCAGCGTCCCGGGGCGGAATACCCACCGGTAGCCGTCGAGGGTGCGCGCCCGGCCCGGAGCGGCCGCGGCCGGTCAGCCGGGCAGCTCTCGGGTCTCCACCAGCTCCCTCGCGACCTCGCGCAGCTTGACGTTGCGGTCCTGGGAGTAGCGCAGCAGGACCGCGAAGGCCTGGTCCCCGGCCAGGCCGTAGCGCTCCATGAGGATCCCCTGGGCCTGGCCGATCATCCTGCGGGCGTCGACGGCCCGCCACAGGTGCTCGGTCTCGCGGGCCGAGGCCAGGGCCACCGCCGCGTGCGCCGCCAGGATGTGGGCCACCTCCTGGTCGTCGGTGTCGAAGCGGTCGGGCATGGCGTCGTAGAAGTTCAGCGTGCCGACGACGTCGGCGTGGGTGTACAGGCGGACGTTGAGGAAGCTGCGGATCCCGGCCCGTCGCACGTGGCCCGCCCAGGTCGGCCACCGCCGCTCCGAGCCCACGTCCGGCACGAGCACGCTGTCCCGGTCCTGGACCAGCTCCATGTCCGGCCCCTCGCCGCACTCGACCTGGATCCGGTCCAGCCCCTCGACGACCGGGTCGGTGGCTGCCGCGGTCTCCACCCGCCGGCGCTTGTGCAGGAACATCACGCCGGCGTACCCACAGTCCAGTGCCTTGACGGCGTACTCGAGCACGCGCTCGACGGTGTCCTGCACCGTGTCCTCGGCGGCCAGCCGCCGGGCCATCTCCGCGAAGTCCTCCGCGATGCCGCGAGCCACGTCCCTCCTCACCGGTGGTCGACCGACGCGGCCGCGTCGCGCGCACCCCTCCTACCAGTCAAGCACGCGGCGCGGAGGCCGTGGCTGGCCCGGCCGCCACCAGTGCGGTACGACGGTGGCATGCACGCATCAGCGGACGACGACGACGGCGACGGCTCGCCGCTGCGGGGAGAGGACCACGACGAGCGGATCACCCGGAACTGGGCGGAGCTCCTCCAAGAGCTGCGGGTCGCCCAGACCGGGATCCAGCTGCTCACCGGCTTCCTGGTCACGATCCCGTTCACCGAGGGATTCGGGTCTCTGGACGACTTCCAGCGCGGCACGTACCTGCTGGTCCTGGCCGGCGCGGTGCTGACCACGGCACTGTGTCTGGCGCCGGTCGCCTACCACCGCGTGCTGTTCCGCCGGCATCGCCGCGACTGGCTGGTGGAGGCGGCCAACACGGTGGCCCGCGCGGGGCTGCTCATGGTCGCCGTGACCACCAGCGGGGTGCTGTTCTTGATCTTCGACGTCGTCGCCGGCCGGCCCTGGGCGATCGCCGCGGCCGGAGCCGGAGTCGGGCTCTTCGCGCTGCTGTGGTTCGCGGTCCCCGAGGTCGCCGGCAAGCGCTCCGCCTCGGCCCGGGCCGCCGGCTCGGAGGGGGACTGAACGGCGGCCCGATCCCGCTGCTGTCCGGCTGGGTGCTGCTACCGTGCAGGGGACGTTCCCCACGGGCCAGAGAGGCGCCTGGCTCGGCGCGCGGGGACCATCGGCCCTCACCCCCGCGTGCGGCGCGGCGCATCATCGCCACGTGGGGCGAAGCCGCTGGGCCGCCCCGGGGAGGAGGAGCCGTGAGCGAGCTCCGTGAGCTTTCTGTCGAGGAGTGCGAGCGCCTGCTCGCCTCCGGGGTCGCGGGCCGGGTCGCGGTGTCGACGCCGGACGGACCCCACATCGTCCCGATCAACTACAGCGTGCACGAGCGGTCGGTGGTGTTCCGCACCTCGCCGTACAGCGTCCTGGGCACCTACGGCCGGGACACCCTGCTGGCCTTCGAGATCGACCACTTCGACTACGACCGGCACCAGGGCTGGAGCGTCGTGGTGCGAGGTCGCGGGGACGTGGTCGGCGACCTGGCCGAGCAGCGCCAGATCGAGGCGGACTGGCCGCCCCGGCCGTGGGCCGAGGGAGTCCGGACGATGATGCTGCGGATCCCCTACGACGAGGTGTCCGGCCGCCGCCTGGGCGCCCGGCCGGCCACGGAGCCGGGGCTCCCCCATCGCACCGTCAGCTACGGCTGAGAGCGCAGACCGGGGTAGATGGCCGAGGACCACACCGGCGACGAGCCGCGCGCCGGAGACGCCGTCGTGCCCGGCCCGCCGCCGCAGCCCGGTCCGCGCGACGACGCCTCGGCGGCGCCCGAGGGGCTCAGCGGCAGTTCCCGCGCGCTCCTGGACGCGGTCATCGCCATCTCCTCCGAGCTCAACCTGCACCGGGTGCTCACCCGGATCACCGAGGCCGCCTCGGAGCTGACCGGGGCGCGGTACGCCGCCTTGGGCGTGATCGGCACCGACGGGGCCCTGGTCGACTTCGTGCACCACGGGATGGACCCCTCGACGTACGCCGCGATCGGCGGCCTGCCGCACGGGCGGGGCCTGCTCGGGCTGCTGGTGACGGAGCCCGCGCCGATCCGCCTGGCCGACCTGACCAGGCACCCGAGCTCCTACGGGTTCCCGCCGCACCACCCGCCGATGCGGACCTTCCTCGGGATGCCGGTGCGAATCCGGGGCACGGTGTTCGGAAACCTCTACCTCACCGAGAAGGCCGGCGGCGAGGAGTTCACCGAGGAGGACCAGGCGCTGGTGCAGGCGCTGGCCACCGCGGCCGGCTTCGTCATCGAGAACGCGCGCGCCTACAGCCTCAGCGAGCGGCGGCGCCGCTGGCTCGAGGCATCGGCGGACCTCAGCGACGCGCTGGTGCCGCCGATCGGCCAGGCCCTGGCGCTGCAGAGCATCACCAACCAGGCCCGGGCGACCGCGGGCGCCCTCGCCGCGGCGGTCGTCCAGCGCCCACCGGGCGCCGTGCCGGTGCTCACCGCCGCCGACGGCTCGTCGGGCGCCGAGGCCAGCGCGGCCTTCGACGCACTCCTGGAGTGGCTGGCCGACACCGAGCTGCCCGACCGGCTGGTGCAGGTGTGCCCCGTTCCGCAGGTGTGCGCGCTGCTGCTGCCGCTGCGGGCCCACCTGACCGAGGAGAGCGCGCTGGTGGTGCTCTTCGACCAGCGCGCCGGCCAGACCGCGGGGCCGCCGGTCGAGGAGCGGGAGATGCTCGAAGGCTTCGCCGACCAGGCGGCGCTGGCGCTGGACCGGGCGCAGGCGCTGGAGGACCGCCGGGCGATGGCGGTGCTCGCCGACCGCGACCGGATCGCGCGCGACCTGCACGACCTGGTGATCCAGCGCCTGTTCGCGACCGGGCTGCAGCTGCAGGGGATGCGGCAGATGGTCGGCAGCGACGACCTGGCCGCCCGCATCGACAAGGCCGTGGACGACCTGGACCTGACCATCGCCGACATCCGCAGCACGATCTTCGACCTGCAGGCCCGCGACACCGGGTCACTGCGGGCCGGGGTGCGCGAGCTGGTCCACGAGTACGTCGACGTGCTGGGCTACACGCCGGTCGTGCGGACCTCCGGGCCGGTCGACACCGCCGTGCCCGAGGACGTCGGCGCCCACCTGCTCGCGGTGCTGCGCGAGGCGCTGTCCAACGTTGCCCGGCACGCGTCGGCCCGGCGGGTCCGCGCGGAGATCCTGGTCTCCGACGGGTCCGTCGAGCTCCGCGTCGACGACGACGGCCGGGGCCTGCCCACCCAGCGGCGCGAGAGCGGGCTGCGCAACGCCCGCCGTCGCGCGCAGGACCTGGGCGGAACGCTGGAGCTCGGTCCCGGTGACGCCACCGGGACCCGGCTGAGGTGGCGGGTGCCGCTCAGCGGCTAGGACCTGGTTCTGGCGGGAGCCGGTCGCCGGGCTCAGCGGCGGCCGCCGGAGCCGCCCAGCAGCCGGGTGGCCAGCACCGCCGCCTGGGTGCGCCGCTCCAGGCCCAGCTTGGACAGGATCGTGGAGACGTAGTTCTTCACCGTCTTCTCCGCCAGGAACATCCGCTCGCTGATCTGGCGGTTGGTCAGGCCCTCGGCGATGTAGCCGAGCAGCTTCAGCTCCTGGGGGGTCAGGTCGGCCAGCTCGGGAGCGGTCTGGGGGCCCCGGCGCACCCGCTCCAGCACCTTCGCGGTGAGCGCGGGGTCGATGAGCGACTGGCCCGCGGCGACCCGCTCGATCGCGGTGAGCAGGTCGGAGCCCCGGATCTCCTTCAGCACGTAGCCGGAGGCGCCGGCCATGATCGCGGAGAACAGCGCCTCGTCGTCGTCGTACGAGGTCAGGATCAGCGCCTTGAGCGACGGGTCGACCGAGCGGATCGAGCGGCACACCTCGATGCCGGAGCCGTCCGGGAGCCGGGCGTCGAGCACGGCGACGTCCGGGCGCAGCGCCGGGATCCGCTGGGTCGCCTCGGCCGCGGAGCCGGACTCGCCGACGATCTCGACCCGGCCGGACCCCTCCAGCAGGGCCCGGAGCCCCTGCCGGACCACCTCGTGGTCGTCGAGCAGGTACACCTTCAGTCTGCGATCCGGCGCGCCGGCCGCCTCGTTCGTGGTCGCTCCCATGCGCACAGTCCACCATGCGGGCGGCCCTCGACCCAGGGGCAGGGTCGCCCCGGCCCGGACGGCGTCGGAGGCGTCCCTGCCGCCTCATCGTGGCGGGGCGGTGACGCGGCCTGGCAGAGCCGGGTCGAGGCCGGCCTCCGAGCCGGGCCACCGCCCGGGGGCATGCGCGCCGAGGTCGACGATACGGTCCATCCGGTCCAGTCCGGTGTCTGCGTGGGTGACCCACACGACCCCCCAGCCGGCGCCGTCGGCCAGCAGGTCGTCGGCCACGGCCGCGGCGGTCGCGGCGTCCAGATGCGCCACCGGCTCGTCCAGGACCAGCAGCGGCGGCGCGGCGAGCACCGCTCGGGCCAGGCCCAGCCGCGCCCGCTCCCCGCCGGAGACGCCGGCCCCGCCGTCCCCCAGCCAGGTGTGCAGCCCGTCGGGCAGCGAGTCCAGCCATCCGCCCAGGTTGGCTCGCCGCAGCGCCGCGGCGACCTCGGCGTCGCCGGCGCCCGGCCGGGCGAACCGGACGTTCTCCGCCAGCGTAGAGGCGAACACGTGCGGGTCGTCGTCCACCAGCCCGATGCGCGCGCGGACGTCGTCGAGCGCCAGAGCCCCGAGCGGGACGCCGGCCAGGCGCACGTCGCCGGCGAGTGGGTCGACGAACCGCAGCAACGTGGCGGCCAGGGTCGACTTGCCGGACCCGGACGGTCCCACGACGCCGACCCGCTCGCCGGGGGCGACCCCGAGGTCGACGCCCACGAACGCCGGGCGGTCGGCCCAGCCGGCCGCGACGCCCTCGGCGACCAGGGCCGGCGTCGCGGGCGGGAGGGGCCTGGGGTACGGCGGGTCCGAGACGGCGGGGGCGGTCCGCTCCAGCGCACGCAGCCGGGCCTCGGCGGCGTCGACGCGCACCGCCAGCGCGCCCGCGTCGGCAAGCGGCGAGAACACCTCCACCAGCGCGAGCGGCAGCAGGACCACCAGTGCCAGCATCGGCGCGGTGACGGCACCCGCGGCGTAGTCCGGCGCGCCGGCCAGAGCCGTCCCGGCCATGCCCAGCCCGCCGGCCAGCACGACCAGCCCCCGGGCGGCGCCGACCACCCCCGCCGCGCGCACCGCGAGCGCGTCGACCCGTCGGCCGGAGGCGGCGACCGGCGAGACGACCGCGTCGTCGGCCTGCCAGCAGCGCAGCTCGGGCCCCACCTGCACGGCCTCCAGCACCCTCGCCGAGAGGTCCGCCCGCAGCTCGACCGCGTCGCGCGCGGCCGCGCGGGTCCCCGCGCGGGCGAGCAGGAAGGCGACGCCGGCCGCTGCCGCGGCCGCGGCCACCACCCAGGCGGCGCCGGGCAGCAGCCACCAGGTCAGTGCGACAGCTGCTCCGGCCACGAGCGCCGCCGAGACCACCGGCATCCGGACCCGCAGCTCGCGGTCCAGCAGGGCGTCGGCGTCGTCGACCACCGAGGTGAGCAGGTCTCCCCTGCGCCGGCCGAGCCGCCCGGGGGTCAGCGGCACCAGGGCCTGGTAGACCTGCATGCGGCGCTCCGCGAGCAGCGCCAGCGCCGCGTCGTGGGAGAGCACCCGCTCGGCGTAGCGCAGCACCGGCCTGGCCAGGCCGAAGATGCGGACGCCGACGATGGCCACCAGCAGGTAGAGCACCGGCGGGTGCTCGGAGGCGCGCACGATCAGCCAGCCGGCGGTGCTGGTCAGGGCGACCCCCGCC
>JBIOUF010000012.1:0-9464 GCA_044866695.1 Nocardioidaceae bacterium | reverse complement strand
GCAGCGCGCCCTCATCGACGACCAGAGTCCACGGTTCGACTCCCCCACGTACCCGACCGCAGGTGGCACTCGAAGGGACCACCACCTGCATCCGGTTGCCCGGCCCACCAGCCCCCCGCGACATCGGCCCGACCAGCCCCGGCTGCTCGGCCCACCAACATTGCCGGCTCGGCCCACCAACATTGCCGGCTCGGCCCACCAACATTGACGGCTCGACCCACCAACATGGACGGGTCGGCGGCGGGTGGGGGTGGGGGTGGGGCTAGCGGACGGTGATGGCCTTGGTGTCGGTCTCGGGGCCGAAGCCCTCCTCGCCGCCGGAGGGATCGTCGGTGGAGACCATGAGGGTGTAGTCGCCCGCGGGGACGCGCTTGACGGTGAACCAGAACGGGTAGAGCCGGTCGCCCCAGCCTTCGGCGGTGGCGTAGCCGTGCCTCACCACGGTGTCGCCCCGGCGCAGCTCCCAGAGCATGGTGGCCTCGAACGACGACCCACGGCCCGCCACCTGGAAGGTGGAGCCGACGGTCGCCCGCTGAGCCGGGGAGGTGATCTGCGCCTGCGCGAGGACCTCGGCCTCGGGGAGGGCGGAGACGGGTCCGGACACCGCGGTCCCCAGCAGGCGGTCCGCCGGGCTTCCGCCGACCAGGAACAGCACGGGCAGCCGCTCGCCGAGCCCCGCCTGGGCCGAGTACACCACCTGCTGCAGCGCGACCTGGGCGGCGCCGGCGGACAGGCCCGGCGGCCGGTCGGCGACCGGGCCGCCGAGGTCGACCTCGATGACGTCGTCGCCGAGCGACACGTCCTGGAGCGTCGTGCCGTCCGGCCACGGGTTCGCGTAGTCGGGGTCGAGGGGGGTTCCGGTGACCGCGAGGCGGACACTGGCCGCCATCAGGGCCGCAGCGCCGTCCGACGGCACGGGCTCGGCCCTGAACTCCCGGTACAGCACCGGCCCGCGGCCGGTCCGGCCGACGAAGTAGGCCGGGACCGCCGCCGGGTCACCGCCGGGGTCCGGGGTGGCGGTGTGCCGCGACGCGCTGGCCGACGCGGGCGTGGCGGGCCGGCCCCCGGTGGAGCCGTCGCCGTCCGCGCCGGGGCCGCCGCCGAGCACCGCGATGGCCGCGACGGTGGCCGCCGTGGCGAGCACGGCGCCCGCCGCGCCGTAGACCCACGGCCTTCTGCCGCTCGCCGGCGCTCCTCTCGCGCGGGCGCGCAGGGCGTCCAGGGCGTCGGGTCGTGGCTCGACGTCGGAGACCGCGTCGGACAGCAGGGCGCGCAGGTCGCGGGGGTCGGTCATGACCGGTCCCCGATGTCGTCAGGGGTGTCGTCCTCGGGGTCGCGGACCTCCAGCCGGGCGCGCAGCGCAGCGGCCCCGCGCGAGGCGTGGCTCTTGACCGCGCCGCGGCTGATGCCGAGGGTCTCGCCGATGGCGGCCTCGTCCAGGTCCAGGTAGTAGCGCAGCGCCAGCACCTCCCGCTGCCGCCGGGGCAAGGCCCGCAGGGCGTCCAGCACCCGGGCCCGCTGCTCGGCGGCCAGCACCGCCGCCTCGGCGCCGGGCGCGTCGTCTGGTGCAGCGGGCTGGTGTCGGCGCTCCACGCCGCGGCGGCGGAGCACCGAATGGGCCCGGTTGACCACGACCCGGCGCAGGTACGCCGCCGCGCGGGACGGGTCCCGCAGCCGACCCCAGTGGGCGTGCATCGCCACGAAGGCGTCCTGGACGACCTCCTCCGCGGTCTCCCGGTCGCGCACGAGGAGGACGGCCAGGCGCAGCAGGGAGCGGTAGTGGGCGGCGTACAGCGCCTCCAGCGCCGGGTCCGCGTCGAGGCCGGCGTCGACGTCCCGGTGGGTCGTGCGCTGGGTCGTGCGGGGGGTCATGGACGGCACCGACGGTCCTCCTCCCGGGCGCCCCGCGCCGCGACCCGCACTGCCGGGCCGCGTCAGGTCGTGTGCGGCGAGCATGCTCACGGTAGTCAGACGCGCAGCCCGGTTCGCGGGTTTACACGCCGTAAGGTGCCGGCTATGAGCGATCCGAGGTCCGAGAGCTGCCTGTTCTGCCAGATGGTGTCCGGCGAGCTCATCCCCGACGTGGTGGCGGAGACGGAGACGACGCTGGCGTTCCGCGACATCAACCCGCAGGCGCCGGTGCACGTGCTGGTGGTGCCCAGGGCACACCACGCGGACGCCGTGTCGCTCGCGCGGGAGCAGCCGGAGGTCTGGGTCGACCTGATGGCCACGGTGGCCACCGTCGTGGAGCAGGAGGGGCTCGAGGAGGGCTACCGGCTGGTGTTCAACACCGGCGCGCTGGCGCACCAGACCGTGTTCCACGCGCACTGCCACGTGCTGGGCGGGCGCCGGATGACCTGGCCGCCGGGGTAGCCGGGGAAATGCCGCGGCCTGCCCGGCCGCCCCTCCCGTACGATGGAGCCGTCCCCATCCTCGGATCCCGGGAGGCCGGCCACCAGGCCCTCCATGAGCTACGACGACCATCCCCAGCACACCATCGTGGTGCCGAGCAGCATCGACATGGTCTCCCTGCTGGGCCCCCGCGACGAGCACCTGTCGCTGATCGAGAAGGCGTTCGAGGCCGACATCCACGTCCGTGGCAACCAGGTCACGCTCCGCGGCGACTCCGCCGAGGTGGCCCTGGCGGAGCGGCTCCTCGACGAGCTGGTCACCATCATCCGCACCGGCCAGCCGCTGACCACCGAGACGGTCGAGCGCGCGGTCGGCATGCTGCGCATGGAGACCAAGGAGCGACCGGCGGAGGTGCTCAGCCTCAACATCTTGTCCAACCGCGGGCGGACCATCCGGCCCAAGACGCTGAACCAGAAGCGGTACGTCGACGCGATCGACAAGCACACGGTGGTGTTCGGCATCGGCCCGGCCGGCACGGGCAAGACCTACCTGGCCATGGCGAAGGCCGTGCAGGCGCTCACCTCCAAGCTGGTCAACCGGATCATCCTCACCCGGCCGGCGGTCGAGGCGGGAGAGTGGCTCGGCTACCTGCCGGGCACGCTCAGCGAGAAGATCGACCCCTACCTGCGCCCGCTCTACGACGCCCTGCACGACATGCTCGACCCCGAGACGATCCCCAAGCTGCTCGCCGCGGGGACGATCGAGGTCGCGCCGCTGGCCTACATGCGGGGGCGCACCCTCAACGACGCCTTCATCATCCTCGACGAGGCGCAGAACACCTCGCCGGAGCAGATGAAGATGTTCCTGACCAGGCTCGGGTTCGGCTCCAAGATCGTCGTCACCGGCGACGTGACCCAGGTCGACCTGCCCGCCGGCGTCCGGTCCGGGCTGCGGGTCGTGGAGAGCATCCTGACCGGCATCGAGGACGTCTCGTTCAACCGGCTGACCAGCCACGACGTCGTCCGCCACAAGCTGGTCGGGCACATCGTGGCGGCCTACGACTCCTACGAGGCCGTCCAGGGCACGGTTCAGGGCACGGTCCATGGCACCGGCCAGGGCGGCGGCCCGGCCAGGGCCGCGGCTCCCATCACCGGGCCGGACCTGGAGCGGCATCGGGGCGGGCGCGGGCACCGAGGGTGAGCATCGAGGTGCTCGACGAGTCCGGCTCGGACGTCGACGGCGTGGACGCCCGCCGGCTCTCGACACTGAGCCGGTTCGTGCTGGACCGGATGCGCGTGCACCCCCAGGCCGAGCTGTGCGTCAAGCTGGTCGACGAGCCCACGATGACCGAGCTCAACACCCGCTGGATGGACGCGACCGGGTCCACCGACGTGCTGGCGTTCCCGATGGACGAGCTGCGGCCAGGCCTCCTCGACGAGGACCCGGAGGAGGGAGTGCTCGGCGACCTCGTGCTGTGCGTCGCCGTCGCCGAGCGTCAGGCCGCCGAGGCCGGGCACCCCGCCGCGGACGAGGTCGACCTGCTCACCGTGCACGGCATCTTGCACCTGCTCGGCTACGACCATGCCGAGCCCGACGAGCGCGCCGAGATGTTCGGGCTGCAGGGCAGGCTGCTGGACGCCTGGCGGGGCGGGCGCCGGTGAACCCGGGCGACACCTGGCTGCTGGTCTCCGCGACGGTGCTCGTGCTGGTGGCCGGACTGTTCAGCAGCGCGGACGCGGCGCTGGCGGCGATCTCCAAGGTCCGGGCCGACCAGCTGGTCGCCGACGGCCGCTCGGGCGCCAGGCGGCTGCGGTCCATCGCCGAGGACCCGCCGAGGTACCTCAACACCGCGCTGTTCATGCGGATGCTGTGCGAGATCACCGCGATCGTCCTGGTCACCGAGGTGCTCGTGGCCGGCGACCCGGCCGGCCTGCCGCTGGACACCGCCTGGGCGGGCGCGGTGACCGCCGTCGCGGTGATGCTGGTGGTGTCGTTCGTGGTGATCGGGGTCGGTCCGCGCACGGTCGGCCGGCAGCACGCCGAACGCGTCGCGCTGGCGTCCGCGGGACCGGTGCTGGCGCTGACCAGGGTGCTCGGGCCGCTGCCGCAGCTGCTGATCATCGTCGGGAACGCGATCACCCCGGGCCGCGGCTTCAGCGAGGGCCCGTTCGCGTCCGAGGCCGAGCTCCGCGAGCTGGTCGACCTGGCCGAGGCGAGCCAGGTCATCGAGTCCGGCGAGCGGCGGATGATCCACTCGGTCTTCGAGCTCGGCGACACCATCGCCCGCGAGGTGATGGTGCCGCGCACCGACGTGGTGTTCATCGAGCGCAGCAAGCGGCTGCGGCAGGCGATGTCACTGGCGCTGCGCAGCGGGTTCAGCCGCATCCCGGTGGTCGGCGACAACCTCGACGACGTGGTGGGCGTCGCCTACCTCAAGGACATCATCAAGCGGGTCTTCGACAACCACGAGGCCGAGTCCACCGAGCGGGTGGAGAGCGTCATGCGTCCGGTGATGTTCGTGCCGGACTCCAAGCCGGTCGACGCGCTGCTGCGGGAGATGCAGGCCGAGCGCAAGCACGTGGCGGTGGTCGTCGACGAGTACGGCGGCACGGCCGGCGTGGTGACCATCGAGGACATCTTGGAGGAGATCGTGGGCGAGATCGCCGACGAGTACGACCAGGCCGGCGACGAGGTGACGCACCTGGCCCAGGGCGTCGTGCGGGTCAGCTCCCGGTTCCCGGTCGACGACCTGGTCGAGGTATGCGGGGTGGCCATCGACGACGACGACGTCGACTCCGTGGGCGGCCTGATGGCCAAGCACCTCGGCCGGGTGCCGATCGCCGGCTCGGTCGTCGAGGTCGACGGCCTCCGGTTCGAGGCAGAGGCGCCGGCGGGGCGACGCAACCGCATCGGCACCGTCCTGGTCAGCCGGGCCGCCGCCGAGCAGCACCCGGCGGACGCCGAGGCGGAGCAGGGCGTGTCCCATGGCTGACCCGTCGGAGGCACCGGACCGGCCCCGCGGGGCGGGGCTGGCACTGGAGGACCACAAGCTGCTGGTCCTGGCCCGGTCGACCCGCGGCCGGGCCCGCGCGGCCGAGGGTGCCTGCGCCCGGGACACCGACGGCCGCACCTACGCCGGAGCGACCGTCGCCCTGCCGTCGCTGCGGGTCTCCGCGGTCGGCGTCGTGGTCGCGATGGCGGTCTGCGCGGGCGCCACGGGTCTCGAGGCGGTGGCGGTGCTCGGCGAGGCCGGGTCGGTGGCCGAGGAGGACCTCGCCGTGGTCCGCGACTTCGCCGGCCCCGGCGTCACCGTGCTGCGGGCCGGACCGGACGGGTCGGTCGCGGAGGCCACCAGCACCTGACCACCGCACCCCTGACCACGAGACCCCGTCCCCTGAGCCCCGGGCGCCGGCCCGGGCGCGGGGTCGGTACCTTGTGCGCATGACCGGTGTGGGGTGGGACGCGCATGCCGCGGCGGTGCGCACCCTGCAGGCGTCGTACGCCGCCATCCCGCCGGGGATGCCGGTGCGGCTGGCCAAGCCGACCACCAACCTGTTCCGGGCCCGCTCGGAGGTGGACGTGCCGGGCCTGGACGTCTCGGGCCTGCGTGGTGTCGTCGAGGTCGACCCCGTGCAGCGCACCGCCGACGTCCAGGGCATGTGCACCTACGAGCACCTGGTCGACGCGACCCTCCCGCACGGGCTGATGCCGCTGGTGGTGCCGCAGCTGCGCACGATCACGCTGGGTGGGGCGGTGACCGGGCTGGGCATCGAGTCGACGTCGTTCCGCAACGGGCTGCCGCACGAGTCGGTCCTGGAGATGGACGTGCTGACCGGCGCCGGCGAGGTGGTGGCGGCCAAGCCCGGCGACCGGCTCTTCGACGCCTTCCCCAACTCCTACGGCTCCCTGGGCTACGCGACGCGGCTGCGGATCGAGCTGGAGGCCGTGCCGCCGTACGTCGAGCTGCGGCACCTGCGCTTCGACGACCTCGCCGACCTGGCCGGGGCGGTCGCCCGGGTGGTCGACGACCGCGCCTGGGACGGGCGCCGGGTCGACGCGGTGGACGCGGTGATGTTCGACCCGGCCGAGTCCTACCTCACCGTGGCCACCTGGACCGACGGCGAGCCCGGCGCGCTGCCCACCAGCGACTACACCGGCCAGGAGATCTACTACCGGTCGCTGCAGCGGCGTGAGGGCGACCGGCTCACCACCCACGACTACCTGTGGCGGTGGGACACCGACTGGTTCTGGTGCTCCGGCGCGTTCGGGCTGCACGACCCCCGGGTGCGGCGCCTGTGGCCCAGGCGGTGGCGGCGCAGCGACGTCTACCAGCGGCTGGTCGGCCTGGACCAGCGGGTCGGGGTGGTCCGCCGGCTGGACGCACGCAAGGGGCGCGCGCCGCGCGAGCGGGTGATCCAGGACGTCGAGGTGCCGATCGGCCGGCTGCCGGACTTCCTGCGCTGGTTCGACCAGGAGGTCGGGCTGAGGCCGGTGTGGCTGTGCCCGCTGCGGCTGCGCCGCGACACCGCCTGGCCGTCGTACCCGCTGGTTCCCGGCACCACCTACGTCAACGCCGGGTTCTGGGGGACCCTCCACATCGCCCCCGGGCACTGCGACGGCGACGTCAACCGGGCCGTCGAGGCGAAGGTCACCGAGCTCGGCGGCCACAAGTCGCTGTACTCCGACGCGTACTACGACCAGGAGACGTTCGCACGGCTCTACAACACTTCCAACCTGGCCGAGGTCAGGCGGGCCACCGACCCCGGCGGCCGGCTGACCGACCTCTACGACAAGGCGGTGAGACGTCGATGAGCAGCTCCCCTCCGGCCGCCACGCGGCCGCTACCCATCGCGCGGGCGGTCGACCAGCTGCTCGCCGTGCCCGTGCCGGTCCGGTTCACCGCGTACGACGGCAGCGCCACCGGGCCCGAGGACTCCGCGGTCCGGCTGCACCTGGCCAGCCCGCGAGGCCTGTCCTACCTGCTCGCCGCACCGGGCGACCTCGGGATGGCGCGCGCCTATGTCAGCGGCGACCTCGAGCTCTCCGGCGTGCACCCGGGCAACCCGTACGCCGCGCTGGCCCTGCTCAAGGACAACATGCGGTTCCGCACCCCCCGCCCGGGGGAGCTGGTGGCCCTGGTCCGCAGCCTGGGCCTGGCCAACCTGGTGCCACCGCCGCCCCCGCCCCAGGAGGCGGTGCCGCGGTGGCGCCGGCTGGTGGAGGGGCTGCGGCACTCCCGGAGCCGGGACGCCGAGGTGATCTCCCACCACTACGACGTGTCCAACCGGTTCTACGAGCTGGTGCTGGGGCCCTCGATGGCCTACACCTGTGCCGTCTACCCCACCGCCGACGCCACCTTGGAGCAGGCGCAGGAGGAGAAGTTCGACCTGGTCTGCCGCAAGCTGGGACTGCGGCCGGGGATGCGGCTGCTCGACGTCGGCAGCGGCTGGGGCGGGATGGTGCGGCACGCGGTGAAGCGGTACGGCGTGACCGCGATCGGGGTCACGCTGTCGCGGGCGCAGGCGACCTGGGCGCAGGAGGCGATCAAGCGCGACGGAGTAGACGACGTCGCCGAGGTCCGGCACGGCGACTACCGAGACGTGCCCGAGGGCGGCTTCGACGCGGTCAGCTCCATCGGCCTCACCGAGCACATCGGGGTGCGCAACTACCCGGCGTACTTCGGCTTCCTCCGCGACCGGCTGCGTCCCGGCGGGCGGCTGCTGAACCACTGCATCACCCGTGCGCACAACCGGCACCAGCCGGCCGGCCAGTTCATCGACCGGTACGTGTTCCCCGACGGCGAGCTGACCGGGTCGGGGCGGATCATCACCGAGATCCAGGACGCCGGCCTCGAGGTGCGCCACGAGGAGAACCTGCGCGAGCACTACGCGCTGACCTGCGACGCCTGGGCCCGCAACCTCGAGGCGAGCTGGGACGCCTGCGTCGCCGAGGTCGGCGAGGGCACCGCCAAGGTGTGGGGGCTCTACCTGGCCGGGTCGCGGATCGGGTTCGAGCGCAACGAGATCCAGCTGCACCAGGTGCTCGCCGTGCGCACCGACGACGCGGGCGAGGCGTCGTTCCCGCTCCGGCCCACCTGGCTGAGCTGACGTCCGACGCGCGTGACCGGGCGTCCCGACGGCTTCCGCAGCGGCTTCGCCTGCTTCGTCGGCCGGCCCAACGCCGGGAAGTCCACGCTGACCAACGTCCTGGTCGGCGCCAAGGTGGCCATCACCTCGTCGCGCCCGCAGACCACCCGCACCGTCGTGCGCGGCGTGGTGCACCGCCCGGACGCGCAGCTGGTCGTGGTCGACACTCCCGGCCTGCACCGGCCGCGCACCGTGCTGGGCGAGCGGCTGAACGACCTGGTCCGCGCCACCTGGGGCGAGGTGGACGTGGTCGCGGCGTGCTTCCCGTGCGACCAGCGGGTGGGGCCCGGTGACCGGTACCTGGCCGCCGAGCTGGCGAAGGCGCGACGTGCCTCCGGCAGCGCCGTCGTCGCGGTGGCCACCAAGACCGACCTGGTCGGGCCCGCGCGCATCGCCGAGCACCTGCTGGACGTCTCGGGGCTCGGGGAGCAGGTGGGCCTGCCCTGGGCCGAGGTGGTGCCGGTCTCCGCCGTCGCCGGCGACCAGGTGGGCTTGCTCGCCGACCTGCTGGTGGCCCGGCTGCCCGAGGGGCCGCCGCTCTACCCCGAGGGCGAGCTCACCGACACCCCCGAGGAGACCCTGGTCGCCGAGCTGGTGCGCGAGGCGGCGCTGGAGGGCGTCCGCGACGAGCTGCCGCACTCGATCGCGGTCGTGGTCGAGGAGATGGGGCTGCGCCCCGGCCGCCCCGACGCCGCCCCGCTGCTGGACGTGCACGCCAACCTGTTCGTCGAGCGGTCGTCCCAGAAGGGCATCGTCATCGGCCACCGCGGCGCCCGGCTCCGCGAGGTCGGCTCCACGGCACGTCGGTCCATCGAGGCGCTGCTCGGCACGCCGGTCTACCTCGACCTGCACGTCAAGGTCGCCAAGGACTGGCAGCGCGACCCCAGACAGCTGCGCCGCCTGGGGTTCTGACCCGATGCCCGCAGGAACCTGCGCTTGTGGCCGATGCCTGCAGCTACGCCGGCG
>JBIOUF010000011.1:0-2945 GCA_044866695.1 Nocardioidaceae bacterium | reverse complement strand
CGACCGTCCGTCGGACAGCCGCAGCCGGGTCGCCGTACAGATGTCCCCTCCCGCGACGGGGGAGGTCGCCACCACCGCGACACCGAGGACCGCCTCGGCGCGCTGGGCGATGGCCGGGTTGCGTGCCATCAGGGAACCTCACCCGGTCGGTCCAGCAGCTGCTCCAGCTGGCCCACGAGTGCCGCGACGGTCCGCTCGACGATGGCCATGACGTCGGCGAAACCGGTGTCCCGGCCGTAGTAGGGGTCCGGTACGTCGCGTGCGCCGTCGCCGTCGCCGGCCTCCGGGTCGAAGTCGCGGAACATGAACAGTCGCCCGCGATGGAGGTCGTCGGTGGCCATCGCGAACAGGTCGGCATGGTTCTGCCCGTCCATGGCGAGCACCACGTCGCAGTCGGGGAACCACTCCGCGCCGAACTGGCGGGCACGGTGCAGCGACGGGTCGTAGCCGGAGTCGGACAGCGCTTGCGCCGCCCGCTCGTCCATCGGGCCGCCGACGTGCCAGTTGCCCGTGCCGGCGCTGACCACCTCGACCCGGCCGTCGAGCCCCCGCTCGAGCAACCGCTGCTGCAGCACCACGTCGGCCATGGGGGAACGGCAGATGTTGCCGAGACAGACCACGGCGATGCGGTACGGCCGGCGCGGGTCGAGCGGCTCGGGGAGGGCGGGAGGGCTCACCGGTACTCCTTCGAGAGCAGGCCGTTCAGCGCCCAGGAGGCCAGCGAGATCACGATGGAGGCCCACACCGCCGTCCAGAAGCCTTCGACGTGGAAGCCCAGCCCGATGACGCCCGCGAACCAGCTGGTCAGCAGCAGCATCAAGGCGTTGATCACCAGCAGCATCAGCCCGAGGGTCACGATGATGAACGGGATGGACAGGATCTTCACCACCGGCCCGACCACCGAGTTGACCACTGCGAAGATCACCGCCGTGGCGAGCAGGGTCAGCGCCTTCTCGGTGTCGTCGCCTCCGGTGAGCGTGATGTCGTCGAACAGCCACACCACCAGCCACAGTGACAGCGCGCTGACCAGCACCCGGGCGACGAACTCCACGGCCCGATACTGCCAGCAGCCCGGAGCCGGCCGGTGCGTCGCCCTCAGTCGCCCAGGGTCTGCGGCATGGAGGCAGCACCCGCCTCGAGCTGATGCCGCAGATCGTCGGGCCAGGACGAGACGTGCCTCTGCGAACAACGCGTCGGCATGCGCCACCAGCCGGGGACTCGCTGTTGGCGACCAGCGACCGGTGCACGGCACGCGGCGCAGGGCCGGCGATCGCTCGTCCTGTCAGCACCCATGACCGCCGGTGGGGCTGTCATTACGCTCGTGCTCATGAGCGCCCCGCAGCCGCGCCCGGCGGTGTCCGCCCTGCCCGCGTACGTCGCCGGGAGGCCCGCGGCGGGCAGGCCGGGGGCCCCGTCGTACAAGCTGTCCTCCAACGAGAACCCGTTCCCGCCCCTCCCCGGCGTCCTCGATGCCGTGGCCGAGGCCGCGGCCGCGATGAACCGCTACCCGGACACGGGCAACACCGCGTTGTACGACGCCCTGGCCGAGCGCCTGGACGTGCCCACCGCGCACCTCGCCGCGGGCACCGGCTCCGTGGCGCTGCTGTACAACCTGGTCCAGGCGTTCTGCGAGCCTGGGGACGAGGTGGTCTACGCCTGGCGGTCGTTCGAGGCCTATCCGATCGCGACGGCGGTGGGAGGAGCCCGGGGTGTGCCCGTGCCGCTCACCGAGGACGCCCGCCACGACCTCGGCACGATGGCCGCCGCGGTCACCGACCGCACGAAGGTGGTGCTGGTCTGCTCGCCGAACAACCCGACCGGGCCGGCGCTGACCCACGGGGAGCTGGAGCGGTTCCTCGACGCGGTGTCGGGGGACGTCCTGGTCGTCGTGGACGAGGCCTACCGGGAGTTCGTCCGGCTCGACGACCCCGTCGACGCGGTGGTCCTGGCGCGGACCCGGCCGAACGTGGTGGCGCTGCGCACGTTCGCCAAGGCCTACGGGCTGGCCGGGCTGCGGGTGGGCTACCTGGTCGCGGACCCAGAGGTCGCCGCCGCCGTGCGCGCGTGCGCGCTGCCGTTCGGTGTCTCCTCGGTGGCGCAGGCCGCCGCGGTCGCGTCGCTCGCCGCGGAGGACGAGCTGTTCGCGCGGGTCGACCGGATCGTGGCCGAGCGGAGCCGGGTCGTCTCCGCGCTGCGTGAGCAGGGCTGGGACGTCCCCGACGCGCAGGGCAACTTCGTCTGGCTCGCGCTCGGGGACGCCAGCACCGGCTTCGCCGCCGCCACCCAGGCCGAGGGCGTCGCCGTCCGCCCGTTCGCCGGCGACGGCGTCCGGGTCACCGTCGGCGAGCCCGCGGCCAACGACGTCCTGCTCCGCGTCACCGCCTCCTGGCCCCATCCCCCCCACTCCTGACCCACTCCTGACCTCCTTCCTGCCCGCCCTCCCGGTCGCCGAGCCGTCCCATCTGCCCCGCGGATCGGGGTCGAGCCGTCGTTACCTCCCCGCGAAAGCGCGCCGAGCCGGCGCTTCCTCCCGGGGAAAGCACGCCGAGCCGGCGCTTCCTCCCGGGGAAAGCACGCCGAGCCGGCGCTTCCTCCCGAACCCGGGCGGCCCTGCTCCCCACGACGTTCTGCCGCTCTCCACGATGCGTACGTCATGGGAAGCGGCGAAACATCTCGATCCCATGGGAATCTGCCGACACCCAGCCCGGCCGCAGCGCCAGGCGACGGCGTGCACCGGCGGGCAGGTCGTCGTACGACAGGGCAAGCACCTCGACCGACTCCGCGACGTCCGCGTCGGGGCCGAGGGTGGAGCGGACCCGTCGCCGAGCACCTCCGCGCTGACGTCGGTGTCCCCGCCGACGACAAGGGACAGGTCGCGGCGCACGGGCGGCTGCGCCGACACCGGCCGGTACGGCGCCAGGTCGGTCATCTGCGCGGCCACCCGC
>JBIOUF010000010.1:0-3434 GCA_044866695.1 Nocardioidaceae bacterium | reverse complement strand
CGATCCGCAACCCGCTTCCGGTGAAGCTTCGCTACGCCACGGCGCTCGCGGCGTACGGGCTCGCCGCGCCCGTCGGCGCGGTCGCCGCCCGGTCCGCCAAGGTCCCCCGCCCACCGGTCCGCTGGTCTCTCCTGGCGCGCCCTCACTACGACAACAACCTGGCCACCCTCCAGGTCGACTCCGACGGGTACGACGTGGTCTGGCGGTCCGGCGTCGTCGACGACGGCGACCACGACCATCCCCGGCTCACCGAGGTCGCCCGCATCCGCGTCGACGACCGGGCATCGTGACGGCCCTCACCTCACGTCCTGTGCCGCCTCCACGGCACCGTTGACCACGACGACCACGCGATACGCCCCGCCCCGCCCGATGGCGGCGCTCGACTCGAGCTCGGCGGTCCCCTCGACGTCCGGCGAGGTCGTGCCCCGCAGCACCACGGCGCCTCCGGGGCCGGTCACCGTCATCGTCATGACGTCACCCGGCGCGAGGTCGGGAACCGTCACCTTGGCGCTGATCGTGGCCCCTGAACCGTAGGTGCGCGTCACCGAGAGGACCGGCTCCGAGGCGGGTGGACGGAGCACGGCCACGGCCGCGGCGGCTCCGGCGAGCAGCACGGCGACGACCAGCAGCCACGATGACAGCAGCACCAGCCAGGCACGACGGAACTGGGCGTCGTACCAACGCCTCACCTCGTCGAGGTTCTGGGAGTTCACGCGGCTGAGACGCAGGCCGAGGTACGACAGCGCGCACACGACCGATGCGAATGCCACCGCCGCCGACGCATACGCAAGGGTGGCGGCGGCGCCGTGGTGGAGCTCCGAGGCCGCGACCAGCCCCAGCGCGGAGAACCCGGTGCCGACGACGCTGACCGTGCCGACGGTGAACTTCGCGGTGGCCCCGATCCGGGCCAGGGACGCGGCAGGGTAGAGCTCTCGCTTGGCGAGCGCCCACTCGTCGTCCTCGGGTACGGGCTGCCCGTAGGCGGTGGTCACCGTTCGAAGGTTCCCATGAAGCGAAGCTGGTGCGGTGAGTCCCCGGCGGCACAGGAGACGTCGACCGTGAAGGAGCCGACGGTCGTCACGCCCTGGTCTCCGGGACGATGGCCGAGGTTGGAGACGACACCGGGATCGTTGTCGACCCGCTCCCGGACGGCGTCGGTGAGGTCCTCGTCGTGCTCGCGGCAGAGGTACCGAGCTGGGGTGAGTGTGGTCACGTGGCTGCTGCCTTCTCTAGGGCGTTCGACAGCATTCTCCTGACGAGCGCGACGTGCTCTGTCTCATGCAGCTGTCCTGTCTCCAGGAGAGAGGTCAGGTCGAGGGCCGCCACCCGGAGGTAGCTGCGGCGCCGACCGGGATGGCGCTCGGCCACGGCGAGAGACACGTTCGTCTCGTACTCGTCGACTGCAGCCGCGGGTCGCCCCATGCACAGCAGGGTCAGGGCGATGTCGAAGCGGGTCCGGACCGCCGAGGCTCCTAGGGCCAGCGCCTTGCTGAGCCCGTCCAGCGCGGCGTGGTAGTCGCCCAGCCGCATCCGGCACCACGCGACGTCTGCCATCGCTGCGGCATCTGCCGCCTCCTCTGCCCGGGTTGCCTGGGACGCCCCGTCACGGAACTGAGCCTGCGCCTCCTCGGTGCGGCCCTGCTGCAACAACGCCTCGCCCAGGCCGATGACCAGTCCGAGATCGGCCGGGTCGGCCTGGAGCCCGCGGCGAGCCACCTGCTCGATCTCGGCGGGATCGGCGCTCGTGTAGGCGAGCGCCCAGACCTTGAGGCTCAGCATCCAGGCGGTCGGCGGGCCTGACGCGATCGCCCTGTCGACCGTGCTCGATGCCTCGTCGAGCTCGTCGATGCTGGTCAGGAGACTCGCCTTGAGGCCGAGTGCCCAGGGGTACGCCGGCTCGAGCCCGAGTGCCCGGTCGAGCGCTGACCGTGCCTCCTCCCAGAGTTCCAGCTGCACGTACGTCGCCCCGAGAACGGCCCAGGCCCACGCGTTCTCCGGGCCGAGCGACGTCCCTCTGAGCGCCCAGGCCAGCGCCTCGCGCGCGTTCCCCCTCAGCCGGGTCGAGTCAGCCAGCTCCACCGCCGCCCAGTCCAGGTGAGGGTCCAGCTCGATGGCGCGGCGCAACCGCTTGAGCCCCTCCTCGGGCCGACCGAGCCCGACGAGCACCTGCCCCAGGGTGCCGCTGACCCACCCCGACTGTGGGTCTCCCTGCTCTGCACGCGTCAGCCGGCGATAGGCGGCTTCCAGGCTGCCGTCCCTGCGGTCGAGCTCCCCGAGCAGCGCGTTGCCCCCGACGTTCTCCGCGTCGAGTCGCAGCGCCGCCTCGGACGCGGCCCGCGCTCCCGCCAGGTCGTCGGCCGTGTACCGGTCCCAGGCCCGCGCCATGCAGGTCTCGACGGCCGATGGGACGAGTCCTCGCAGCGCGGCGTCGTCGGGCCCGTCCTCGAGGGCGCGGGCCAGCACCTCGGCGCCGACGACCGGTTGGTCCGACAGGAGCAGGAGCCGGACCTGGTTGTAGCGGACCTGCGCGTCCTCTGGGACATCGTGGACCAACGAGTCGAGGAGGGCGCCGGCCTCATCGAGCTGCCCGCGGTCCAACAACAGCTGCACCAGGACCAGGCGCATGCCGACGTCGCCGGGATGGAGCTCCAGGGCTTGCCGTACGGCGCTCTCGGCCTGGTCCGGGTGGTTTCCCCGCATGAGCAGCTGTGCCCGCAGGCTGAGCAGCGACGAGTCGTCGCGGAACTGGCGGAGCCCGCCCTCGACCACGTCGAGCGCTTCGCCAGGACCACGGGACTCGCTCAGGACCGCTGCTCGCAGGGCGTAGCTCTGCGGTGTCCCGAGGTCCTCGGGTGGCCACCTGTCCAGGGCGGCCTCCGCCTCGTCCGGCTTGCCCTCGCTCAGAAGGACCTGAACGAGCCCGACGAGGGCCTCGGCCGAGTGCGGCGAGGCCTCCAGGCACCGCAGGTAGTGCCGCTCGGACATCGGGAGCTCGGACTGGCCGGCGTAGAACTCGGCCGCGCGGAGGTGAACCGCCAAGGCCTCCTCGCCCGATCGCGCCTGCTCGAGCATCTCCTCGAGGGCGACCTCCAGCTCTCGCCGTCCGGGACGAGCGGTCAGCGCAGCGATGAGCAGCTCCACGGCCTCGCCGACAGCCCCCCGTCGACCGAGCGCGTCGGTGACCTCCAGGACCAGCTGGGCGCCGACGGAGCCTCCCGCGGCCAGGGCCTGTCGCGCGCGTCGCGCAGCCCGCAGCGCGTCCCCCGACCCGAGCGCCCTCCGTATCTCCGCGGATGTTCCCTGCGGCGACTGCGAGAGGACGCCCCAAGGGTCGATCGACCGAACCGGTCGCTTGTCCATGCCGCCTCCTCAGTCGACCCGTCCGGGCCGCTCGGACCTGCCTCCGACGCCCCCGGGGCTCGCCGGCCTCACCC
>JBIOUF010000009.1:0-9255 GCA_044866695.1 Nocardioidaceae bacterium | reverse complement strand
CGTGGGCGGCCACGGTCGTGAGGCACGAACGGCGGGCCGGGCTGGACCCGGACCTCCAGGCCCTCGCCCTCTGCATGGCCGCCTCAGCCGCCCGGTTCGCCGGCGACCTGGCCACCGCCCGCGAGCTGGTGACCCGGGCGGGCCGCCTCGCGAGCGACCCGGCCACCGGCGCCTACGCGGAGTTCCTCCTCGGCGAGGTGGAGCTGTTCGAGCGCGGCGCCGAGGCGACCCTCGACCTGCTCCCGCCCGCCATCGCGCGGGCCGGGGACCGCGGGCAGGACGGCCTCCGGCGGATGCTGCAAGGCCTCCAGGCCCTGATGGCGGGCTACGTCGGCGACGTCGACGAGGCGGCGACGGTGGCCGAGCGGCTCGAGCACGAGGCAACGGCCGCCGGGGAGGTGGTGGTCGCGGCCTGGGGGGCCTACATCCGCGGCGAGGTGCTGCTCGAGGTGGACCCGGAAGCCGCCCTGCGGCACCTCGACCGCGCGCTGGAGCAGGCCGGCGAGGTCGGGGACCGGTACCTCCTCGGCGTGACCCTGGTCTCGGCGGCCTCGGTGCGCAGCCGCTACGCCGACCCCCGCGACTCGGTGCCGCTGTTCCGCCGGGCCGTCGAGCACTGGCACCGCGCCGGCAACTGGACCCACCAGTGGACGACCCTGCGCAACCTGGTCGTCCTGCTCGCCCGGCTGGGCCTGGACACCGACGCGGCCGTCGTCGCGGGCGCGGTGGACGCCGCCGACGGCGCCGCTCCGGTGTACGGCGCGGAGGCCGACCGGCTGCGCGACGTGCGCGCCGCCCTGGTGGACCGGCTCGGCCCCCGCGACTACCACGCCGCCCTCGCCCGAGGCGCCGCCCTCCCCCGCGACCGCCTCGTCGAGCACGCGCTGTCCCTGCTCACCCCTGCCCCCACCACCGAACCCACCGCCCCCACCACTGACCCCGCCCCCACTGCCGACCCCGCCCCCACTGCTGACCCCACCCACCCCGCCGACCCGGCACAACCTCCCCGCTGAACCACCCCGACCCGGCTCGACCTCCCCGCCGAACCACCCCGACCCGGCGCGACCTCCCCGCTGAACCACCCCGACCCGGCGCGACCTCCCCGCTGCAGGACGCCGACCCGGCACAACCTCCCGGGGCCGGTACGCGCCGAAGGGGGAGGTCGCGCCGAGTCGGCTGTCCTCGGGCTTCGCCCGAGGCCCTACGAGCGGAGCTCGTAGAACCTGAAGAACGAGAAGCCGTCGATGGGCAGGACCCGCACGTGCTCGAAGCCCGCCCGGCGGGCGTACTCCGCCAAGGTGGCGGGGCGCATCACCGTCCCGGTCGCGGCGGACGGGGTGTGGGACCGTCCGTCCGGCAGGCAGATCAAGATGCTGGCGCCGTACATGAATTTCTCCAGCTCGTCGCCGGGTGCGGTGAACTCCTCGGCGACCGCCTCGTCCATCACCACGACCACGCCGCCCGGACGGACCGCGGCCCGCACCGACGCGAGCACGTCGACCGGCTGCGCCATGTCGTGCACGCACTCGAAGGCGAACGCCGCGTCGAAGGTGGCCTCCTCGGCGATGTCCTCGCCGTCCACGAGGTGGAACCTCACCCGGTCGGCGACCCCGGCCTCCGCCGCGTTGCGCCGAGCCATCTCCACCGACGGCCGGTCGACCTCGTAGCCGTCGAACCGGGCCTCGGGGTACGCGCGGGCGAGCGCGACGGACGCCCAGCCGGCCCCGAAGCCGACCTCGGCGATGCGGGCGCCGGGAGTGCTCAGGATCGCGTGCAGGTGCGGGACCGAGCCGAGCGCGCCTGGCAGCTGGTGCTCGAACCACGGCCGGTTCAGGTCGGCCTGGGCGGTCCGCGCGTCGTCCCCGAACTGGTCCCAGCTCACCCCGCCGCCGGTGCGGTAGGCCTCGAGCAGCTCGGGCATCCGCCGCGCGGCGGCCACCACGAACCGGCCGAGCGGTCCGAGGAAGGCCAGGCTGTCGTGGTCGGTGAGCGCCTCGGCGGCTCCAGCGGGGAGCTCGAAGCGCCGCTCGTCGGCGGGCCGGCTCGGGTCGGTGGACACGATCCCGTACACGGCCTGCTGCTCGAGCCACTCCCGGGCGTACCGCTCGTCGGTGCCGGTCGCCCGGGCCAGCTCCGCCGCGGTCAGCGGGCCGTCGAGGGTGAGCGCGCGGTACCACCCCAGCTGGTCACCGAGGTAGACGCTCAGGGTCTCGATGGCCCCGAGCCCGGAGGCGAAGAGCCGCTCGGCGAACGCCTCGGCGGTGACGGTGTCGTCCGGCGTCAGTTCGGTCGTGCTGGTCATGTCGTCCCTCATTTCTTGTGTAGTCGATATTATTTGGGCTGGTCGGGCGAGCCGAAGACGCGGCGCCACAGGGTGAACCGGGTGACCGGCAGGTAGCCGAGGCGCTCGATCCCGGGGCGGCTGTCGTCGCTGAACACCGAGCCGCTGAGCAGGTCGGGCGCGGCGAGCAGGCGCGCGCGCAGCATCGCGTGCCAGAACCCGCGTCCGCGGTGCTCGGGGCGGGTGACGCCCAGGGCGAGCTGGGCGAAGCCGTGCGCGACGAACAGCGTGCCCACCGACACCGGCCGCCCGTCGGCGTACCCGACCCAGAGCCGCCACCGCGGGTCGGCCAGGATCCGCTCGTCGAACAGCGCGCCGGGACGGTACGGCAGCAGGTCGGGCATCGGGTAGCCCTCGGCGGCCACCCGGGACCAGTCCTCGACGCCGGCGGCGTCGGTGACCGGCCGGACGTCCACCGGCGCGGCCGGAGGGACCGGCCCGCCGGGCTGACGGACCAGCATGGGCGGATGGCCGACCAGCTCCCAGCCCTCACCGGTCAGGTCCGGGGTGGGCCAGGCGCTCCACAGGTACGTCGCCGCCGGCTGGTCCCGCTTGGCCCCGACCTCGACCCGGTGCAGCACGTCGGCCCAGCCGTGCGGCCCCTCGACGGGGGCGAGCAGGACCGCGGAGCTCATCAGGCTCGCCGGCCGGCCGGGGTTGCCGACGGCCAGGTCGGCGTCCCTGACCGAACGTCCGCCCATCGCCTCGCCGGCGGAGGTGAAGAACTCGGCCAGGTGGTGCAGGTAGCGGCGGACGACGGTGTCGCCGACGGGTAGGTCGCCCAGGGGCTCCCAGCCGGTGGTCAGGTGCTCGGTCATGGCAGGGACGCTAGGCGCCCCCGCTTTCAGCCCGCTTTCAGCGCGCGGTCAGGTCAGCTCGCGCTTGAGGATCTTCCCCGTCGCGGTCATCGGCAGGCTGTCGCGGAACTCCACGATCCGCGGGTACTTGTAGGCGGCCATGGTGTCCTTGCACCAGGCGACCAGCTGGTCGTCGGTGAGCTCGGCGCCGGGCTGCCTGATCACGTAGGCCTTGACCTCCTCGCCGTGGGAGGGGTGCGGGACGCCGACGACGGCCGCGAGCGAGACCGCGGGGTGAGTCATCAGGACCTCCTCGACCTCCCGCGGGTACACGTTGAACCCGCCGCGGATGATCATGTCCTTGGCCCGGTCGACGATGAAGTAGAAGCCGTCCTCGTCGCAGCGGGCCAGGTCCCCGGTGCGGAACCAGCCGTCCTTCATGACCTCGGCGGTCGCGTCGGGCCGCCCCCGGTAGCCCTTCATCACCAGGTGTCCCTTGATCGCGATCTCGCCGACCTGGTCCGGTCCCTCGACGAGGTTCCAGTCGTCGTCGACGAGCTTCACCTCGACGCCCCAGATCGGGTAGCCGATGGAGCCCGGCTTGGGCGGCCGGTCCTTCTGGTTGAACGTCGCCACCGGCGAGGTCTCGGAGAGCCCGTAGCCCTCCATGATGTCGACTCCGAACCTGGCCTTGAACTCCCTGAGGATCTCCAGCGGCAGGCTCGACCCGCCGGACACCGCGATGTGCATGTTGCCGGCGATGCGCTCCACGTCCACGTCCGCGTCGCCGGCCAGCGCCCCGAGCAGTCCCCAGTACATCGTCGGCACGCCGGCGAAGAACGTGATGTCCTCGGTCTGCAGCAGGGACAGCACCACCTGCGGGTCGAACCGCGGCACCAGGTACAGGGTCGCGGCGCTGCCGAAGCCGGCGTTCATCTGCACCGTCGACCCGAAGGAGTGGAACAGCGGCAACGCGAGGATGTGCCGCTCGCCGACCCGGGCACCGAGCATGCGCGAGCTCTCCAGCGCGTTGAGCACCAGGTTGGAGTGGGTCAGCTCGGCGCCCTTGGGCTGCCCCGTCGTACCGCTGGTGTAGAGGACCACCGCGGTGTCGGTCTCGGTGGTGACCATCGACTCGAAGTACGGGCTCTGGCCGCGAACCGCCTCGCCCATCGTCTCGGTGCCGTCGACCGGCGAGGGGGCGGTCGGGTCGGCGGTCACCATGAAGAAGTGCTCGCAGCCGTCGGACTGCCCGAAGCCGGCGAACCCCTCGGTGCCCATCGGCAGCTCGGGGGTCCCCTGGAAGCAGAAGTACGCCCGGGCGCCGGAGTCGGCGAGGTGGTAGGCGATCTCCCGGCCCTTGAGGAGCACGTTGAGCGGGACCACCGTGCACCCGGCCTTGAGGATGCCGTAGTAGACGATCGGGAAGTACGGCAGGTTGGGGCAGGTCAGCGCGACCGCGTCGCCGGGCTTCAGTCCCCGGGAGACCAGCAGGTTCGCCACCTGGTTGGCCGCCGCGTCCACCTGGGCGTAGGTGAGCCGGGTGTCGCCGAGGACCACCGCCTCGCGGGTGGGGAACTTGCGGGCGCTGTCTTCGAGCAGCACGGCCAGGTTGAGCACGTCTCGCCTCCGTCACGGGTCGCGAAGAGATGCCCCAACGTAGCCCAACCCGGGGACGCGCAGGGCGGCTTCGCGGGGCTAGAAGACCTCGCCGGTGAGCCGCTCGAAGACCTCGACGTAGCGCCGGCGGGTGCGCTCGACGACCTCGCCGGGCAGCGGCGGTGGAGGCTCGCCGCTGCCCCGGTCCCAGCCGCTCGCGGGCGAGGCCAGCCAGTCCCGCACGATCTGCTTGTCGTACGACGGCGGTGGCCGGCCGGGCTGCCAGCCGTCGGCCGGCCAGAACCGCGAGGAGTCCGGGGTGAGCACCTCGTCGGCGAGCACGATCGTGCCGTCGCGGCGGCGGCCGAACTCCAGCTTGGTGTCCGCCACCACGATCCCGCACTCCGCGGCCACCCGCTCCCCGTGTCCGTAGATCGCCAGGGTCAGCGCCTCGAGCTCCCCGGCGGTGTCGCCGCCGATGTGCGTCGCGACCTGCTCCAGCGTGACGTTCTGGTCGTGCTGACCCTGGGGCGCCTTGGTCGCCGGGGTGAAGATCGGCTGGTCGAGCCGGCTGCCGTCCCGCAGCCCCGGCGGCAGCCGCACCCCGCACACCTGCCCGCTCGCCCGGTAGTCGGCCAGGCCGCTGCCGGTGAGGTAGCCCCGCGCCACGCACTCCACGCCGACCATGTCCAGCGGCTCGCAGACCACCGCCCGGCCGCGCACGGCCTCCGGCACGTCGGTGGAGAGCACGTGGGTCGGCACCAGGTGGCCGAGCTGGCCGAACCACCACAGCGACATGCGGGTGAGCAGCTCGCCCTTGTCCGGGATGGTCGTGGGCAGCACCCAGTCGAACGCGGAGATCCGGTCGCTGGCGACCATCAGCAGCCGGCCGTCGGAGAGGCGGTACAGGTCGCGCACCTTGCCCGAGTGCACGTGGACGGCGCCCTCGACGCGCGGCGCCTCGGGCCGGCCGGGGACGGCTCTCATGGCGGTGACCCTACTCACCACCGGGCTGTGGTGGCTGCGAGCCTGGCGCGGGAATAATCCGGTGGCCGGCCCGATTAGCCTTACGTCGACGGCTGCAACGACCGGCAGCCACCTCGACACCACCTCGACCACCCCAGAGATGCGCACAAGGGGGCCTCATGACGTCCCAGCCCAACGGCCGGCTCACCCACCCGGACTACCCCGACGACATCGACGCCGCGGTCCTCAAGATCGCCGGCGTGGTGATCCTCGGGGCGATCATGTCGATCCTCGACATCACCGTGGTCAACGTCGCCCTGCCGACGTTCCAGGCCGAGTTCAGCAGCGGGGGGGAGGAGATCGCCTACTCCCACGTGGCGTGGACCGTGACGGCGTACACCCTCGCCCTGGCCACGGTGATCCCGATGACCGGTTGGGCCGCCGACCGGTTCGGCACCAAGCGGACCTACATGATCGCGATCTTCCTGTTCACCACCGGCTCGGCGCTGTGCGCGACGGCATGGAGCATCAACGCGCTGATCGGCTTCCGGGTGCTGCAGGGCCTCGGCGGCGGCATGCTGATGCCGCTCGGCATGACCATCATGACCAGGGCCGCCGGCCCGCACCGGATGGGCCGGCTGATGGCCATCATGGGCGTGCCGATGCTGCTCGGGCCGATCATGGGCCCGATCCTGGGCGGCTGGCTGATCCAGACTGCGAGCTGGCACTGGATCTTCCTGATCAACCTGCCGCTGGGCATCATCGCGCTGGTCTACGCATGGCGGGTCCTGGAGCCGGACAACCCTCAGCCGTCGGAGTCCTTCGACTTCCTCGGCATGGCGCTTATGTCGCCGGGGCTGGCCCTGTTCCTCTTCGGTGTCTCCTCGCTGCCGGCGGAGGGGGGCGACTTCTCCGCGCCCCGCGTCTGGGTGTCGATGCTGGTGGGCGTCGTCTTGATGCTGGGGTTCGTGTGGCACTCGTTCCGCCCCGAGCACCCGCTGCTGGACCTGCGGCTGTTCCGCGACCGCAACCTCGCGGTGTCGGTGATCACCATGTTCATGTTCGCCGCGGCGTTCTTCGGCGGGCTGCTGCTGGTGCCGACGTACTTCCAGCAGGTCCGCGGCGAGTCCACCCTGCAAGCCGGCCTGCTGGTCGCCCCGCAGGGCCTCGGCGCCATGGTCACCATGCCGATCGCCGGCCGCCTGATGGACAAGATGCCGGTTGGCCGGATCGTGCCGTTCGGGATGGTGCTCGTCATCATCGGCATGTTCGGCCTCACCCAGCTCGAGGCGGACACGTCGTACGGGTTCATCATCGTCTGCCTGGTCGTGCTGGGCCTGGGCATGGGCGGCACGATGATGCCGCTGTTCACCAGCGCGTTGCGCACCCTGAAGTCGCACGAGGTCGCGCGGGGGTCGACGCTGCTCAACATCACCCAGCAGATCGCCAGCTCGGTCGGCGTGGCGATGACGTCGGTGCTGCTGACCAACCACCTGAACGCGTCGAAGGTGATCCCGGGCACCGACCAGCTCCCGGGCTTCCCGGACGGCCTCACCGAGGCGCAGGCCGCCATCATGTCGAACACACAGCCGGCGATCTTCGACAAGCTCGGCCTGCCGGTCGAGCTCGTCGAACGAGGGCTCGACGCGGCGGCCGACGCGTTCGCGCAGACGTACTGGGTCGCCTGGGTGCTGGTAGTGCTGACCCTGGTCCCGGTGTTCTTCCTGCCCCGCAAGCACGAGGAGTCCCACTACCTCGACGACCAGGGCCAGCCGCCGGTGGCGATCCACTGACCTCTACCCTCGGTCTCCTACACCCGCTCTCGGGGGAGGTGTTCGTGACCGGTGGGCCGACCGGCGAGCCGGGCTTCCGGCAGCGCATCCCAGGGGGTGCGCTGCACGTCGAGCCGGCCGGGCTGGTCTGGCGCGACGAGGCCGCACACGAGCACGAGCTGGTGCTGCCTCGCGCCCAGGTCGCCGGACTGCGGCTGTCGGGAGACCCGGACCCCCGGCTGGTCGTCGTGCTCGCCCACGCGCCGGGCGCGCCGGCCGACACCATGTCGCTGGGCAGCCTGGCCGACCTCGGCAGCACCCCGGAGCGGCTGCGGCTCCAGGCCTACGCCGCACAGCTGCCCGTGGAGGCGTCCGCGACGGCGGAGCCGGCCGACCAGGGTCCGGCGCCGTCCCGGGACGACGCGCCGATCGTGGTGCGGGACCGGCTCGGGCTGCGCCTCCGGCTGGTCGGCTGCCTGTCCGTGCCCGTCCTCCTGGTGGCCGGGCTGCTCACCTGGCGGATGGCCGTGGTGGAGGACCCGACCGTGCCGCCGCTCCTGGTCGCCGGGGTCGCCCTGGTCTGCTGGGGGCTGATGGCGCTGCTGGTGTCGCGCCCGGACGTGCTCACGGTCACCCGGGACGAGGTGCGCAGCCGGGTGGGGTACGACCGCAGCTCGTGGTCGGTACGCCGCCGCGACGTCGGCGCGGTGGCCTGGCTGCGCGACGACTCGCGGGCACTGGTCCTGTTGGTGTTCTACGACCACGGCGGCGTCCCGGTCCGGCAGGCGCCCATCCCTCAGGACGAGGAGGCCGTCGCCGCCGCGCTGGTCGCCCGCGGCTGGCCGTTGCGCGGGCCGACCACGGCGGTCTGAGAGCGCCGCTGGTCGAGGAGCCGGAGCGCTAGCGGAGGCGTCTCGAGACACCCGCTGGTCGAGGAGCCGGAGCGCCAGCGGAGGCGTCTCGAGACCGCTGCACCATGGCACTACCTGAGCCCATGCGCCGGCGGTTTCGAGACGGGCCCGCAAGCTCGCCCTCCTCAACCACCGCTCCTACAAGATCGGGCCGGGCGAGTACGCCGCGGCGGCGGGGTGCCGCGCAACGACCTGCTCGACCCTGCGGACCACGGCGCGCACCTGGTCCACGGCGGCCCCGGTGAAGTCGATCGGCTCCGCGACCAGTCCGGCCAGCTCCTGCGCGGACAGGCCGAGGCGCGGGTCCGCGGCCAGGCGGGCGAACAGGTCGTTGTCCGCCCGGCCGCGACGCAGGTCGAGCGCGGTGGCGACCGCGGCGTCCTTGACCGCCTCGTGCGCGGTCTCCCGGCCGACGCCGCGCCGCACGGCCGCCATCAGCACCTTCGTGGTGGCCAGGAAGGGCAGGTAGCGGTCCAGCTCGCGCTGCACGACGGCCGGGAAGGCCCCGAACTCCTCCAGCACCGTGAGGAAGGTCCGCAGCAGCCCGTCGGTGGCGAAGAACGCGTCCGGCAGGGCCACCCGGCGTACGACGGAGCACCAGACGTCGCCCTCGTTCCACTGGCCACCGGCCAGCTCGCCGACCATCGAGAGGTGTCCTCGCAGGACCACCGCGAGCCCGCCTACCCGCTCGCAGGAGCGCGTGTTCATCTTGTGCGGCATCGCAGAGGAGCCGACCTGACCTTCGGCGAACCCCTCGGTGACCAGCTCCAGCCCGGCCATGAGCCGGATCGTCGTGGCCAGGCTCGACGGCGCCGCGACCAGCTGGACCAGCGCGGAGACCACGTCGAGGTCCAAGGAGCGCGGGTAGA
>JBIOUF010000008.1:0-13102 GCA_044866695.1 Nocardioidaceae bacterium | reverse complement strand
GGGGGTCATCGGGGCCGGGTCGACCAGCATGTCGGCGCGCCCGCAGCGAGACTGTCGTTCGCCGCCGGTCGCCGGCTCCGCGGTGCGGACCGTGCCGCTGCCGCGGCTCCCCAGATCACTCCAGGTCCAACGCCATCAGGTCTTCCTCGGTCTCGCGGCGCACCAGCACCCGCGAGCGGCCGTCGCGCACGGCGATGACCGGCGGACGGGGGGTGTGGTTGTAGTTCGAGGCCATCGAACGGCAGTAGGCGCCCGTGGCCGGCACGGCGAGCAGGTCGCCCGGCGCGACGTCACCGGGCAGGAGCTCGTCCTTGACCACGATGTCCCCCGCCTCGCAGTGCTTGCCGACCACCCGGGCCAGCGCCGCAGCGGCATCGGACCGCCGGGAGGCCAGCGTGGCGGAGTAGTCGGCGTCGTACAGGGCGGTGCGGATGTTGTCGCTCATCCCCCCGTCGACGGAGACGTAGGCGCGCACCGCCCCGGCGTCGAGCTCGACCGGCTTCACCGTGCCGACGGTGTAGAGGGTGCACACCGCCGGGCCGACGACGGCGCGGCCCGGCTCCACCGACAGCCGCGGCACCGCCACGCCGAGCGCGCGGCACTCGTGCTCGACGATCTTGGTCAGCTCGGTCGCCAGCTGGGCCGGGTCCGCGGGGTCGTCCTGGCTGGTGTAGGCGATGCCGAACCCGCCACCGAGGTCGAGCTCCGGCATGGTCACGCCGAGCTCGTCGCTGACCTGGGCGTGCAGGGCCAGCACGCGGCGGGCGGCCACCTCGAACCCCGCGGTGTCGAAGATCTGGGAGCCGATGTGGCTGTGCAGCCCCAGCAGCCGCAGACCGGGGGTCTCCTGCACCCGTCGTACGGCGGCCATGGCGTCGCCGCCACTGATCGAGAACCCGAACTTCTGGTCCTCGTGAGCGGTGGCGATGTACTCGTGGGTGTGCGCCTCGACCCCCGCGGTCACCCGGACCATCACCGGGGCGGTCCGGCCGAGCTCGTGGGCCAGGTGGGTCAGCCGGTCCAGCTCGTCGAAGGAGTCCACGATGATCCGCCCCACGCCGATCTCGAGGGCGCGGAAGAGCTCCCGGACGCTCTTGTTGTTGCCGTGGAAGCCGAGCCTGGCGGAGTCGATGCCCGCGCGCTCGGCCACGGTGAGCTCGCCGCCGGTGCACACGTCCAGGCACAGGCCCTCCTCGGCGACCCACCGCGCGACGGCGACGCACAGGAACGCCTTGCCGGCGTAGTAGACGTCGTAGCCGGCGAACGCCTCCCGGAACGCGCGGGCCCGGGCGCGCAGGTCCTCCTCGTCGAGCACGTACGCCGGGGTGCCGTACTCGCGCGCGAGGTCGCGCAGGTCCACCCCGCCCACGACCAGGGCGCCGTCGGCGTTCTTGTGCGCCGAGGACGACCACAGCAGGGGCTCCAGGGCGTTGACGTCCGACGGCTCGGGCAGCCACGAGGGGCCGCGCACGTTGATGTCGGCGTGCAGCGCGCCCGCCTCGTGCGCCCTCATCCCGCGCCGGCTCCTACATCCGCTCCGGGGCGGACACGCCGAGCAGGTCCAGCCCGCCCTCGAACACGACGCGCGTGGCCGCGACCAGCAGCAACCGCGCGCGATGCAGGTCGCTCACCGGCTCGTCGCCGAGCGGCAGCACCCGGCACACGTCGTAGAACCTGTGGAACCGCGCCGCCGTGTCCTCCAGGTAGCGCGCGACCCGGTGTGGCTCCCGGAGCTGGGCCGCCGCCCGGACCACGCGCGGGTACTCCGCCAGGGCGCGCAGCAGGTCGCCCTCGCGGTCGTGGGAGAGCAGCGACGGGTCGAACCGGTCGGTCCCCACCTCGATGCCGAGCTCGGCGGCGTTTCGCAGGATCGAGCTGAGCCGGGCGTGGGCGTACTGCACGTAGTAGACCGGGTTCTCGTTGCTGGCCTGGGTCCACAGGTCCAGGTCGATGTCGATGGTGGCGTCGGTGCTGTAGCGGGCGAGCGCGTACCGCGCGGCGTCCCTGCCCAGTGCGCCGACCAGGTCCTCGAGCGTGATGACCGTGCCGGCCCGCTTCGACATCCGCAGCGGCTCGCCGTGCGACACCAGGTTCACCATCTGTCCGATGAGGATCTCCAGGTTCTCCCCCGGCCGGTCGCCGAAGGCGGCGCACATGGCCATCATCCGGCCGACGTACCCGTGGTGGTCGGCGCCGAGCATGATCAGGCACCGGTCGAAGCCCCGCTCGCGCTTGTCCAGGTAGTAGGCGAGGTCGCCGGACAGGTACGACCCCTGCCCGTCGGACTTGACGACGACCCGGTCCTTGTCGTCGCCGAACTGCGCGGAGGCCAGCCAGAGCGCGCCGTCCTTCTGGTAGATGTTGCCCAGCTCGGTGAGCCGCTCGACCGCGCGCTTGACCGCCCCGGACTCGTGCAGGTCGTTCTCGTGGAAGTAGACGTCGAAGTCGACGCCGAAGTCGTGGAGGGACTGCTTGACCTCCTCGAACATCATCGCGACGCCGTCGGACCGGAACACCTCCTGCGCCTGGTCGTCGGGGAGGTCGAGCACGCCTGGCTTCCGCGCAACGACGGCCTCGGCGATGTCGGCGACGTACTGGCCGCCGTAGCCACCCTCGGGCGCGGGCTCTCCCCGCGCGGCGGCGAGCAGCGAGAGCGCGAACCGGTCGACCTGGGCGCCGTGGTCGTTGAAGTAGTACTCGCGGGTGACGTCGGCCCCGGCGGCCTCGAAGAGCCGGCCCAGCGCGTCACCGACCGCCGCCCACCGCGTGCCGCCGAGGTGGATGGGACCGGTCGGGTTGGAGGAGACGAACTCGAGGTTGATCCGCTGGCCGGCGTACAGGGCCGACGAGCCGTACGCCGCCCCCGCCTGGACGACCCGCCTGGCCACCTCGCCCTGGGCGCCGCTCTCGATCCGGATGTTGAGGAACCCGGGCCCGGCGACCTCCGCCGAGGCGATGCCGGCGGCGCCGGAGAGCTCCTCGGCGAGCATCGCCGCGAGGTCCCGCGGCGGCAGGCCGGCCTGCTTCGCCAGCCGCAGCGCGACGTTGGTGGCGTAGTCGCCGCGCTCGCGGACCTTGGGCCGCTCCACGACGACGCTGCGGGGCAGCTCGGCCAGCGTCACCGCGCCACGCCCGGCCAGCTCGGACAGGGCGGCCACGATGGCTTCGGAGAGCTGCTCGGGAGTCACCGGACCAGGGTATCGGCGGGCTTCGGGCGCGTCCGCGGGTCGCCTCAGCCTGGATCCGCCGAGGGCCGCCGTAGCGAGCGTCACCAGGCGGGTGTGATGGCAAGGCGCCGGCGCGAAGTCATACCGGGGCGTCTGTCAAGCGTCGGCAACGCCGCCGGCGCGCCCGAATGGTGGCGCGCAGTAGGCGACAGAGCGGCGGATCCGGGCTCAGGCCGACAGCGGTCCGCGGCCACCCTCGGCCCAGCGCCGCACCGTCCGGACCAGGTCCGCCGGCTCGAACGGCTTGGCGACGTAGTCGTCCGCGCCGGCGTCGCGGCCGCGCGCCACGTCGTCGGGCTGGAACCGCCCGGAGACCATCACCACCGGTACTTGCGCGGTGGCCGGGTCGGCCCGGAGCCGGCGCAGCGTGTCCAGCCCGGAGAGCCGGGGCATCTGGACGTCCAGGGTGACCACGTCGGGACGCGCTTCGGCGGCCAGCCGCAGGGCGGTCAGCCCGTCGGCGGCGCACACCACCTCGAAGCCCTCCAGCTCCAGGTTGACGGCGATGAGCTCACGGATGACCGCCGAGTCGTCCACCACGAGTGCTCGAAGCACCCGAGCGGTCACCCTCACCCCCCGTCGACACCGGCGCCACGCGCCGCACGGTCAGGTACGCTTGCCCCCGCACCCGTGGGCCCCCGTAGCTCAGGGGATAGAGCACCGCCCTCCGGAGGCGGGTGCGTAGGTTCGAATCCTACCGGGGGCGCACAACCCTGGCTGCGCAAACGCAACTCTACGCACTCCCCGCGACTCTCCGGCCCCCCGACCAGCGACGAACCCCGGTGGTCGAGGAGGGCGCCCTTCGAGACGGGCTCCTTCGTCGCCCTCCTCGGGAACCGCGAGCGAGCCCGTCTCGACTCGGGCTGAGGAGCGAGCTTGCGAGCGTCACGAAGCCAACCACCCGACCGCCGGTTCGTTCGCCGGGAGTCAGCAGCCACCGTCCAAGGTGGCGTCCATCCGGGCGTCGTCGCCGAGCCGGCGGGCCTGCGCCGTGTCGGGGAAGATGATGCTCGCACCCCCGACCGTCCCGAAGCTGCCGTTCAGCACGCAGCCCTTCAGCTTGGCCGGGTCGACCGCGGTGGCCGCCTGGGCGAGCCGGTAGACGTCCTTGGGCGGCAGCCCCGTGAAGAGGTTGCGCAGCACCGAGAGCAGGGCGCGCTCCATGAACCCCGGGTCGCCGGAGTGCGCGCGCACCTCCCGCAGGATGCCGCGCAGCGTCTCCTGCTGGTTGGCCGACCGGTCGAAGTCGCCGCGGGGCAGGTAGTGACGGGCGCGCGAGAAGAACAGCGCCTGGTCGCCGTCGAGCCGGTTGCGGCCCTGCCGGACGCTGCCCTCCATGTTGTCGTCGGTGAACGCCAGCCGGGAGCGCACCGTGATGCCACCGATCATGTCGACCATGCGGATCAGCCCGAGGAACGGCGAGGTGAACACGTAGTCGGGGCGGATCCCCACCAGGTCGGCCACCGCCTGGCCCATGGCCTCCGGTCCTCCGTAGTACAGCGCGGCGTTGATCCGGTTCGACCCCGCCCCCGGGATCGGCACCCACGAGTCACGCGGGATGCCGATGACCGTCCCGGCGCCCGTGCGCAGGTTCACCCCGACCAGCTGGATGGCGTCGGCGCGGGTGCGGAGCGGGTTCTCGCCGGGCCGCGCGTCGGAGCCGAGCATCAGGACCCAGACGATGTGCCCGGGCCTCGGGGTGTCCACGCCGCGCACCCGCTCCAGCCGCACCAGCGCCGCGTCCGGCGTGCGGACGGAGGCGTCTGGCACGAGCAGCACGGTCAGGACGAGCACGACGGCGAGCGCGAGCACCCGTCGGCAGGTCCGCAGGCCCGGCACCAGAGCGCTCACCCGCCTCACCGCTCCGCTCCCGCCGGCGCGGTGAGCTCGTAGCCGAAGATCCGCCAGCCCTGCGCGGTCGGCGTCAGCAGCAGCCTGCCGCGCACCAGCCGTCGCCGGGTTGCGCCGTCGTCGTCGGTCACCGCGAAGCGCAGCGTGGTCTGGGCGGTGGCCCCGACGACGTGCCCCTTGGGCGAGAGGACCGAGAGGAGCGCGGTGGCCTGCACCGGCCGCACCGACGATGCCGCACCGAAGCCGCTACTGGTGAGGACGTCCCGGTCGCCCTGCGCCTGCCGCGCGGCGTCGGGCGTGAAGGCCGCGAAGGCCCCTGCCGGACCAGCCGCCCGGGCGCTGCGCGTGGCGGCGGCGGTACCGTCCTGGTCCAGGTACGCCGACCGGACGTACCCGTCCAGCACCCGGCGGACCTGGGCCGCCACCGCCTCGCGGCGCGCCGCCGGGAGCGCTCCCGACACCCGCGTCACGCGGACCCGCACGTCCACCGGCACCGGCGTGGACTCGTCCCCGGCGGGTGGCGCGCCGTCGGCGACCGGCCGGTCCGGCTGGTCCGGCTGGTCGCTGGTGGTGCAGGCCGACACGGTGACGGCCAGGAGCCCGGCGGCGACGAGGCAGGCCAGCACGGCATCCAGGGCCTGCCGGCTCAGGGACGAGACGCGTCGGCGCATGGAAGCATCCTGCGGGGTCGCCCAAGCTCAGCGCGAGTGGCACGCCGTCCGCTGGGCAAGGGTCTAGCCTGGGACGGGGCGGACAGCGCCCTGTACGTGGACCGTTTTGCACGTCGGAAGAGGCGAGTCAGACCGTGGCCGAGTCTGGACAGGACAACCCGCAGGACCCCGCATCGGCGTTCGGAGCCAACCAGTGGCTCGTCGAGGAGATGTTCGAGCGCTACCAGCAGGACCCGACGAGCGTGGACCCCGAGTGGGGCGCCTACTTCTCCTCCGCAGGCTCCGAGAAGGTGACCGGCGCCAACGGAGCCCCGCCGTCGGGGACGGCTCCCGGCCGTCGGACCAGTCCGGGCGAGACCTCCGGCCCGGCGTCGGCTCCCGGCTCCGGCGCGGCGGCTCCCGCCTCGACCCCGCGGGCCCCGTCCGCAGCCCCGCCCGACCGCAAGTCCCCCGCCCGGCCGCCCACCCAGCCGACCGCCAAGCCCCCCGCCCAGGCCGGCGCAGCGGCGAAGCCCGTCGCAGCGGCTCCCGCGAAGGCGACCGCGCGCCGCGCGGACCGCCCGGCCCCGCGGACCACCTCGCCGGTGCCGAAGGAGCACTTGCCGGCCGTGCCTCCCGGCACGGCGGAGGGGCCGGTGCTGACCCCGCTGCGCGGCGCCCCCGCGCGCACCGCGGCCAACATGGACCAGAGCCTCACCGTCCCGACCGCGACGAGCGTCCGGTCCGTGCCCGTCAAGCTGCTCATCGACAACCGGATCGTGGTGAACAACCACCTCGCCCGCGCGCGCGGCGGCAAGGTGTCCTTCACCCACCTGATCGGCTGGGCGATGGTGAAGGCGCTCAAGGACCTGCCGGAGATGAACAACGGCTTCGACGTCCTCGACGGCAAGCCGACCCTGATCCAGCCCAGGCACGTCAACCTCGGCCTGGCCATCGACCTGCCCAAGCCGGACGGCACGCGCCAGCTGCTCGTGCCGTCGATCAAGGCCGCGGAGACGATGGAGTTCGCGGCGTTCTGGACCGCCTACGAGGACCTGGTCCGCAAGGCCCGGGGCGGCAAGCTCGAGGTCTCCGACTTCGTCGGCACGACGATCAGCCTGACCAACCCGGGCACCATCGGCACCAACCACTCGGTCCCCCGGCTGATGAAGGGCCAGGGCTGCATCCTCGGGGTCGGGTCGATGGACTACCCACCGGAGTTCCAGGGCGCGTCCACCGAGACGCTGACCCGCAACGCCGTCAGCAAGATCATGACGCTGACCTCGACGTACGACCACCGGGTGATCCAGGGCGCGCAGTCCGGGGAGTTCCTGCGCCGCATCCACGGGCTCATCCTCGGCGAGGAGGGCTTCTACGACGAGATCTTCCGCGCGTTGCGGATACCCTACGAGCCGATCCGGTGGGCCGCGGACATCTCGACCTCGCACGACGACGAGATCAGCAAGCAGGCCAGGATCCTCGAGCTGATCCACGCCTACCGGGTGCGCGGCCACATGATGGCCGACACCGACCCGCTGGAGTACCAGCAGCGCAGCCACCCGGATCTGGAGATCGAGTCGCACGGGCTCACGCTGTGGGACCTCGACCGCGAGTTCGCCACCGGGTCGTTCGGCGGCGAGGGCCGCCGGTTCATGAAGCTGCGCCAGATCCTCGGCATCCTGCGCGACTCCTACTGCCGCACCCTGGGCATCGAGTACATGCACATCCAGGACCCCGAGCAGCGCCGGTGGATCCAGCAGCGGGTGGAGCAGCCGCACGTGAAGCCACCGCGCGAGGAGCAGCTGCGCATCCTGCTCAAGCTCAACCAGGCGGAGGCGTTCGAGACCTTCCTGCAGACCAAGTTCGTCGGGCAGAAGCGGTTCAGCCTGGAAGGCGGCGAGACCACGATCCCGCTCATCGACGAGCTCTGCGAAGCGTCGGCGGAGGCCAAGCTCGACGAGGTCTGCATCGGCATGGCCCACCGTGGCCGGCTCAACGTGCTGGCCAACATCGTCGGGAAGTCCTACAACCAGATCTTCCGCGAGTTCGAGGGCAACATCGACCCGCGGACCGTTCAGGGCTCCGGCGACGTGAAGTACCACCTCGGCGCCGAGGGGTCGTTCAGCGCCGGCTCCGGGGACACCATCAAGGTGTCCGTCGCCGCGAACCCCTCCCACCTCGAGGCCGTCGACCCCGTCCTCGAGGGCATCGCGCGCGCCAAGCAGGACATGCTCGACCGCGGTGCCGAGTTCCCGGTGCTCCCCCTGCTCGTCCACGGCGACGCCGCGTTCGCCGGGCAGGGTGTGGTCGCCGAGACGCTCAACCTCTCCCAGCTGCGCGGCTACCGCACCGGCGGCACCATCCACGTGATCGTCAACAACCAGGTCGGCTTCACCACCTCACCGGCGTCGTCGCGGTCGTCGCTGTACTGCACCGACGTGGCCCGGATGGTGCAGGCGCCGATCTTCCACGTCAACGGCGACGACCCCGAGGCGTGCATCCGGGTGGCCCGGCTGGCCTTCGAGTACCGCCAGGCGTTCAAGAAGGACGTCGTGATCGACCTGGTCTGCTACCGCCGCCGCGGTCACAACGAGGGCGACGACCCGTCGTACACCCAGCCGCTGATGTACGACCTGATCGAGCAGAAGCGCTCGGTGCGCAGGCTCTACACCGAGTCCCTGGTCGGGCGCGGCGACATCACCGTCGACGAGGCCGAGCAGGTCCTCAGGGACTACCAGCAGCAGCTGGAGCGGGTCTTCACCGAGGTCCGGGAGGCCGGCGCCACCCCCGACGCCTGGACCACCGCGCCGGACTACCCCGAGAAGGAGGTGGTGGAGACCGGCACCGCCGTCTCCAAGGAGGTGCTCAAGCGGGTCTCGGAGGCCTACGTCAACCCGCCGGACGGCTTCACCGTCCACCCCAAGGTGCTGCCGCAGCTGCAGCGCCGGGCGGCGGCCATCATGGACGGCCCGATCGACTGGGGCACCGGCGAGATGCTGGCGTTCGCGTCGCTGCTCATGGACGGCCGGCCGGTGCGGCTGTCCGGCCAGGACTCCCGGCGCGGGACCTTCGTGCAGCGGTTCGCCACGATCATCGACCGGCACAACGCCGACGAGTGGACGCCGCTGGCCAACCTGACCGAGGACCAGGCGAAGTTCTACGTCTACGACTCGCTGCTCAGCGAGTACGCCGCCCTCGGGTTCGAGTACGGCTACTCGGTGGCCCGGCCGGACGCGCTGGTGCTCTGGGAGGCGCAGTTCGGCGACTTCGTCAACGGCGCGCAGGTCGTGATCGACGAGTACATCACCTCCGGCCGCACCAAGTGGGGCCAGGAGTCCGGCGTGGTGATGCTGCTGCCGCACGGCTACGAGGGCCAGGGGCCAGACCACTCCTCCGCGCGCATCGAGCGGTTCTTGACCTCGGCCGCGGAGGAGGCGTACATGGTCGCGCAGCCGTCGACCCCGGCCAGCCACTTCCACCTGCTGCGCCAGCACTCCCTGCGCGACGTGCACCGGCCGCTGGTGGTGTTCACCCCGAAGTCGATGCTCAAGCGCAAGGAGGCGGCCTCCCAGCCGCACGACTTCACCGAGGGCACCTTCCGGCCCGTCATGGGCGACACCGACGTCGACGCGGGCGCGGTGGAGCGCGTCCTGCTGTGCTCCGGGCGGATCACCTGGGACCTGGTCGTCGAGCGCAGGAAGCGGGAGGGCGACAACCCCACGACCGCGATCGTCCGGCTCGAGCAGCTGTACCCGCGCCCGGCCGACGAGCTGCTCGCCGAGCTCGAGCGCTACCCGCGGCTGCGCGAGCTGTGCTGGGTGCAGGACGAGCCCGCGAACATGGGCCCCTGGCCGCACATGGCGCTGAACCTGGGTGCCGACCTGCCCCTGCCGCTCACCAGGGTGTCCCGGGACCGGTCGAGCTCGCCGGCCGTTGGCCAGGCGTCGAGACACCGCCAGGAGCTCGAGGCGCTGGTCCAGCAGGCGTTCGCCTGAGCTCATCGGCCGTGTACTTCACCGACCGCGGCATCGAGGAGCTGCAGGAACGGCGCGGAGAGGAACAGGTCTCCCTGGCCTGGCTCGCCGACCGGTTGCAGGAGTTCGTCGACCTCAACCCCGACTTCGAGGTGGCCGTCGAGCGCCTCGCCACCTGGCTGGCCCGCCTCGACGACGAGGACGACTGACTGACCCTCCCGAAACAGCGCCGACCCGTCACAACCTCCACCCCCAACCCCGCCGACCCGTCACAACCTCCACCCCCAAACCCGGCCGACCCGTCAAAACCTCCACCCCCGAGCGCGCCGACCGGTCGCATCTGTGGCCGCCCGCGCCTGCCGAGGAGTGAGATGCTGGGAAGTTGGGCCGGTTCGGCCATTTTCCAGGATGAAGATGCGACGGCTCGGCCCGGTTCGAGCGGGAAGATGAGCCGGCTCGGCGGGAGTCAGCGGGTGAAGACCACCTTGCCGAACAGGTCGCCGGCGGCCATGGCCGCGAAGCCGTCGCGGGCCTGCTCCATGGGCAGCACCCGGTCGACCACCGGGCGGGCCCCGGAGGTGTCCAGCAGCGCGACCAGGTTGGCCAGGTCGTCGCGGGTGCCCATCGTCGAGCCGACCACCCGCAGCTGCAGGAAGAAGATCCGGGTGAGCTCGGCGTTGGCCAGGTCCGCGCCGCTGGTGGTGCCGCTGGTGACCAGCGTGCCGCCGGGGCGCAGCGCCTTGACCGAGTGCGACCAGGTCGCCTTCCCCACCGTCTCCATCACCGCGTCGACGCGCTCGGGGAGCCGGGCGTTGCTCTCGAAGACCTCGTGCGCGCCCAGCTCGAGAGCGCGGGCCCGCTTGGCCTCGTCGCGGCTGGTCGCCCACACCCGCAGCCCCGCGGCGTGGCCCAGCACGACCAGCGCGGTGGCCACCCCGCCACCGGCCCCTTGGACCAGCACGGTCTGCCCGGGCTTGCAGCCCCCTTGCGTGAACAGCATCCGGTACGCCGTGAGCCAGGCGGTGGGCAGGCAGGCCGCCTCCTCGAAGGACAGCGAGGAGGGCTTCGGCACCAGGTTCCGCCGCGGTACGGCGACCCGGTCGGCGAAGGTCCCCTGGTACCGCTCGCTGAGCAGCGACCGTCGTGGGTCCAGCGTCTCGTCGCCCATCCAGGACGGCTGGGCGATCACCGCGTGGACCACGACCTCGTTGCCGTCCTCGTCGTGACCGGCGGCGTCGCAGCCCAGGATCATCGGCAGCGCGTCCGCCCGCAGACCCACGCCGCGCAGCGACCACAGGTCGTGGTGGTTGAGCGACGCGGCCCGGACCGTGACGGTGGTCCAGCCGTCGGGGACGTCGGGCTCGGGGCGCTCGCCCACCACCAGGCCGGACAGCGGGTCGTCGGTGGAGAAGCTCTCGGCGTAGACGGCGAACATGGCCGGGAGCCTACCGACGCCGCCGGCGGGTCCGCCGCCGCACGGGCGGTCAGCGCCGGGCGACCCCGTCGCGCCGGGCGGGGGCGGCGACCGCGCCGGCGACCGCCGGCCCGACCCGGCCGTCGAACGGCGAGGGCACGATGTGGTCCTCGGCGAGGTCCGGCCCGACCAGCGCCGCGAGAGCGTCCGCGGCGGCCAGCTTCATCCCCTCGGTAATGCGGGTCGCGCGGACGTCGAACGCGCCGCGGAAGATGCCCGGGAAGGCCAGCACGTTGTTGATCTGGTTCGGGAAGTCCGAGCGCCCGGTGGCCACGACCCGGGCGTGCCGGTGGGCGACGTCCGGGTGCACCTCGGGGTTCGGGTTGGCCAGGCCGAACACGATGGCCTGGTCGGCCATGGAGGCCACCGTCTCCTCGGGGACGGTGCCACCGGAGACCCCGACGTACACCTCGGCACCCGCCATCACGTCGGCCAGGAGGCCACGCCGGCCGGTGCGGTCGGCGGTGTCGCGGGCCAGGGCGTGCTTGACCGGGGTCAGGTCGGTCCGCGACGAGTGCAGGACCCCCTTGCGGTCCAGGACCGCCAGGTCGCCGACGCCCGCGGCGAGGAGGATGCGCGCGACGGCGACCCCTGCGGCTCCCGCGCCGGAGACGACCACGCGCAGGTCGGCCATCGCGCGGCCGGTCAGCCGGGCGGCGTTCTCCAGGGCGGCCAGGACGACCACCGCGGTGCCGTGCTGGTCGTCGTGGAACACCGGGATGGCGAGCCGCTCCTGGAGCCGCGCCTCGATCTCGAAACAGCGCGGCGCGGAGATGTCCTCCAGGTTGATGCCGCCGAAGCTCGGCGCGAGCCGCGCCACGGTCTCCACGATCTCGTCGGCGTCGGTGGTGTCCAGGCAGATCGGCACGGCGTCCACGCCGCCGAACCGCTTGAACAGCACGGCCTTGCCCTCCATCACCGGCATCGCGGCCGCCGGACCGATGTCGCCCAGACCCAGCACCGCGGTGCCGTCGGTCACCACGGCGACCGTGTTGGAGACCCAGGTGTAGTCCTGCGCGAGCGCGGGCTCGGCGGCGATCGCCTCGCAGACCAGCGCGACGCCCGGGGTGTAGGCGAGGGAGAGGTCGTCACGACCGGCGAGCGCGACCGTGGCGGAGATCGCCATCTTGCCGCCCTGGTGAAGGGCGAACACCGGGATGTCGGCGCGGGAGCCGGCCGCGGACGACGTGTGTTCTGCGGTCATGGCGCTCGACAGTCTGGCACAGGCTCACCGCCGGCCCGGCCGGCGAGGAGGCCACACCTTCGCCACCACGGTGGCGACCACCGCGTCGTCGGGGACCGGCCCGAGCAGCCAGGAGTCCGCCCCTTCCGCCGGGTTGTCCCGCTCGACCCACCACCCGCCGGGCTCGCGGTGCGTGGCCCGCTTGACCGCGACGACGCCGGCGGCGGCGGCCCGGTGGTCGCCCGCGGAGGCGGACGGGAGCAGTACGACGACCAGCCGGCCTGGGCGCACCCGGCCGCCGTGCAGGACCAGCAGGCGGTCCCCGTCGTACAGCGTCGGCTGCATCGACCGGCCGCGCACGACAGCCCAACCCAGCCTCGGCATCGAATCCTCCCGCGGGGGTAGTGTCCCAGGTGCCGCCCACCCGACCCGAAGGAGAGGACCCCGCGCATGCTGGCTCGACTGTTCGCCCCCACCCTCGAGGTGCACGCCCACTGCGACCTGCCGTGCGGCGTCTACGACCCGGCCCAGGCGCGGATCGAGGCCGAGTCGGTCAAGGCCATCATCGCCAAGCTGGCCGACAACGACGACCCGGACTTCCGGACCCGCGCGATCCTGATCAAGGAGCAGCGCTCCGAGCTGGTCAAGCACCACCTGTGGGTGCTGTGGACCGACTACTTCAAGCCGCCGCACTTCGAGAAGTACCCGCAGCTGCACCAGCTGTTCAACGAGGCGACCAAGCT
>JBIOUF010000007.1:0-27937 GCA_044866695.1 Nocardioidaceae bacterium | reverse complement strand
TGGTTCACCTCACGCTTCTTCGCCCGGAACTTCGGCAGGAGCCACACCTTCGGCTGAGTCCGCTGAGACAGGGTCAACGCAGCCCCAGGGTCGCGACCACTCCGGCATGGTCGGAGGGCCACAGCGGCGGCGTCGCCTGGAACGGCTGGTCTCCGACCACGCGCGCCTCGACCGGCCGCACGCGGGTCCGGTGCGAGGACCGGGTGAGGACCAGGTCGATCCGCTGGTGCAGCAGGGACACCGGGTTGCTCAGCGTGCCGTTCTGGCCGCTGGTGTAGCCAGGCTCGTCGCCGTTGACCCGCCACGCGTCCCGGAGCCTCGAGGTGAGGATCGCGTAGGAGCCGGTGGTGCTGCCGTCCGCGGCGGAGTTGAAGTCCCCGACCGCCACCACGGCATCGCGGCTGCGCGCCGGCCCGGCGAGGAACTCCGCCGCCTGCGCCTCCTGCACGGCCGGGAAGTCGTCCACCTCCAGGTGGGTGTCGGCGAACCGGAACCTGGCCCCCCGGTACGACGCCTCGACGGTCACCCATCCCCTGGCGAAGGACACCGGGACTCCGGTCGGAGGGGTGAACGTCTGCTGCGCGGCGTACCTGCCGCTCCTCGCACCCCACCACCGCAGCCCTGGCGTGTCGTCGTTGACCAGGATGACGTCACGGTCCTTCAGCGAGACCACGCAGTCGGCAGCGGTCGGCCCGCAGCCGAACTGCGGTGCCACCAGAGGAGCCGGCCCGATGTCGGCGTTCGGGGAGATGCCGGCGACCTCGTAGTCGAGGCCTCGGGCGGCCAGCGCGTCCAGCAGGATCTGCAGGAAGTCCTGGCTGACCGGAGTCGCGTTGGGGTTCCCGGTCGCCTGCGCCACCCACTGGGTGACCTCCTGCAGCCCGATCACGTCGGGACGCTCCTCGGCGACGATGTCGGCGATCGCCTCCGCCCGCACCGGGAAGCTCGTGAAGAGCGCGGTGCCGTAGATCTTCGCGACCGCGGCGACGAACCCGGCCGCGTCGAGGTTCGGGTCGAGCGCGGCCGTCAGGGGCGAGCCCAGGTAGAGGTTCTGGGTCATCACCACCAGCCGCCGGTGCTGGTGCGAGTGCCCGTCGTGGGAACCCCCCGCCTGCGCGGGGGCGACGGCCATGGACAGCAGCAACCCTGCGGACACCGCGACGACGCCGGCGCGGAGCGACCTTCGAAGGCTCATCGGCCAGTCATACCTCCCCGAACCCCCCGATGACCAGTCAAGGTTTCAACCGGGGAGGGGTCTGGTCCTCGTCGAGGCACGAGCGGAAGGGCGGAGGCGGCGGTGGTTGAGGAGGGCGAGCCCGGCCGGTGGTTGAGGAGGGCGAGCCGCTAGGCGAGCCCGGGTCGGTGGTTGAGGAGGGCGAGCCGCTAGGCGAGCCCGGGCCGGTGGTTAAGGAGGGCGAGCCGCTAGGCGAGCCCGTCTCGAAACCACCGGACGTGGGCACCGCCGTCCCCGGCGGTTGGGCAACCATTCTTGACGGCTCGACCCACCAACATTGACGGCTGGACCCACCAACATTGACGGCTGGACCCACCAACATTGACGGCTCGACCCACCAAGATTGACGGCTCGACGTGCGACGGGGGGTCAGCTGAGGCGTTCGAGGATGAGCGCCATGCCCTGTCCACCACCGACGCACATGGTGATGAGGCCGACCTGCTTGTCGTGGTGCCGCAGCGAGTTCAGCATGGTGGCCTGGAGCCGGGCGCCGGTCATGCCGAACGGGTGGCCGACCGCGATGGCGCCGCCGTTGACGTTGAGCCGGTCGAGGTCGATGCCGAGGTCGCGGTAGGAGGGCACCACCTGGGCGGCGAACGCCTCGTTGATCTCCACCAGGTCGCAGTCCCCGATGGTCATCTCGGCGCGGGCCAGCGCCCGGCGGGTCGCCTCGACCGGGCCGAGCCCCATCACCTCCGGCGACAGGGCGCTCAGGCCGGTCGACACGATGCGCGCCAGCGGGGTGATGCCGAGCTCGGCAGCCTTGCGGTCCGACATCACCACCACCGCCGCGGCGCCGTCGTTGAGCGCACAGCAGTTGCCGGCCGTCACCACGCCGTCGGGACGGAACACCGGCTGCAGCTGGGAGACCGCCTCGTAGGTCACCCCCGCGCGCGGGCCGTCGTCGGCGGACACCACGGAGCCGTCCGGCCGGGTCACCGGGGTGATCTCCTCGGCCCAGAAGCCGGCGGCGACCGCCTTCTCGGCGAGGTTCTGGCTGCGTACGCCGAACTCGTCGAGCTCCTGGCGAGACAGGCCGCGCAGCCGGGCGACGTTCTCCGCGGTCTGGCCCATCGCGACGTACACGTCGGGCAGCTCGCCGTCCTCGCGCGGGTCGTGCCAGTCCTGGCCGCCCTGGGCGAGCCGCTCGGTGCGGGCCTGCGCACCGGCGAACGCCGGGTTCTGCGTCTGCTGGAGGTCCGAGGTGCCGCGCGCGAACCGCGACACCGTCTCGACCCCCGCGCTGACCACGACGTCGGCCTCACCGGCCTTGACCGCGTGGAACGCCATCCGCGTGGTCTGCACCGACGAGGAGCAGTAGCGGGTGATGGTCGCGCCCGGGACGTGGTCGAACCCGAGGAGCACCGCGACCACCCGCGCCATGTTGTTGCCGGACTCCCCGCCCGGCAGGCCGCAGCCCAGCAGCAGGTCGTCGATGTCGGCCGGGTCGAGCTCGGGCACCTGGTCCAGCGCGGCACGGACCATCTGGGCGGTGAGGTCGTCGGGCCGCATGTCGACCAGCGACCCCTTGTTGGCCCGGCCGATGGGGGACCGTGCCGCGGACACGATGACTGCCTCGGGCATGTGCTGTGGCTCCGTTCGGTTCGGTGACGTGAGCTCCTCGGTACTGCCCTACCACATCGGGGACCTTGGGCCCTGGCCCGCCGGCACGGGCCCCGCCCATCCTGAGGGAGGGATGCGGCGTCAAGGCTGCCGCGTATGCGATGTACCACTTTCCGGCGCCGCGTCCGGTGCGACGTACTACCCTGCGGCGCACCCGCTTTGCGAGAGGCAGGACGACATGACCGACCTGGAGAAGGTTCTGGACGAGGCCCGCATGAAGAACTTGCAGGTGAGGGAGTACGTCCGCTACTGGGCCGAGCTCACCGGCGCCGAGCACGTGGAGGTGGTGGGCGCCGAGGACGACGCGAGGCTGGTCCAGGAGGCCCTCGACGCAGGGGAGCTGCTCCCCGCCGGCGAGGGACGGTACTACTCGCGCAGCTACCACAAGGACACCGCCCGCTCCGAGGAGCGGACCATCGTCGCCACGAACGACCCGGCCGACCGGGGGGTGTACAACAACTGGCGCCCCGCCTCGGAGATGCGGCCGCTGCTGGAAGGGCTGATGCGCGGCGCCTCCGCCGGCAAGACCATGTACGTCGTCCCCTACCTCATGGCGCCTCCCGGGTCGCCCCTGGAGGACTGGGCCGCCGGGGTCGAGCTCACCGACAGCCGGACCGTCGTGCTGCACATGATCCGGATGGCGCGCGTCGGAGTCGAGCACGTGGAGAACCTGCCCGACCCGGACAGCTTCGTCCGCGCGGTGCACGTCACGGGGGACCTGCCGAACCTGGGCCAGGGCACCCCGGAGGACAAGCGGTACTTCGTGACGGTGGCCGACGAGCGGACCATCCTGCACTTCGGGTCGTCGTACGGCGGCAACGCGCTGCTGGGCAAGATCGCGCACGGCCTCCGGCAGGCCTCCTACGACGGCTGGGCGTCGGGCCGGTTCCTCGCCGAGCAGTTCATGCTGATCGGCATCAGCGACAAGGTCACCGGCCGGCGCTACCACATCGCCGGCGGGTTCCCGAGCGCGTCGGGCAAGACCAACCTGGCGATGATGCTGCCGCCGGACGCGCTGGGCGACCGCTACCAGGTCGACTTCTACGGCGACGACATCACCTGGCTGTGGGTCGACCCCGACGACGGCCGGCTCTACGGGATGAACCCCGAGTTCGGGGTCTTCGGCGTCGCCAAGGACACCAACGAGTCCACGAACCCCACGGCGCTGCAGTCCGTGGCCGACGGCACCGGCACGATCTTCACCAACGTGGCGTACAACGAGCTCACCCACGAGGTCTGGTGGGAGGGCCGCACCCCCGAGCCGCCCGCCGACCTCACCGGCTGGCGCGACTGGAAGGGCGAGCTGATCGCCGAGCGGGAGCCCGGCAGCACCGCGCCGTGGTCGCACCCGAACAGCCGGTTCACCACCACGTTGGCCAACGTGCCGAACATCGCCGCCGACTTCGACGACCCCCGAGGCGTGCCGATCGACGGGATCATCTTCGGCGGCCGGACCCGCGACCGCGAGCCGCTGGTCCGGGCGATCGAGGACCTGGCCGAGGGCGTGTACGACGGGCTCACGCTGGGCGCCGAGGCGACCTTCGCAGCCGAGGGCGTCGAGGGGCAGCTGCGCTACGACCCGATGTCGATGCGGCCGTTCATGTCCTACGCCGAGGGCCGGTACGCCGAGCACTGGCTCAGGATCGTCGGCGAGGCGACCCACCAGCCGGTCTTCGCCCACGTCAACTGGTTCCAGAAGGACCCCCAGGACGGCCACTACCTGTGGCCGGGCTACCGGGAGAACCTGCGCGCCCTGCTCTGGCTGATGCGGCTGAAGGACGGCGAGGTCACCGGGCGGCGGACACCGGTCGGCATCGTGCCGACCAAGGCCGAGCTGGACCTCGAGGGCCTCGACGTCGACCCCGCGGACCTGGACACGCTGCTGACCATCGACACCGCCCGCTGGCGCCAGGAGCTCGAGCATCGCGAGGAACACCTGGCCCGGTTCGACGACCTCCCCGAGGAGATCTGGGTGGCCCACCGCCGGGTGCGCGAGGCGCTCGACGCCGAGGGCTGACCCAAGCAAACTTCCCGCGGCTCGATGGACGGGGCCGCGCGCCGGACGGGATACTGTTCCGACGTAGAACCGGCGTTGTCGAGCCTCCGGCTGGCGCTCGAGGGATGCGCTCGTGGGGGTGAACGGCGATGTCCGGCGATCGGCCGACGGAGAGACGCAGGCAGCTTCTCGGAGCGGCCGCCGCGGCGGCCTGGCTGGTCCTCGTCGTGGTCCTCGACGCGTCCACGCCCCGGCCGACGCTCGTGCTCACCGACCTGTTCGCGCTCGCTCCGCTGATCGCCTGTACGACGCTGCCGCCGTTGCCGACCGCGGGCTTCGCCGTGACGGCCTTCGCCTTCGCCGTCGCGTCCGGGTCGTGGAACCACACCTGGGGCACCACCCAGCAGGCCGTCCGGCTGCTGGACGTCCTGCTCATCTGTGCCGGCTCGGTCGTCGTGTCGGCGGTCCGGGTCCGCCGGGAGGGCAGGTTCGCCCGGATGGCGATGATCGCCGAGGTGGCCCAGCGGACCATCCTGCCCACCTTGCCCGCCGTCGTGGACAAGGTGGCGCTGGCCACCCGCTACGTCTCGGCCGCCGAGGACACCGTGGTCGGAGGCGACCTCTACGACTGCTACCACTCAGCGGCACACGTCCGGTTCCTGGTGGGAGACGTGCGCGGGAAGGGCATCGGCGCGGTCGAGCACGCGGCACGGGTGATCCGGGCGTTCCGGCAGTCCGCGGCGACCCAGGAGACCCTGCCCGACGCGGCCCGCGAGATGAGCGGCTACCTGGCGCCGTTCTTCCACGAGGAGGAGTTCGTCACCTGCCTGCTGGTCGACACCACCACGCCTGGCGCGCTCACCTTGGTCAGCGGGGGTCATCCGCCGGCCCTGCTGGTGCGCGCCGACGGCCCCCCGGTGCTGCTGGAGCCGCCACCGGGGCTGCCGCTGGGGCTGTTCTCCGACCGCTACGCCGCGCTGACGGTGCCGTGGCGGCCCGGGGACCGGCTGCTGATGTACACCGACGGCCTCAGCGAGGCCCGCGACGAGCGCGGCGAGTTCCTCGACGTCGCCGGCCTGGCGCCGCTGGTGACCTCGGGGACCGTGGACGAGGCGCTGGACGCGGTCCTCGACGCACTGCGCCGCCACGTGCCGCACGGACGGCTCACCGACGACCTCGCGGTGCTCCTGCTGGAGAACGTCGCGGTCGCCGAGCCGGCCGCCGGGCCCACCGCCGAGGCCGGCTCGACGGTGGGCCATCGCTAGCGCGCGGGACGGCGGGCTACGCCCCAGAGCCGTACGGGCGCCAGACGTTCTCGGCCTTGCTGGGACCGGGCTCCCACGAGGCGATCCACGGACCGGTGCCCTCGGACTGGTCCAGGACCCCCTCCTCCAGCCAGGTGAGCTCGCCGCCGAGCACCCGCTTGGCGAGCGCGCGGTCGCTGTCGTCGGTGCCGCCCCAGAGGCGCCCGAACAGCTCCTCCACCCGGACCCGGGACTGGGCGCAGAACGCATCGGCGAGCGCGAACGCGGCCTCGCCCTGCGCCGGGTCGTCGGTGCGGATCATCTCGGCGCGGGAGCACGCCGCCGCCATGGCGAACAGCTCCGCGCCGATGTCGACGACACGGCCGAGGAACACCTGGCGGTACTCCATCTTGGCCTGCCACCGCGACATCCCGAAGAACACCTGCCGGGCCAGCTTGCGCGACGACCGCTCGACGAAGCGCAGGTGCTTGGCCAGCGCCCCGAACTCGGAGTACGACGTCGGCTTGGTGCCCTGCCCGGCCACCAGCTTGGGGAACCACCTGGCGTAGAAGCCGCTGGCCTTGACCGCGGCCTTGGCCTTGCGGCCGAGGTCCGCGTCGACGTCGGCGAGGTCGCCGGCCGCGGCGAGGTGGGTGTCCATGGCCTCACGGGCGATCAGCAGGTGCATGATCTCGGTGGAGCCCTCGAAGATCCGGTTGATCCGCAGGTCGCGCATCACCTGCTCGGCAGGGACCGCGCGCTCGCCACGGGCCGCCTTCGACGCCGCGGTCTCGTAGCCCCGGCCGCCGAGGATCTGGATCAGCTCATCGGAGATCTCACACGCCATCTCGCTGCACCAGAGCTTGGCCAGCGCCGCCTCGATGCGGATGTCCTTGCTGCCGGCGTCGGCCATCTGGGACGAGAGGTCGACCACGGCCTCGAGGGCGAACGTGGTGGCGGCGATGAACGCGATCTTCTCCGCGACCGCCTCGTGCCTGCCGACCGGCCGGCCCCACTGCACCCGCTCGCCGGCCCACTCGCGGGCCATCTTCAGCGACCACTTGCCGGCTCCCGCGCACATCGCCGGGATGGACAGCCGGCCGGTGTTCAAGGTGGCCAGCGCGATCTTGAGCCCCTGGCCCTCGCGGCCGAGCCGGTTCTCCACCGGGACCCGCACGGAGTCGAACCGGGTCACGCCGTTCTCGATGCCCTTCAGGCCCATGAAGTGGTTGCGGTTCTCCACGGTGACGCCCTCGGAGCCGGCCTCCACCACGAACGCGGAGATGCCGCCCTTGCCGCCGTCGTGCGGCAGCACCGTGGCCATCACCACGACCAGCTCGGCCACCACGCCGTTGGTGGTCCACAGCTTGACTCCGTCGAGGACGTACGCCGACCCGTCGTCGGTCAGCCGCGCGGTGCACGACAGCCGGGCCGGGTCGGACCCGACGTCGGGCTCGGTGAGCAGGAACGCGGTGACGGCGCCCTTCGCGCAGCGCGGCAGGAACCGCTTCTTCTGCTCCTCGGTGCCGAACGTCTTCACCGGCTCCGGCACGCCGATCGACTGGTGCGCCGACAGCAGCGCGCCGAGGCTGGCGTGCACCGACCCGGCGAGCATCAGGGCCCGGCCGTAGTAGGCCATGCTGAGGCCGAGGCCGCCGTACTCCTGGGGGATCTTCATGCCGAACGCGCCGATGGCGGCAAGGGCGGCCACGTCCTCGTCCTGGACCACCGACTCGCGCTCGATCCGCTGGCCGTCGATGCTCTCGCAGACCCGGCGCATCTCGGCCAGGAACGCCTCGCCGCGGGCCACGTCGTCGGCGGACCCACGCGGGTGCGGGTGGACCAGCGCGAGGTCGAACCGGCCGAGGTAGAGCTCCTTGGCGAAGCTGGGCCGGGTCCAGGTCGTGTCGCGGGCCGCCTCGGCGACCTCGCGGGCCTCCCGCTCGCTGACGTCGGTGCGCTGCGCGGACGAACCGGTGACGGGCGGGGCGGTGTCGACCCGGCCGTCCTCGGAACGGACCTCGCTCGGGTGGATGTCGGTGCTCACGGGCTTCCTCCGGGGGCTCTCGGGTTGCTACCCACCAGTAATACCCGTCGGTAGGCCGGGAGGGAAGGGGTTTGCGGACTTCGTCTCACCACCAGCCCTGGCGATGGGCCCAGCGCAGCAGGAGCAGGCTGATCGCCAGCATGACCAGCAGGACGAAGCCGAGCTCGACGTAGTGGGTGGAGCCGCTCACGATCACGTTCATGCCGTAGATCGAGGCGATCGCGGTGACCGGCAGGGTCACCGCGGCGATCACCGCCAGGCGCTCCATGGCCACGGTCATCTTCGTGTGCACCTTGGTCTGGTACAGCTCGATCACGCCGAACAGGAAGTGCGACTCGCCGTCGGCCAGCGACCGCACCCGGTCGAACTGGTCGGCGAGGTCCCGGGCGAAGCGGTCGTCCTCGTCGTCGGCCAGCCGCCGGATCGTCGCCATCCGCAGCCAGATGTCGTTGCACTGCGCGGCCATGGTCCGGGTGGTGAGCAGCTCGTGCCGGATCAGGAACATCGTCTCGAGCAGCACCTCGGGGTCGCGCAGCTGGGACTCCATCACCTGCCGCTCAAGGCCCGGCAGCTTCTGGGACACGTCCTGGATCACCGCGCTCTGCCGGCGGGCCACCGCGGAGGTGATCGCGTAGGAGAGCTCGGCCGGCGACCTGGGCCGGAACCGGCCGCCCTCGATCCGGGCCAGCACGGCCTCGGTCTCCACCAGGGCCAGCGCCGGGTCGATGTCGGGGTTGAGCGGTCCGTGCACGGTCACCAGGTAGCGCTGGGCGATGACCTGGTCGAGCTCGAGCAGGTGCACGTGGCCGGCCACGCCGAGGAACGGCGACTGCGTCGTGACGAACACGTGGTCGTCGTACCCGTGGACGGTGGGCACCAGGTTGCGCTGGCCGCACGCCTCCACCACCCGCGGGTGACAGCCCAGACCCTGCAGCACGGCTCTGCTGTCGTCGTCGAGCTCGGCGACGTCGATCCAGAAGAACCCGTCGTCGTGGGCGAACATCTCGACCACGTCGTCGGGCTCGCGCAGGTGTGCCCCGAGGGCGTCGACGAAGCGGACCTGCACGAGGGCCAGCGTGACAGCGCCCCCCGCCTCGCGGCAATCTCCCGGGCTCGCCCTCCTCGACCACGGCGAGGCTCTGGCCCATGGCTCCCGGAGGTGCCAGATTCGACCCATGAGGATCGCACTCGCCAGTGACCACGCCGGGTTCGCGCTCAAGCGGGAGGTGGACGCCTGGCTGACCGGACACGGGCACCAGACCGTCGACTTCGGCACCGACAGCGAGGCGGCCTGCGACCTGGTCGACCATGCCTACCCGGCGGCCCTGGCCGTGGGCCGCGGCGAGGTGGACCGCGCGGTGATGGTGGACGGCGTGGGCTACGGCAGTGCGATGGTGGCGAACCGCGTGCGCGGGGTGGACGCGGTGGTGTGCCAGGACCCGTTCTGCGCGGGCCTGGCCCGGTCGCACACGGACAGCAACGTGCTGTGCATCGGCGGCAAGATCATCGGGTCGGCGCTGGCCATGGCGGTGCTGGAGACCTGGATGACCACCGACTTCGACACCGGCGATCCCAAGTACGCCCGGCGGGTGGCCAAGGGACGCCAGGTGGCCGAACGGCACCTGGTCCCGCTGGACCAGATCTGACCAAGGTGCTCCCCGACGAGGAGCTGGCACGGCGGTGCGCCGACGTCATGTGGGCCGGCGACTCCGCCAGCCGGGCGCTCGGCATGCGGATCGTCGAGGTCGGGCCGGGGCGCGCGGTGCTGGCGATGACCGTCCGCGCCGACATGGTCAACGGCTGGGGACGCGCCCACGGTGGGCTGGTCGCCTCGCTGGCCGACAGCGCGTTCGCGTTCGCCTGCAACAGCCGGGGGACGGTGACCGTCGCCGCCGGGTTCGACGTGACGTTCCTGCGGGCCGCCCACGCGGGCGACGAGCTGGTCGCGACTGCGGTGGAGCGGGCCGTCGCGGGACGCTCCGGGGTGTACGACGTCACGGTGCGGGCCGGCGGGGACACGGTGGCGGAGCTGCGCGGCCGCAGCCGCTCCCTCGGCCGGCCGATCGAGCCGTGAGCCGTCAGAGGTCTGTCCAGCAGGGAGGTCGGATGCAGTCACCAGCCGAGCAGCAACCCGGGCAGCAACCCGTGCTCCACACCGTCGAGGGCGGGGTCGCCATCGTGACCCTCAACCGTCCCGGCCGTCGCAACGCCCTGGACCGGGCGACCAAGGTCGCGCTGCGCGACCGCCTGCGCGGCGTCGCCGCCGACGACGCGGTGCGGGCGGTGGTGCTCACCGGAGCGGGGACCGCCTTCTGCGTGGGGCAGGACCTCGCCGAGCACGCGGCGGCGCTCCGGGCGGACCCGGCCCGCGCCTTCGACACGGTGACCGAGCACTACTCGCCGGTGGTCGAGGAGCTGGCCACGATGGCCAAGCCGGTGGTGGCTGCCGTCAACGGCACCTGCGTAGGCGCCGGGCTGGGCTTCGCGCTCGCCTGTGACCTGCGGGTGTTCTCCGGCACCGCGACACTGGGCACCGCCTTCGCCGGGATCGGGCTGGCCTGCGACTCGGGGCTGTCCGCCACGCTGGCCGCCGAGGTGGGCGCCGGCCGGGCGATGGAGCTGCTGCTGCTCGCCGACCCGTTCACCGCGGCCGACCTGGTGGGGTGGGGGGTGGCGGCGCGGGTCGTGGACGCCAGCGACGTGCTGCCCACCGCGCTGGACCTGGCCGGTCGGCTCGCGGCGGGGCCCACCGCGGCGTACGCCGAGAGCAAGCGGCTGGTCCGGGAGGGCAGCGCCCGCGACTTCTCCGGCACCCTCGCCGCGGAGCACGCGGCGCAGGCCCGGCTCGGGCTCACCGCCGACCACGCGGCGGCCGTCTCGGCCTTCCTGGAGCGGCGGAAGCCGGAGTTCCGGGGCCGCTGACCTCCCGGCCCCCCGAGGGCCGCCGGCTCAGGCGAGGACCGCGTCGACGGTCTTCTTCAGGGCGCCCGGCTCCGACGGCCTGCGCGGCGCCTTCTTCTTGGCCTGGAGCAGGTCGACGCCGAGCTCCTGGAGCTTCTTGCGCCCGAGGCCGGTGCGAACCTGCGGGAACCACTCCTGCTCCTCCTCGTCGATGTGGTGCCGCACGTTCTCGATGAGGACGGTGGTCTTGGCGGTGAACCGCTCGTCGTCGGGCGACATCTGGGCCAGCTCCATCACCAGCACGTCGGCGACGTGGTGCTCCTCGTAGGACTCCAAGATGTCGTCCTCGAGGTCGGGCAGCAGCTCGCGCACCCGCGGGTACATCACCTCGTTCTCGACGTAGGTGTGCACCGTGAGCAGCTCGATCATCTTCTCGACCAGCCGGCCCTTGGCGGCGTACGCGTCCTCCCCCGCCTTCTCGAAGTCGGAGAAGACCTTCTTGATCTCCTTGTGGTCGCTCTTGAGCAGCACGATGGCGTCGGTCGACATGGTTCCTCCTGGGCTCGGGCTGACGATGGGGTACCCGCTGGGGCGGGGCTCAGTCCCCCGGCCAGTCCCCGGTCGCACGCTGGAACGCCCGGGCACCGCCGCGGTTCACCAGCGCCCGCACGACCGCGAAGATGGCGCCCTGGACGGCGACGGCCGGGAGGATCTCCTTCAGGCTGTACTCCGACTGCAGCGGCTGCGGCGCGTCGGCCTCCGGCCCCGGGGTCGCGTGCTTCCAGACCTGGTCGAACACCCAGCCGGCGAGCAGGCCGGCGACCAGACTGCCGACCAGTCCCACCGGGCGGTAGAGAATCTTCGCCGACGTGCTGGCCTGCTGTTCTCGGGCCATCGTCACCCTTTCCTGCCTCCGCCAGGGCTGCCCGCGGAGGATCGTTCGTCGCTGTTCTCGTCGGGCCGGGCCGAGTCGCCCCGGCTCTCCCGCAGGCGCCTGCCGCGCTCGATGTCCTGCTGCTCCTTCTTCTCGGCCTTGTCGATCTTGCGGGTGTCCCGCGGAGGCAGCTGGAGCGTCTCCTCCGCCGGCATCCCGGCCTGCAGCTGCCGCCCGCGCTCGAGCTCGGCGTCGAGCTCCGCGCCGAAGAGCAGCGCGAGGTTGGTCAGCCAGAGCCAGAGCAGGAACACGATGACGCCGGCCAACGACCCGTAGGTCTTGTTGTAGCTGGAGAAGTTCGACACGTAGAAGCCGAACAGGGCCGATGCGATGACCCAGACCACGATGGCCACGAAGGCGCCGACGCTCATCCAGCGGAACATCGGCTGCTTGACGTTGGGCGTGACGTAGTAGAGCAGCGCCACGATGAGGACGACCACGCCGAGAAGCACCGGCCACTTGGCGATGTTCCACACCGTGACGGCCGTGGACCCCACCCCGATGGCGTTCCCGACCGCCGTGGCGGCCTTGCCCGAGAGCGCCAGACCGAGCGCCACGAGGGCGGTCAGCAGCACCGTCACGGCGGTGAGCACCAGCATCAGCGGGCGCAGCTTCCAGAACGGCCGGCCCTCCTCGATCTCGTAGATCCGGTTCATCGCCCTGCCGAACGCGCCGACGTAGCCGGAGGCCGACCAGAGCGCGGTGGCCAGGCCGATGACGAATGCGAGCCCGGCCCCCTGCGACTGCGCCAGCTGCTCCAGCGTCGGCCCCAGCGTGTTCGCGGCCGACTTCGCGCCGATGTCGGAGAGGATCTGCAGCAGCGTGTCGACCGTCGTCTTCGGCTCGCTGACCAGGCCCACCAGGGACAGCAGCGCGATGATCGCGGGGAACAGCGCGAGCACGCTGTAGTAGGTCAGCGCCGCGGCCAGGTCGGTGCACTGGTCGTCGGAGAACTCGCGCGCGGTCTTGCGGGCGACGTACATCCACGACGGCTTGGTCAGGTCACCGGGGGAGTCCGGCTTGCGGGCGTCGTCGGGGTCGGGCTGGTCGGTGCGAGGGGCCACGGGACCGGCTGCTCAGCCGCCGACGCTGCCCGGCGTCGGCCGGGTGGAGGGGGTCTCCGGCGGCAGCGCGTCGCCGCCCGGCAGGGTGGTGCCGATGCCCGAGGCGCCGGTGCTCCCGGTGCCGGCGCCGGCTCCGGAGGTGCCGAAGCCGGAGGTGCCGACGCCTGAGCCACCGACCGTGGGGGCGCCGTCGCCGCCGGAGTCGCCGCCCACGCCGACCTTCTCGGCGAGCTTGTCCTTGACCACGGGAGCCTTCTCCTTGGCCAGGTCGGAGACCTCGGAGACCTTCTGCTGGACCTTGGGGTCCTGCCACATCCCGGTCGCCTTGGCCTTCATCTGCTCGTACCGCTCGCGGCCGTCGCGGGTGCCCAGGACGTAGCCCGCCGCGGCGCCGAGCACCAGCGCGATCTTGCCCTTCATCGCTCACTCCTCGTGTGGGTCGGCCGCTGCCCCGGTCGGGTCGCGGCCGGTCGGGACCCGTCGGACCCTGGCGGGCCGACGAGATGAGTCCTCGTCCCGGCGAGTTTACGCTGTAAGCCAGCCGGGTCAAGGAGGGTAAGGTACCCCGTCCGCGGCGTACCATGTGGTCTCCCGCATGCCGACATCGAGGCCGACATCGAGGAGGTGGCATGGCCGGCGGCCCACCGGGCGGCACAGGCCCTGGCAGTGGTCGCGAAGTGGGTACCGGTCCGAGCATGGACGTCGACGCCGAGGTCGTGGCCGGCAGCCCCCCGCCGTCTGCCCGGGTTCCGCTGGACCGGGAGCGCATCGTCACCGCCGCCATCGACTTCATCGACGAGTCCGGGCTGCCTGGGCTGACCATGCGCCGCCTCGGCACCCGGCTCGGCGTCGAGGCGATGTCGCTGTACCGCTACGTGCCGGGCCGGGAGGCCCTGCTCGACGCGGTGGTCGAGCAGGTCATCGACGCGATGATGGACGACCCGGAGGTGCTGCGCACGCCCGAGGACGGCTGGCAGGACTTCCTGCAGCGGCTGGCGCACGGCGTACGCCGGGTGGCCCTGGCGCACCCCAAGGCGTTCCCCCTGGTCGCCTCGCGGCCACCCGAGGCGCCCTGGCTGCGCCCGCCGCTGCGCAGCCTGCGGTGGGTGGAGACGTTCCTCCAGGGGCTGCTGGAGGAGGAGTTCAGCGACGAGTCGGCGGTGGGCGCGTACCGGGCGTTCACCAGCTTCCTGCTCGGCCACCTGCTGCTCGAAGTGGCGACGCACGGAGCCGACGTCGGGCCGCTGGACGTGCTGGAGTCCGACCAGGGCGGTCACCGCCTCGACGACTACCCCGCCGTGAACCGGATGAGCACCGCGCTCGCGGAGGACCACGCGGCCGTCGAGTTCGAGGAGTCGCTGGAGAACCTGCTGGACCGGATCGCGCTGATCCGGCAGGAGGGCTAGCGGCTCGCCGCCCATCCACCTGCTGGTCGAGGAGGGCAAGAACCCAGCCGCCTGCCGGTGGTTTCGAGACGCTCGCCTAGCGGCTCGCTCCTCAACCACCGGGACCGCTGCTCTTCAACCACCGGGACCGCTCGCTCGTCACCACCCGGGACCGCTGGCTGCCCAACCACCGCCGGTTGTCACCAGCGGTCGCGGCGCCTGGTACGGCGACGCCGCCGGCGCTGCACCGGGGCCCGGCGGGCGCCGACCAGCAACGGGCCGGCCAGCCGGCGCTCCACGCGACGGGCCTCGCGCTTCAGCGGCTGCGCGACGTACTCGCCGAGGATCACCCCCGCCGACAAGGCGATGGCTACCGACGCGGCGGTGACCAGGGCGAGCAGCCCGGCGGACGAGGCGGCCGGGCCGCCCTCGGCCAGCAGCGACAGGCCGCGGAAGATCGACAGGCCGGGCAGCATCGGCACCACGGCCGTGACCACCAGGACCAGCGGCGGCACGCGCACCCTGAAGGCGACCGAGTAGCTGACCAGCCCCACCACGACGGCCCCGGTCGCGGCGCCCCAGGCCCGGCCGAACCCGTTGTACTCCACCAGCCGGGAGGCCCCGAAGGCCAGCGCCGCGACGAGGGCGATCGGCAGCAGCGCGCGGCCCGGGACGTAGCAGGCGAGCGCGAACGCCGCCGCACAGAGCGCGGCGCCGAACATCGACAGGGGCAGGGTCTCCCAGCCGGTCAGCCCGGGCTCGATCCGGCCCAGGCCGAGGCCCAGCGCCGAGGCCACGGTCAGGCCGGCGCTCACGCCCGCGATGATGCCGGAGGTCGCGAGCATCGCCTCGAGGATGCGACCGGAGGCGGTGAGGTAGAAGCCGGAGAGCGCGTCCTGGATGGCGCCCAGGAAGCCGATCCCGGCCAGCAGCATGACGATGTTGGACGACACCACCAGCGACGGGTCGGCGTCGAGCCGGGTCGCGTCGGCCGCCACGGCGAAGACGGTGGCGACCAGGCCGCCGGCCACCTGCACGTAGAAGAAGGGCCACCGGCTACGGGTCATCACCATCTGGACCCGGTCGATCGCGAGCGCAGCCAGCACCGCGATGCCGACGACCACGGGACCGCCGCCCAGCAGCAGCGCCACCCCGGCGCACATGCCGCCCCATGCGACCGTGACCAGCCAGCGCGGCGAGGAGTGCCCGGACGAGACGATCCGGGCCAGGCGGTTCCGGGCGCCCGCGAGGTCGACGCGTCCGGCGACGATGTCGGCGACGAGGTGGTCGACCAGGGTCAGGTCGCCGTAGTCGATGGTGCGGTAGGTGACCTGCCGCATCTGGATGAGCGCCGGCAAGGTGGCGTCGCGCCGGTAGCTCATCGACAGTGCGGTGAAGGTGACGTCGACGTCGGGGCGCCGCATGCCGAGGTGCTCGCCGACGGCGTACATGGTGCTGGCGACGTCGGCGGCGCCCGCACCGGAGGCCATCAGCAGCTCACCGATGCGCAGGCACAGGTCCAGGGTCTCGTTGAGCTCCTTGACCTGCGACTCGCCCTCCGACACGGCGAACATGCTCGCACGCCCCCACTCGCCGAACCGTCAATCTTGGTGGGTCGAACCGTCAATGTTGGCGGGTCGAACCGTCAATCTTGGTGGGTCGAACCGTCAATCTTGGCGGGTCCAACCGGCAATGTTGGTGGGTCACGCTGGACGGAGATCTCGGCACGCCAGAACTGACGGCTCGGCCCGCCAGAACTGACGGCTCGGCACGCCAACATTGACGGCTCGACGGGGGCAGGGGCGGGGATGGGGGCGGGTCAGTTGACGTGGCGCTCGGCGCCCTGCCAGTACGGCTCGCGGATGCGGAACTTCTGCAGCTTGCCGGTCGCGGTGCGCGGCAGCTCCTCGACGAACTCGACCAGCTTCGGGCACTTGTAGCCGGCCAGCTGGCCCCGGCAGTGGGAGATCAGCTCCTCGGCGGTGAGCGACGCGTCGTCGGTGACCACCACCGCGGTGACCAGCTCGCCCCACTTGTCGTCGGGGACGCCGATGACGTCGACCTCGCGGACGTGAGGATGGGAGGCCAGGACGTCCTCGACCTCGATGGAGGAGACGTTCTCGCCGCCGGAGATGATCACGTCCTTCTTCCGGTCCGAGATGACCAGGTATCCCTCGTCGTCGACGTGACCCCCGTCGCCGGTGTGGAACCAGCCGCCGGCCTGGGCCGCCTCGGTCTCGGCCGGCTGCTGCCAGTAGCCCTCGAGGTTGAGGTTGGTCGCGCTGAGCACCTCGCCCCGCTCGTCCACGCGCAGGCGGACGCCGACGGCGGGGGCGCCGGCCCGGCCCAGCCGGTGGGCGACCTCGTTCGGCGACAGGGCGTCCCACTCCGCGCGGGGCCGGTTCACGGTGAGCAGGGGTGAGGTCTCGGTGAGCCCGTAGATCTGGTTGAACTCCCAGCCCAGCTCCGACCGCACCCGTTCGATCATGCGGGTGGGTGGCGGGGCGCCGGCGACCACGATCCGCACCGAGCCGCGCCCGGGCACGGGCCCGTCCCACGACGCGGCCGCGTCGAGCGCGGCGTTGACGACCGCGGGCGCGGCGCAGAGGATCGTGACCCCGTGCTGCTCGATGCGGCGCAGGATCTCCGCGCCGTCGACCTGGCGCAGCACCACGTGCCGTCCGCCCAGGCCGGTCAGCGCATAGGGCATCCCCCACCCGTTGGCGTGGAACATCGGCAGCGTGTGCAGCAGCACGTCGCGGTCGCCGAGCTGCATGTGCATCGCGAAGACCACCGCGTTGAGCCACAGGTTGCGGTGGGTGAGCTGGACCCCCTTGGGGCGAGCGGTGGTGCCCGAGGTGTAGTTCAGCGTCGCGGTGGCCCCCTCGTCGGGCCGGTCCCACGGTCGCGGGTCGGCGGCCGCCACGTCGCCGTACAGGGCGTCGTCGTCGCCGAGCAGGATCTTGTGCGGTACGTCGAGGGTGTCCAGCACGCCCTTGACGGCGGGGTCGGCGAGGACCACCTCGGCACCGGAGTGCCGCACGATGTACTCCACCTCGGCCGCCGCCAGCCGGAAGTTCACCGGGACCAGGATGCGTCCCCAGCCCGAGACGCCGAAGAACGAGGTGAGCATCCGGGCGGAGTTCTGCGCCACGATGGCGACCCGGCCGCCGGCCGGCACCCCGAGGACGTCCAGCCGGGCGGCCTGGGCGCGGGCCAGGGCCGCGAGCTCGCGGTACGTCGGGGAGCCGAGCGAGCCGGCCGGCTGGTCGGGCTCGTCGACGACGGCGACCCGGTCGGGGTAGACGCTCTCGGCCCGGTCGAGGAAGTCCTGGACGGTCAGCGGGTAGAACATGGATCCTCCTGCCGGTCGCGTCGCGCTCGCTCCGCCCAGACGTTACCGCCGGTGGGCCGCACCGCCGCCCTCGCCCGGCGAGTTGCCGTTGCGGACCCCCGCGGGCGAGGATGTCTCGACGGGGCGTGCCGCGCCGGCGATGCCGACCAAGGGGTGGGCCTGACGGATGCGCCGGATCTTCACGGCTCTCGGGGCGCTGCTGGTCGCGGTGGGCGCGGCAGCGCCGGCCGCTGCGCTGCCCGACCCTCCGCCCAGCGACGTGACCGCGGTCGCCACCTTGGACAAGACGGCGTCGGAGACCGAGATCAGCCCCGGGGAGACCTTCACCTACACGCTCACGGTCGGCTGCTCGTCGATCACCGACACCGGCTGCAAGAACGCCGTCCTCAGCGACGTGGTGCCCGCCCCCTTCGTGGTCGTCGAGGCCGTCGTCGGCGGCGGGGTCAACTCGGCCGCGGAACCGGTGGTCGACGGCAACCGGGTCACGGTCGACTGGACGACCCCCCTCGGCGACGGCACGGTCGGGATCCTCGACAACACCACGGCGGTCGTGGAGATCACCGCGCGGCTGCCGGCCGACGTCTCCCACGACGCCGACGGCGTCCCCGTCGTCAACGACGCCGTGATCGAGGGGACCAACTTCGTCGACGACCCGGCCCAGGTGGCGGTCACCCCGGCGGTCCCGCTGGGCCTGAGCACCTCCCCGACCAAGGTGCTCGACCCGGCGTCGGTGATCGCTTCGCCCGGCAACCCGGTGGGAGCGACGCTCACGGCGTCCAACGACTCCAACGCGACCGTCGACACGCTGCGGATCCAGGACCCGGTCGACCCGACGGCCTCGCCGAACCCGTTCGAGTACCTCGCCTTCACCGGCCTCGGCCCGGTCACCCCGCCCGAGGGGACCTCGCAGACGGCGTACCAGGTCTTCGTCGGCGGCGCCTGGGTCGACGCGCCCGGTGGCACCCTGCCCGGCGGCGTCGATCCGGCCGCGGTCGGGGGCGCTCGGGTGACCTTCGCCGGCGCGATCCCGGCGGGCGCCTCGGCGTCGGTCACCCTCGGCCTGGAGACCTCCGAGCTCGCCGCGGCGCAGCCCGACGGCTTCGTCGTCACCGACACCGTGCAGTCCCAGGTCACCCTCGGCGGGGACGCCGCGACCGGCCAGTCCTCCGACGACCTCACGCTGCGCGCCAACGACATCGCAGTCGGCGCGTCGAAGACCTTCGACCCGGACCTGGTCGTCGCCGGCGACTCGAGCACCGTGACGCTCGGCGCCACCAACGAGTCCGCCATCGCCCTGGACTCCCTGACGCTTCGCGAGCCGTCGTCGGGCTCGTTCCCGGACGCCTACGCGTTCGCCGGGTTCTCCTCGGGGGTCGCCTTCCCGGCCGGCGCCACGTCCGGCCGCGTCGTCTACCGGCTCGCCGGCGGCGGCACCGAGACGGTGGCGTTCACCGACGGCGCCATGCCCGGTCCTCCGGCGGTGGGGCCGGCGGACGTCACGTCGTTCGAGATCGTGTTCGAGGGCGACATCGCGCCGGGGGCAGAGACGGCGGTGCAGCTCGCCGTCGACACCGACCCCGATGCCCAGGGACTCCCACTGGCGGTCCCCGACGAGGTTGCCGTGGACGGGGTCAACGACGGCGCGACCGGTACGGCGACGGCGAGCGACGACCTCTTCGTGTACGACGAGGTCATCGACACCTACGTCGGCAAGCGGCTCCGGCCCTCGCGCATCCTCGCCGTCCCGGGGGAGACCGTCACCGTGTCGCTGTCCGGCGGCCTCACCGAGCGTCCCGACCCGCCCGGCACCCCGGCCGGCTCGACCGGCGACGCGGCGCAGATCGTGATCTCGGACCCTGCGAACCCCGTCGTCCCCGACGACTGGTGGAACGCCTTCGACGTCACCGCGGTCACCCAGACGCCCGTCCCGGCCGACTCCACGCTGACCGTGGAGTACTACGACACGACCGACGGCACCTGGAAGACGCTCACCGGGCCGGTCGCCGGCCCGGCGATCTACTCCGCACCGGTGCCCGAGGCCGTCTCGGCCGTCGCCGGAGGCATCCGCTTCGTCTACGACCACACCGGCGACCAGGGCGGCTTCCCGCCCGGGACCGACCTCGCCCCGAACTTCACCAGCGAGCTGCGGCCGGAGGGGCGCTACCAGCCCGGGCCGCCCTTCGACGACGCCGGCCCGAGCTTCGTGCCCGACTGCGCCCAGACCGACGCCACCGGCACCAGCCCCGACGTGGCCGGCGCCCACACCGAGATGCCGACCGCCGACTGTCCAGAGCTGGAGCTGGTGCCGCCCGACCCGGGCAACGCCGACCTCGTCGACAAGGCCTACGGCACCTCCAGCAGCGGCGGGACCAAGTCCGTGATCGCCCGGTCGGGAGACACCATCCCGAGCGCCCTGCGGTGGTCGACCGGCGGCTTCTCCGGCTTCGGGCACCTGGACGTGACCGACGTCGCCGACCCCGACGGCACCGCGGTCGCCGACAGCGTCTACGACGCGTTCGACCTCACCCGGGTCCAGCCGATCACGACCGCCACCGACCCGCTGGTCCGCTACGACCAGGTGCAGCAGGTGCTGCTCTGGAACGGCGCCTCGTGGGTGGACGCCGCGAACGACCCCTGCCCGGCCGGCTGCGTCGGACGGTTCCCCGGCATGAACCTCACCACCGCGGAGCAGCGGTCCACGCTCGGCGTCCGGCTGGTGTTCGTCGAGAGCCCCGACCGGGCCGCGGCCTCGCAGGGCGACCTGGACGCGCCGCCCGTGGGGTCGGGGGTGGCGCGCTCGTTCGACAACGACCGGCAGATCACCCTGGTCTGGCGGGTCCGGGACGCGCGTCGCTCGGACGGCGGGCCGGTCCTGGGCGAGGACGTCTACAACCTCACCGACCCCGGCGTCGTACGCAACACCGTCAACGCCACCGGGTACCCGGCCGGAGGTGGCACGCCGGTCTCGGCGAACGACGACGACGACGTCGTCATCGTCGACGTGCCGCTGACCACCACCACCGACAAGAACTGGTCGGGCGGCCCGCTGAGCGTGCCCACCGACCCGGGAGTCCCAGCGAACCAGTACCCGCTCAGCCGGCTCAGCGTCACCACCCGCAACACCACCCCGGCCCGCGTCGACCACCTGGTCGTCACCGACCCCGCGCCGGGGTCGACGACCGACCGGCGGCGCGACCCGTTCCAGGCGTTCCTCCTCAACGCCTTCGTGGCGATCGACCAGCCGGCCGGCACCCAGAGCACCGAGGTCACGCTGTTCTGCCCCGATGGCAGCGCACCGACCTACACCAGGTCCGAGGCGCTGGCGCTCAGGCCGGCGACCCTGCCCTGCGACGTCACCGGGTTCCAGGTGGCCTTCGACGGCCGGATCGCCGCCAACGCCGCCGGCGTCGTCACCGCGGACCTCCGGCTGCGGCCGGCGTGGCGCGGCACCGGCGAGCTGGTCACCCCCGCCGACTCCCCGATCTTCAACACCGCCGAAGGCGTGGTCGCCGACATCGACGACGTCACCGGATGCCCACCACCTGCCGGCACCCGCGCCGCGTGCGACTCCGGGACGGCGAGCATCACGCTCGAGGTGCCCAGCTTCTCGGTCACCGCGGGCAAGACGATCGTCCCCGCCGGACAGTCGGAGGGCGACTTCTCCCCGGTCACGGTCACGCTGTCCGGCCGCAACGGCGGATCCGCACGAGCCGTGTCCGAGGTCCTCACCGACGACGACCCGTCGTTCTGGAACGCCGTGGACTTCGTCGGGATCGACCCGTCCTGGACCCTGCCGACGCCCATCGGCGCGGTGCAGGCCTGCTACCTGGCCGGAGGGGACTTCACCGCGGCCGCCGTCGAGGTCGGCTCGGTCGGCGGCGACTGGACCTGCCAGCCGGTCGAACAGACATCGCTCGCGGACGCGGTCGCCTTCCTCGCCGCGGCGCCGGCCACGCTGCACGGGCTCCGGTTCACCTTCCGGCAGGCCAACGGCCTGGGCTGGAGCAACCCCAGCAACCCGCTGATCCAGGTGCCGTTCCTGGTCCGGCGCCGCGAGGAGCTGCGCACCGGCGGCCCGGTGCCGACGACCCGCTCCGACCAGGTCCCCGCTCCGGGCGAGGCCGAGGCGGGAGTCTTCCACGACACCGTCGAGGTCGACGGGAGCTCGGTCCAGATCGGCCCGGGCCAGATCCTGACCGCCCACGACGAGGCCACCGACGAGTACCGGCACCTGCACCTCGAGGCGGCCGTGTCGGTGCAGAAGTCGCCCACGGGCGATGTCCGCCCGGGCCGGGTGATCCCGTTCCGGCTCGCCTTCACCAACACCGGCGACGCGCCGTTGACCAACCCGGTGTTCACCGACGAGCTGCCCACCGACGCCCAGGGTCGCCAGCTGGTCTTCGACCCCGACCGCGACCCGAGCGTCTCGCCGTACACCTTCGCGCTCGCCGGCGCCGCACCCGACCCGCCGAACGGGACGGCCCTGCCCACCGACCCCGACGCGGTCGACGTCACGACGGTCGGCGACACGATCGTGTTCGGCATGCCCGACGGGTCGGTGCTCGAGCCCGGGCAGACCTACACCATCACCATCGAGCTGATGCTCCGGCCCGGCCTGACGCCGGCCGACGACGTACGGAACTGGGCCACCATCGACGCCGACGAGCCCTTCGACGACTGCGTGCGCGTCCTGGACCCGCAGACCGGCGTCTGCCGCGACGACGCCGTGGTGTCGCCGCTCGCGGTCCCGGCGCTCAGCACGGTCAAGCTGGTCAGGGCCGACCAGCCGGTCGACGAGCCCGGGGTCCCGCGGACGATCAGCATGGCCAGCGGCTTCTCCTGCGACGGCGCCGCGGATGCCGACGGCTTCTACCGGGCCCCCTGCGTCCCGGTCACCCTTCCCGGCGACACCGAGACCTGGCGGTTCCGGGTGACCAACGCCGGCACGCTGCCGATGGACCGGCTGGTGTCGATCGACAACCTGCCGGTGCCCGGCGACCAGGGCCTGATCGTGACGCTGCCGCGAGAGAGCCAGTGGCCCCCGACCTTCGCCGGCGGCGTCGAGCTCGTCGCCGGTCCGCCCGGCGCCACGCTGACGACCTTCTACTCCACCCAGTCCGTGCCCTGCACAGCGGACCTGAACCCGCTCGGGCCGGCGTGCGCCCCGGGCGCCTGGCTCCCGCTCGACGACTCGGTCGACCCCGGTGACGTGCGCAGCGTGAAGCTCGCCGTCGACTTCCCGGAGGGGGCGCTGTTCCAGCCGGGACAGCAGGTCACCCTGCAGCTGCGCACCCGCACCACGCCGGAGACCGCGGTCGACGACGGCTTCCCGAAGGCGTGGGACACCGTGTCGACCGGCGGGGCCGCCCGGGCCGCCGGCCGGCGCATCGTGGTGCCTGGCACGGAGGGCCGGCGGGTGGGCGTCGCGTACCCCACCGGGCCGGTCCGGCTCCAGAAGGTGGTCAGCGGGCCCGGCGCGTCGTTCGCCCCCGACCAGTTCCCGGTGCGGCTGCGCTGCACCAGCGCGGGCAACGAGCTCACCGGTCTCCCGGAGGCCGTCCTCGAGCCGGGCGCCGACCCGACCCTGGTCGACGGGCTGCCGTGGGGGGCGGAGTGCACGGCGACCGAGGGCGACAACGGCCAGACCTCCACCGTCATCGGTACGGCGACCGTCGGCGGCCCCGAGGACGAGGTCGGCCTGGTCCGGGTGGAGAACGTCTTCGCGACCGGCGGGCTCGAGGTCACCAAGACCGTCACGACGTCGGCCGTGGACCAGGACGGCGACCCGGTCCCCTACGGCCCGTTCGAGGTCGCGGTGACCTGCGAGTACCTCGGCGAGCCGGTCTTCGCCGACGGGTACGACCAGGACACCCCGATGGCGCACCGGATCGAGGACGCGGAGACCTGGGCCCTCGCCGGGCTGCCGGCCGGCGCCTCGTGCTCGGTGGCCGAGACCGACGACGCAGGCGCCACCGCGACCGTGGTCCGCCCGTCGGACACCGTCGAGGTCCAGCCGGGTGGCCCCACGGCCGTCGAGGTCGAGAACGCCTTCTCGGTCGGCTCGCTGGCCCTGCACAAGGTCGTCGAGGGCGAGGGCGCGGACGACTTCGGAGCCGGTCCGTTCACCCTGCACGTCGCCTGCACGCTCCAGGACGCGTCCGGGAGCCGTCCGGTCTACGACGCCGACGTGCTCCTCGGCGGCGACCAGCCGCTCGACCGGACCGTCGACGACCTCGCCGCCGGCGCGGTCTGCACGGTGACCGAGCCCGACGCCGCGGGCGCGCAGGACGTCGCGACCAGTCCCGGCGCCGTGACCGTCGGCGCCGGCGAGACCGCGGCGGTCACCGTCACCAACACCTTCGAGACCGGGGCCCTGACCGTGGTGAAGCAGGTCCGCGGCCCCGGCGCGGAGCGCTACGGCGCCGGCCCGTTCCAGGTGACCCTCGGCTGCACCCGTGAGGGCGTCGACGGGGAGCCGGTCGAGCTCGCGGTCCCCGGCGGGGCGACCCGCGAGCTCACCAGCGACACCGGGTACACCGCGACGTACCAGAGCCTGCTGGTCGGCGCCGTCTGCACGCTGGAGGAGAGCCGCACCGGCGGCGCGACCCACACCGAGATCCTCGACCAGGCGGGCGACCCGCTGACCGAGCTCACCGTCACCGACCAGGACCCGCCCGCGGTCGCCCGCGTCGTCAACACCTTCGACGTCGGCGCGGTCCGGGTGACCAAGACGATCAGCGGAGCGGGCGCCGCCGCCGCGGACGACCGGAGGTTCACCGTCCTGCTGGCCTGCACCCGCGACGTGGACGGCACCGCGGAGAAGGTGGCGGTCCCCGGCGGCGCCCGGCGCGTCCTCTCGCGCGAGACCACCCTGTCGGCGCGCTACCGGAGTCTGCCGGCCGGAGCGGCGTGCACCCTGACCGAGCCGCGGAGCGGTCGCGCGGACGGCACGGCCATCACCCCCAACGAGGGTGACCGGTCGGTCGGCGTCGTCACCGTGGCGCCGGGCGCCGCGGTGGACGTCGACGTGGTCAACCACTTCGGACCCGGGCCGCCGAACGCCGGGCCGCCGGACGCCGGGCCGCCGGACGCCGGGCCGCCCTCGGACGGGGGCTCCTCGGGGGGCCTGCCGGACACCGGCCTCTCGCGCGCCACCCAGTACGCCGCCGTCACCGCTCTGCTCCTGCTGCTGGTCGGTGGCGGGCTGGTCGCGCTCGGCCGGCGGTCCTCAGAGAAGTAGGCCCGGTCCGTCGGATCGGTTGTGGCCGATGCCCACATGCCTCGTCGGCGTGTCGGTGTCGTCTCGGGCCACAAGCGCCGATCCGTGCGAGCATCGGCCACAACCCGGCTCAGCGGCGCGCGGGCTGGGCCACGGGCTCGGCGGTCTCCTCCACGGCGTCGGGGTCCTCGCGCCACATCCGGCTCGGCCACCACATCCGCCGGCCGATGTCGAGGTTGAGCGCGGTGACCAGGACCGCCCGGACGACGATGGTGTCGAGCAGGACGCCGAGCGCGACGGCGATGCCGATCTCGGCGAAGGTCACCACCGGGAGGGTGGCCAGCGCCGCGAACGTGCCGGCCAGCACCAGGCCGGCCGAGGTGATCACGCCGCCCGTCGCGGCCAGCGCCACCAGGGACCCGCGCCGGGTGCCCAGGCGAGCGGCCTCCTCGCGCACGCGGGTCATCAGGAAGATGTTGTAGTCGATGCCGAGCGCCACGAGGAACACGAAGACGAACAGCGGCATGCCGGGGTCGGCGCCGGCGAACCCGAACACGTGGGTGAACAACAGCGCGGAGAGGCCCAGCGCGGCGAAGAACGACAGCACCACGGTGGCGACCAGCACGACCGGAGCCACCAGGGCACGCAGCAGGGCGGCCAGGATCAAGAACACCACCAGCAGGATGGCCGGGATGACCACGCGGTTGTCCCGCTCGGCCGCCGCCAGGGTGTCCCGGACGATGGCCGTGCCGCCGCCGACCTGGGCGTCGGCGCCGTCGACGGCGTGCACGGCCTCGCGGACCCGGACCACCGTGTCCCGCGCGGCCTGCGTGTCGGGGGGGTCGGAGAGAGTGGCGGCGACCCACGCCGTGCCGCCCTTCACGACGGGGTCGGCCACCCCGGCGATGCCCGAGGTGCCGGCCACCGCGGCGGAGACCTCCTCCGCCTGGTCGGCGTTCGCGACCACGTGGAGCGGCTGGCCGGTGCCGGCCGGGAAGTGCTCGGAGAGCACCTCCTCGCCGACCACGGAGTCCGGCTTGCTGTAGAACACGTCCTGGTTCTCCAGCCCGGTCGCGTCGAGCCGGGCGACCCCGAGCGTCGCGACCCCGAGCAGCAGGGTGGTGACCACCCACGTCGTGCGCGGGCGGCGGGCGATGCGCCGGCCGACGCGCGCCCAGAGCCCGGTCTCGGTGTGGTCCGGCGACCCGTACGCCGGGCGGACCGGCCAGAACACCCAGCGGCCGGTGGCGACCAGCAGCGCCGGCAGCAGGGTCAGCATCACCAGGAGCGCGACCACGACGCCGATGGCGCAGGCCGGACCCATCCCCTGGGTGGAGTTCAGGCTGGCCAGCAGCAGGCAGACCAGGCCCGCGACGACCGTGGACCCGGAGGCCCAGATGGCCGGCCCGGCACGGTGCAGCGCGAACCGCATGGCCTCGTGGCGGTCCTCGTGCCGGCGCAGCTCCTCGCGGTAGCGGGCGACCAGCAGCAGCGCGTAGTCGGTGCCGGCCCCGAAGACCAGGACGGTCAAGATGCCCTGGGTCTGGGCGTTGACGGTCATGCCGGCGTGTACGGCGAGCAGGTAGATGACCGCCTGCGCGCAGGTCAGCGCGACCAACGCCGAGAAGACCGGCAGCATCCACAGCACCGGGCTGCGGTAGGTGAACAGCAAGATCACCACGACGACCAGGGCGGCGACGCCGAGCAGCTTGCCGTCGATGCCGTCGAACACCTCGATCTGGTCGGCGGCGAACCCGCCCGGGCCGGTCACGTGCGCCTCCAGGCCGGCGGGGCCGGCGCCGGTGACCGCTCTGATCTCGTCGACGACCGAGCCGATGGTCTCCCAGCCGCCGGACCCCGCGTCCACCCAGACGACCGCCTGCAGCGCCTCGCCGTCCTCGGAGGGGAACGGGCCCTGGGAGGGCCGGGACACCTCGTCCATCGCGTCGAAGCCGGCCACCTGGTCGGTGGCGGCCTGCACGTCTCGCCGGGTGAGGCCGCCGTCCCGGGTGTAGACGACGAGCGCGGGGATCTCGTTCTGGCTCTGGAACGGCTCCATGCGGTGCAACACGTCGGTGGACTCCGCCTGGTCCGGGAGCCAGGCCACCGCGTCGTTCTCCTGGACGTCGCCGAGCTGGCCCGCAGGCCCGGCCGCGGCGGCCAGCGCGGCCACCCAGAAGACGACGAAGACCCACTTGGACCAGCGGCCGCAGGGGATGCCCGCCCATCTGCCCGCCGCGCCGTCCGGCCTCCCCGTGACCCGTCCTGTGACCACGACCCAACCCCTCCCACGGCCGGCCCGGCGAGTCGGCCCCGCCGGTGGGCGAGCTCGTGCCGGTCTGGTCCTACGGTCCCGGAGCCAGGACCGGACGGCAACCCGGAAACCCGCCAGCCTGCCCCGGCCAGGGCGGCGAGGGTCGGGCCCGGGATGAGCACGGGTACTCAGCGCGGCTGAGTGCGCCGCCGATGGTCGGCGCGGGCTCGGCGTGAGGGGATGGAGGCATGCCGCGCTTCGCCGACCCCCTGCACTGTCCGGACTGCCGAGCGGTCCTGCGGTACGGCGCCGAGGACTGCCCCGGCTGCGGCCTGCGGGTCCGGGGCGCTCTCGGGGAGCGGCTGCTGCGCACGCTCGGCGAGGCCGACGCGATCCTGGCCCGGATGCGGGCGGAGTCCCCCACCGCCCCGCCGCCGCCGGTGGAGGCTGCCGTGCCTCCCCCGACCGGCCTCACCGACGGGCTGACACCGCTGCCCCCGAGCCCCTCGACGGCCGGGCCGCTCCGCGCGGGGATCGCCGTGGCGTCGGTGCCGCGCGTGCTGCTCGGCCTCGGGGCGGCCTGCCTGCTGGTGGCCGCCTTGGTGTTCCTGGCGGTGACCTGGTCCGCGCTCGGCGTGGGCGGCCGCACGGCGGTGCTCCTGGTGGCGACCGCGCTGGCCG
>JBIOUF010000006.1:0-3430 GCA_044866695.1 Nocardioidaceae bacterium | reverse complement strand
ACATCTTCCGCCATGGGGTGGCCACGCGGGTGACGACCCTGGTGTCGAGGGCCGCGAACGGCGGAGTGGCCAACGGGGACAGCCTGGCTCCGTCGATCAGTGACGACGGGCATCTGGTCGCCTACTCCAGCAGCGCGACCGACCTGGTCGGCCGCGACTCCAACGGCGCGGTCGTGGACGTCTTCGTGACCGACGTCGACGGCGCACCGGGTGCGCAGAACGCGCTCGTCAGCGTCTCCACCGCGGGCGCCGCCGCCAACGGCGCCAGCGGGTTCCCCGCGCTCAGTGCCAGCGGGCTGGTCACGGCGTTCCACTCCCAAGCCACGAACCTGGTGGCCGGGGACACCAACGCCACCCTGGACGTCTTCGCCCGGACCTCATGACCGCTGGGTAGGACGCGGTGCAGGGGCGGCCCACCGGGCCGCCCCTGTGCCGTGCCCGAGGGCGGTCAGGACCCTCGCAGCAGCAGCTTGCGCATCACGTACTTGGTGATGCCGCCGTGGCGGTAGTAGTCGACGTCCCGGCTGGTGTCGAGCCGGACCCGCATGGCGAAGGTCCGGCCGTCCGCGGTCACCTGCACGGTGTCCGGCGCATTCCCCGGGCGGATGCCCGCCAGGCCGGTGACGGTGACGGTCTCGGCGCCGGTCAGCCCCAGCGACGCGGCGGAGTCCCCGGGGAGGAACTGCAGCGGGAGGATCCCCATGCCGACCAGGTTGGAGCGGTGGATCCGCTCGAAGGACTCGGCGAGGACCGCCTTCACGCCGAGGAGCGCGGGCCCCTTCGCCGCCCAGTCGCGGGAGGACCCGGCCCCGTAGTCCTTGCCGGCCAGGACGACGAGCGGGGTCCCCGCGTCGCGGTAGGCCATGGCGGCGTCGTACACCGTGGTCACCTCGCCGGTGGCGAAGCAGCGGGTGAACCCGCCCTCAACGCCGGGCACCAGCTGGTTGCGGAGCCGCACGTTGGCGAAGGTGCCGCGCATCATCACCTCGTGGTTGCCGCGGCGGGAGGCGTAGGTATTGAGACCGGACCGCTCGACGCCGAGGCCGGTGAGGTACGTCCCTGCCGGTGTGTGCGCGGGGATCGCGCCGGCGGGTGAGACGTGGTCGGTGGTCACCGAGTCGCCGAGCTTGACCAGCACCCGCGCGCCCACGATGTCGGGCACCGGCACGGCGTCCAGGGTCAGGTCGTCCAGGTACGGCGCCCGCCGCAGGTAGGTCGACGCGGGGTCCCAGCCGAACGTCTCGCCGGTGGGCGGGTCCAGGCCCTTCCAGCGCTCGTCCCCGGTGAAGACGTCGGAGTACGCGCGGGCGAACATGCCGGGGTCCACGGTGGCGTCGATGGTCGCCTGCACCTCCGCCGAGCCCGGCCAGATGTCCCGCAGGTAGACCGGCCGCCCGTCCGGGTCGTGCCCGAGGGGGTCGCCGAGAAGGTCCGCGTCCATGGTTCCGGCCAGGGCGTAGGCGACCACGAGCGGCGGTGAGGCCAGGTAGTTCATCCGTACGTCGGGGTTGATCCGCCCGTCGAAGTTGCGGTTGCCGGACAGCACCGAGACGACGGCGAGGTCGTGGTCGTGGACGGCGGCGGACACCTCTGGGATCAGCGGGCCTGACGCGCCGATGCAGGTCATGCAGCCGTAGCCGGCCAGGTGGAAGCCGAGCCCCTCCAGGTACGGCGTCAGCCCGGCGTCGTCGAGGTAGTCGGTGACCACCTTCGACCCCGGCGACAAGCTGGTCTTGACCCAGGGCTTGCTGCGCAGGCCGCGCGCCACGGCGTTGCGGGCCAGGATCCCGGCCGCCACCATGACCGACGGGTTGGAGGTGTTCGTGCAGGAGGTGATCGCGGCGATCGCGACATGGCCGTGGTCGACCACCTGCTCCTCGCCGTCCAGGACGACCGTCGTCGCCCGCCGCGGCCGCTCGGGCAGCGATCCCGTCATCTCTACACGCACGTGGGGGGTCGCGGACCCCAGCTGCTGGTCGCTGTCGACGGCCGGTGGGTCGCTGGCCGGGAAGGACTCGGCCGACGCCTCGTCGACGGCGGTCTCCAGGCCGTCGTCGTCGGGGACGCCGAGGATGTCGGGGAGCACCCGCCTGAAGTCCTCGCGGGCGTTGCCGAGCAGCACCCGGTCCTGGGGGCGCCGCGGCCCGGCCAGCGATGGCACGACGGTGCCCAGGTCGAGCTCGACCGTCTCCGAGTACGCCGCCGTACGCTCGGGGTCGTGCCACAGGCCCTGGTGCCTGGCGTAGGCCTCGACCAGCGCCACCTGCTCCTCACGGCGGCCGGTGAACCGCAGGTACCTGACCGTCTCCTCGTCGATCGGGAAGTAGGCGCAGGTGGACCCGAACTCAGGGCTCATGTTCGCGATGGTGAGCCGGTCCGGCAGCGTCGTCGCGGCGACGCCGGGCCCGTGGAACTCCACGAACTTGCCGACCACGCCGTGCCGGCGCAGCGTCTCGGTGACGGTGAGGACGAGGTCGGTGGCGGTGGCGCCCTCCGGCAGCGTGCCGTGCAACCGGAACCCGAGGACGCGCGGCAGCAGCATGGACAGCGACTCCCCGAGCATGGCCGCCTCGGCCTCGATGCCGCCGATCCCCCAGCCGAGGACGCCGAGCCCGTTGACCATCGTGGTGTGGGAGTCGGTGCCGAGACAGACGTCGGGGTAGGCCCAGCCCTCGTCGGCGGTCACGACGCGGGCGAGGTACTCGCAGTTGACCTGGTGCATGATGCCGGTGCCCGGTGGGACGACCGCGAAGTCCTTGAGGGTCTGCTGCCCCCACTTCAGGAACCGGTAGCGCTCGGCGTTGCGGGAGTACTCGATGTCGACGTTGCGCGCGAACGCGTCGGGACGGCCGAAGACGTCGGCGATGACGGAGTGGTCGATCACCAGCTCGGCCGGGATCTGCGGGTTGACCAGCGCCGGGTCCGCGCCCAGCGCCGCGGCGGCGTCCCGCATCACCGCGAGGTCCACCAGGGTGGGCACGCCGTTGGTGTCGTGCAGGAAGATCCGCGACGGGCTCAGGTCGATCGACCGTGTGTGGTCGGGGCCGTCCCGCCAGTCCAGGAGCAGGCGGACCTGGTCGGCGGTCACCGTGGTGCCGTCCTCGTGCCGGAGCAGGTTCTCCAGCACGACGCGCAGGCTGTACGGCAGGGCGCCGAGGTCAAAGCCGGCGAGGCTGTGGATCCGGTATCCGCGCTCCCCCACCCGCAGCAGGCGCCGGGTGTCGAAGCTGTCGCGGGAGCTGGTCTGGCTGGGTCGGGCCATCAGTGCTCGCCTGCCTCCCTTCCGTCTATGGTCGAGCCCCCGATGGTTGAGCCGGTCGAGCCCACGATGGTTGAGCCGGTCGAGCCGCTAGGCGAGACAGCGTCGAAACCCCGGGACCCGGGCAGGGTCCCCGCCCCAGCCCGGGTGGTTTCGACACGACTCACTCCG
>JBIOUF010000005.1:0-3608 GCA_044866695.1 Nocardioidaceae bacterium | reverse complement strand
TGCCGATCATCGTGGACCCATCGCACTCGGGCGGGAAGCGCTCGCTGGTCGCACCGCTCGCGCGCGCGGCGGTCGCCGCCGGCGCCGACGGCGTAATGATGGACGTGCATCCGCACCCCGAGACGGCGCTGTGCGACGGACCGCAGGCCCTGCTCGGCGCGGACCTGCGGGCTCTGGCCCAGGCCGTCCGCCGGCTGCCGCCGCTGCTCGGCCGCGAGCCCGCCCAGGTGGGCAGGCGCGGCTGAGCCGCCGCCGGGTCAGGACAGCAGCGTCGCCAGGACCGCGGCGGCCCGGTCGACCTGGGCCTTGTCGACGTCGAGGTGGGTGACCATCCGCAGGGTCCGCGGCCCGACCGCGGACACCAGGACGTCGTGCTCGCGGGCCGCGGCGACCACGGCGGCCGCGTCCGGCACGTCGAGGACGACGATGTTGGTGTCCGGGCGGGCAGCGCCGACGGCGTCGGCCAGCACCCGGGCGCGCTCGTGGTCCTCGGCGAGCCGCTCGACGTGGTGGTCCAACGCGTACAGTCCGGCGGCCGCCAGCACGCCCACCTGGCGCATCCCGCCGCCGAGCCGCTTGCGCCAGACCCGGGCCTCGTCGATGACCGCCCGGGGGCCGACGACCAGCGACCCGACCGGGGCGCCGAGGCCCTTGCTGAGACAGACCGCGAGCACGCCGGCCGGCGCCAGGTGCTGGTACGGCGCCCCCGTGGCGACGTGCGCGTGCCAGATCCGGGCCCCGTCGACGTGCAGCCACACGCCGCGGTCGGTCACGAGCCGGTGGACCCGGGCGACGTCCTCGGGGCCGATCACCCGTCCGCCACTGAAGTTGTGGGTGTTCTCGATCGAGACACACCGCGTGGGCACGAAGAACGGGCCGAGGTCGGGGGCGAACATCGCCTCGACCGCCGCGAGGTCGAGCGGTTCGGGTCCCCAGGTGCGCATGGTCAGGCCGGCGACCAGGGCGTGCGCGCCGAGCTCTGCGCGCGCGATGTGCGCCGCGGAGGAGCACAGCACCTCCTGCCCCACTCCGGCGCAGGCGCGCACGGCCAGCACGTTGGCCATCGACCCGGTGGGGGTGAACAGCGCGTCGTCCATGCCGAACATCCCGGCCACCCGCTCCTGCAGCGCGAGCACCGTCGGGTCCTCGCCGTAGACGTCGTCGCCGACCTCGGCCGCGGCCATCGCCGCGCGCATCCCCGGCGTGGGCCGGGTGACGGTGTCGCTGCGCAGGTCGATCACGCCGGGTCTCCTCCCGACCGGAGACGGCAGGCTACGGGCCGGCCCGCACCCCGGTGGCGTCCAGCAGCCGGTGCGCGTCGTCGTACACCCCGACCGCGCGCATCGGCGCGCCCAGGATCTCCGGGCGCTGCGCCACTGTAGACCGGCGCAGCCGCAGCGCGACGTACCCCGCAGGAGCACCCGGCGCGAGCCGGAGCCGGGCCGAGGCGCCGCCGAGGTCGGTGTCGTCGACGGCGAGCGCGCCCCAGTGCAGCCGGTAGCGCAGCCAGCCGGGCTGGAACCCGCGCGGCACCCGGTCCAGCGGGTAGGCGACGGTGCGCCGGTCCAGCCAGTAGGCGTCGGAGGTGCCCAGGTCGGGGCCGGCGGCCGGAGGGGCGGCCGAGACGGTGAGCAGGTGGCTGGCGGAGTCGTAGACGAACGTCGTGGCGAGACCGTCGCGCGGCACGGTGAACGCGACCGGCGGCCCGCCGGCCACCCCGCCCTGTCCGTACGCGGGGCCGGCGCCGAGCCCCACGGCCGCCCGGACCTCGTAGTCGCCGGCAGGCACCTGGAGGGTCGACAGCGTGTAGGTGCCGTCGCCGTCGGGGTCCTGCAGCCAGGACCGCATGCAGGTCGCCGAAGTGTCCGCGGGGCAGCCCATCTCGGACTGGAACGTGCCGGTGGCCACCACGAGCGGGTCGGGCGGGGCCGTCGACACCAGGTGGGTGCGGTGGTCGTAGAAGAACCGGACCGGTCCGCCGTCGGAGGTGAGCTCGATGTTCGCGCCGTTGCGGACCGCGCCGGCGCCGTAGTTCTCGTCCCAGCTGCCGTCGAGCGCCACCTTGTAGGCGTAGCTGCCGGCGGGCAGGGTGACCGTGCCCTTCCAGATCGCGTCGTCGGGGTCCAGGGTCAGCCGGGTCGCCGCGCAGTCGGGCTGCCAGTCCCCAGGGCAGCCCAGCTCGCTCTGCAGGTCCCCGGCGACGGTGACCGACTGCGGCTGGGTCACCTCTCCGACCGGTCCTCCGACGGGTGGTGGCGGCGGGCCGACGACGCCGTAGGTCGAGGTCGCTGCCAGCCGGCCCCGGACGTCGCGGACCACGGCGCGGTACTCCACGAGCGTGCCGCGGTGCAGCCCGGTGACGTCGTGGAAGACCCGGTACGGCGCGTTGTCGTCGGTGCCGAGCGGCGTCCAGCCGTCCTCGCCGGCGAGGCGGTAGCCCACCGACACCTCGGCGAACCGGCCGGACGGCACCGTGACCCGGACCGGCTGGCGGCCCGACAGCGCCGCCCCTGCCTCCGGCAGCACCAGGTGACCGGTGGGCGGGCCGGTCCCGGCGTCGATGCGGTCGCCGGCGCGCAGCACCCGCACGGTCAGCGGAGGCACCGAGACGGTGACCACCCCGGCCCGGTCGGAGCGAAGCGGGCCGCCGCCGCCGTACAGCGGCACCCAGCGGCTGCGCGGGGTGGAGGTCTCCAGGTCGACCGTCCGCGTCGTCCCCGCGTTGTTGGCCACCACCAGGTACTCGCGCCGCTCGCGGCGCGACACCCGGGAGACCGCGAACACGCCAGGGGCCCGGCTGGAGTACCGAGGCAGCTGCGCGCCGTCGGCCAGGGCGGGGTGGTCCTCGCGCAGCGCGGCCAGCCCGGCGATCGCGCGGTAGAGCGGACCGCGGGTTCCGTAGCGGTCGCGGCTGCCCGGCTCTCCGCCCATGACCTGGTCGTCGTTGTAGCTGGCCACCCGGCTTGCGAACATGTCCTGCCGGGCGTCCTTGTCGCCGCCGTCGCCGGTGAAGCCCTGCTCGTCGCCGTAGTAGACCACCGGCTGGCCGCGCAGGGTGTACATCAGCTCGTGGGCGAAGACCGACCGCTCCAGGGACCCGCCGACGAACCGCCCCACCCGGCCCATGTCGTGGTTGCCGAGGAACGTGGGCAGGTCGTAGGCGTTGGAGTCGGTGTCGGTGTAGTAGTCGTCGGCGGCGAACAGGTCCGCGAGCCGGGTCGTCGACGCGCCGTTCGCCACCGCCACCGCCTGCGCCTGGAACCCGAAGTCGACCGTGGCGGGCAGCCGCCCCTGCGTGGAGTAGACGCTCTGGAGGGCCGGGTCGGCGTCGAACACCTCCCCGAACATGAAGAAGTCGGGGTTGCGGTCCGCGAGCGCGGCCTGCTGCATCGCCGGAGCGAACTGCTGCCAGAACTCCAGGTTGACGTGCTTGGCGGTGTCGATGCGGAAGCCGTCGATGCCGAAGTCCACCCAGGCCCGGTAGACGTCCTGCATGCCCCTGACCACGCGGGGGTGCTCGGTGAACAGGTCGTCGAGGCCGTCGAAGTCGCCGTACGTCGAGGACTCGCCGGCGTAGGTGGAGTTGCCGCGGTTGTGGTACAGCGTCA
>JBIOUF010000004.1:0-7810 GCA_044866695.1 Nocardioidaceae bacterium | reverse complement strand
CGAGCAGCAGCAGGCCGCCGAAGCAGAGCAGGTAGGCGTTGACCGCCCACGGGACGTCGGCGGGTCCCATGTGGACGTCGGCGGCGATGCTGGGCAGGGCGATGTTGAGCACCACGTCGTCGACGTCCACCAGCAGCTGGCCCAGCGCCAGCGCGCAGAACGCCAGCCACACCGCGGTCGAGGCGCGGGCCGGCACCCCTCGCGGCCCGGGGGCCGCCGGCCCGCGCGCCGTCGCCTGCTCGTCCGCTGTCCGCCGGGTCGCCGGTGTCGTGCTGGCCATGACCGCCTCCAACTGAGAGTGACTCTTATCTGAGAGTCACTCTCAGTTGGTCCTCTGTCAAGGGCGGTCCAGACCAGGCCGGCCCTGGGACGCCGCGGTCAGTGGGGCTTGGGGTGACCGCAGGCCCAGCCCAGCTTGACCGTCTCCCCGCGGTCCACCACGACCTCCCGGCCGCCGGTCTGCCGGCCCCGGCGGTCGTGGCAGGTGAGCTTCCAGGACTCCTTGACCCCGGTCACCACCTCGGCCGGAGGCGGGCTGAACTCGACCCATGCCTGCCAGTCGCTGGTCTGACCGCCGTCGTAGTTCTCGATCACCGCGGTGTACTCGCCCGCGGGGGGCTCGATCAGCCGGGCGATCTCGGGGTCGGCGAGGGAGGCGGCGCTGCCCACGAAGTCCCCGTCGGCGTCGTACAGGTAGACGTCCCAGTCCACGTCGGGGTCGGGCCACTGCACGTGCAGCTCGGCAGTGAAGTTGTCGTACTGCGGCAGCCCGCCGACGGTGAAGGTCACCGACTCCGACTCCCCCTCGGCAGGGACCCCGGCCGGGTTGGCGATGTCGGTCCTGGGTTGCGTCGGCGCCAGCGGGTCGCGACCCCACCGCCCGGCGACCAGAGGCCTGGTCGACGGGTTGACGTCCCAGCGGAACCTGGTGTGGTCCGGCCGGAGGGTGGAGGTCAGGTGGTCCTCGTAGCTCAGCGGGTCCCCGACGGTGCCATCGGCGTTGATGACCGGTGAGGTCTCGCTCTCGAACCGCTTGCTGATCTCCAAGGTGGTGCCCTTGGGCGCCCGGCCGGTGATCACCGAGTGCAGGGACTCGTCCATGGTCGCCTCGGCCATCTCGAAGTAGGCCGCTCGGTTGCCGCCGAGCCCGGCACCGGCGGCGTCGCCCCGGCCCAGGTACTCGTCCACCACGGCCTCCTCGAACGGCTCGTGGAAGTTGTCCGGGCTGATCTCGAAGGTGTACCCCAGGCCGCCCGTGGTCCAGTAGCTCCAGTCCTCCAGCGCCCCCGAGGTGTCGTAGAGCTGGAAGGACGCCCAGTTGGCGTACCCGTTGTGGCCGGCCATCCGCGCGCCCAACGCCCGGAGCACGGGCTCGTCGGGGCTGTAGCCGGTGGCGAGGATGGACGGCGGCCGCAGCACCAGGTTGCTGAAGGTGTGGTTGGTGATCAGGTTGGTCACCTGCCGCTGCGAGATCAGCTGCCGGAGCCCGTCGACCTCCGGCTCGCCACCGGGCGCGTCGCCGCGGTAGGTCTCGCCCGACCACGTCGCGTCGGCCCCCGGACCACCCCAGAAGCCGGGGTAGTTCCGGTTCAGGTCGGTGCCGCGCAGCCGGCCGGCCGGGTTGTCGGCGCAGGTGCCGGTCGTGTACTGCGCCGGGGTGGCCGCGGAGACGGCGCAGTTCTTCCGCTTCATCTCGTAGTCGAAGAGGCTGAAGTCACCGAGCGGCGCGGCCTCCCGGGACACCTGGAAGCCGTCGACGTTGAGCACCGGGATGACGATGGTCCGGACGTCGCGGAGCACCGCTCGCGTCCGCCGGCTCGACTGGCCGGTCAGCAGCTCGTAGGCCCACTCCATGGCGTGCTCGGCCGACGGCCACTCCCGGGCGTGGTGCGCGCCCACCATGAGCATCACCGGCTTGCCGTCGGCGAGGTTGTCGGCGTCGGTGGTGATCTCGATGCCGTGGATGGCCCGGCCCTCGACCGAGCGGTTGGCCAGGGTCACCGGCCGGGTGAGCGACGGGTACCGGCGGGCCAGCCGGCGCAGCTCGGCGTTGTAGTCGGCGAGGTGCCGGTAGGAGGTCCGGCCGCTGGGCAGCGGCGAGGTCGCCACCTGGTCGGCGTACCGCCGGTCCTGCGCGGCGTTGGCGCGGGCCCGCGCGGCGAGGTCGGCGATCTCAACGCGCCACCGGAAGCCCGCCTCCCGCAGGATCCGGGCGTCCTCCGCACCGTGCAGCACCACGCTGAGGCCGGTGCGGTCGCCATGCTCGGTGAGGTCGAGGCCGAGCGCGGCGAGCCGGTTGCGCTCCGCGCGCGTGCCGGCCAGGACGTGCACCATCTGCACCTTGTCACGCGGGTCGAAGCGCTCGATCCGGCGTTCCGAGCCGCCCCCGGGGGTCTCGGTCGCGGCCGCGCCGACCGCGCCCAGCAGCAGCGCCGCCGCGGCCGCGACCACCGTGGTGGCGCCGATCATCCCGCGAGACCGTGACAGCATGCCCATCAGCCAGCTCCTCCGCGCACGGGGGCGACCCGAGCGTCACCCAGGGGTGACGCTACGGCCGGATCCCCCCGGTCGGCAACGGCGCGCCGGTCTCTTAGGACAGACCCTCGTCAGCTCTGGTAGGACCCGAAGTCGAAGTCGTCGAGAGCCACCGCCTGGCCACCGGTGCCGAAGTCGTAGTCGTAGCTCTCGTACCCGCTGACCGCGTAGGCGTTGGCCCGGGCCGCCTCGGTGGGCTCCACCCGGATGTTGCGGTACCGCTCCAGACCGGTGCCGGCCGGGATCAGCTTGCCGATGATCACGTTCTCCTTCAGGCCCAGCAGGGAGTCCGACTTGCCGTGGATGGCGGCGTCGGTCAGCACCCGCGTGGTCTCCTGGAACGAGGCCGCGGACAGCCACGACTCGGTGGCCAGCGACGCCTTGGTGATCCCCATCAGCTGCGGGCGGCCCGCGGCGGGCTTGCCGCCCTCGGAGACCACCCGGCGGTTCTCCTCCTCGAAGGACGGCCGGTCGACCAGGTCCGAGGGGAGCAGCCGGGTGTCGCCCTGCTCGAGCACGAGCACGCGCCGCAGCATCTGCCGCACGATGATCTCGATGTGCTTGTCGTGGATCTGCACGCCCTGGCTGCGGTACACCGCCTGGACCTCGCCGACCAGGTGCTCCTGCGCCTTGCGGACGCCCAGCACGCGGAGCACGTCCTGGGGGTCCGGGGTGCCCTGGGTGATCTGCTGGCCGACCTCGACGTGGTCGCCCTCGCCGACCAGGAGCCGCGACCGCTTGGAGACCGGGTACTCCTTGACCTCCGAGCCGTCGTCGGGGGTGACCAGGACCTTGCGGGCCCGCTCGGTCTCCTCGATGCTCACCCGGCCGGCCGCCTCGCTGATCGGGGCACGGCCCTTGGGCTGGCGCGCCTCGAACAGCTCCACCACCCGGGGCAGACCCTGGGTGATGTCGTCGGCGGAGGCCACCCCGCCGGTGTGGAAGGTCCGCATGGTCAGCTGCGTGCCGGGCTCGCCGATCGACTGCGCGGCGATGATGCCGACCGCCTCGCCGATGTCCACGAGCTTGCCCGTGGCCAGCGACCGGCCGTAGCACTTCGCACAGGTGCCGGTCTTCGCGTCGCAGGTGAGCACCGACCGGACCTTGACCTGCTCGATTCCGACCGCGGTCAGCTTCTCGATCAGTACGTCGCCGAGATCCGTCCCGGCCGGGACCAGCACCTCGCCGGTCTCGGGGTGCACGACGTCCGTGGCCACCGACCGGGCGTAGGAGGAGGTCTCGACGTCGTCGGCCTTGACCAGCCTGCCGTCCCCGAGGCGGGCCGCGATCTGCTTGGGCAGACCCCGCTCGGTGCCGCAGTCGTCCTCACGGATGATGACGTCCTGCGACACGTCCACCAGCCGCCGGGTCAGGTACCCGGAGTCGGCGGTGCGCAGCGCGGTGTCGGCCAGACCCTTGCGGGCGCCGTGGGTGGAGATGAAGTACTCCAGCACCGAGAGGCCCTCGCGGAAGTTGGCCTTGATCGGCCGCGGGATGATGTCGCCCTTCGGGTTGGCCACCAGGCCGCGCATGGCGGCGATCTGGCGCACCTGCATCATGTTCCCGCGCGCCCCCGAGTGCACCATCATGTAGATCGGGTTGCTCTTGGGGAAGGTGTCCTCGAGCTCCTTGGCGACCTCGTTGGACGCCTGCGTCCAGATCTCGATGAGCTCCTGGCGCCGCTCGTCGTTGGTGATCAGGCCCCGGTCGTACTGCTGCTGCACCTTGGCGGCCTGCGCCTCGTACTTCTCCAGGATCCTGCCCTTGGCGGCCGGCGTCACCACGTCGTCGATCGACACCGTCACCCCGGACCGGGTGGCCCAGTGGAAGCCGGCGTCCTTGAGCGCGTCCAGGGCGTGCGCGACCTCGACCTTGGTGTACCGCTCGGCCAGGTCGTTGACGATCACGCCGAGCTGGCGCTTGCCGACCTCCTCGTTGACGTAGGGGTAGTCCGCCGGCAGCGTCTCGTTGAACAGCGCGCGACCCAGCGTCGTCTCCAGCAGCAGCGGCTGTCCCGGCTGCCAGCCCTCCGGGACCGGGGTGCCGACGGGCGGCACCATGCCGGCCAGCCGGATCCGGACCTTGCTCTGCAGCGCGACCTCGGCGCGGTCGAAGGCCATGATCGCCTCGGCGGTGGAGCCGAACACCCGGCCGGCGCCGGGGAGCTCCCCCTCCACGTCTCGGGTGAGGAAGAACAGCCCGATGATCATGTCCTGCGTCGGCATCGTCACCGGGCGGCCGTCGGACGGCTTCAAGATGTTGTTGGTCGAGAGCATCAGGATCCGCGCCTCGGCCTGCGCCTCGGCGGACAGCGGCAGGTGCACCGCCATCTGGTCCCCGTCGAAGTCGGCGTTGAACGCCGTGCAGACCAGCGGGTGGATCTGGATCGCCTTGCCCTCGATCAGCTGCGGCTCGAAGGCCTGGATGCCGAGCCGGTGCAGCGTCGGCGCCCGGTTGAGCAGCACCGGGTGCTCGGTGATGACCTCCTCGAGCACGTCCCAGACGACCGGGCGCGCGCGCTCCACCATCCGCTTGGCGGACTTGATGTTCTGGGCGTGGTTGAGGTCGACCAGCCGCTTCATCACGAATGGCTTGAACAGCTCCAGCGCCATCTGCTTGGGCAGGCCGCACTGGTGCAGCTTCAGCTGCGGGCCGACCACGATCACCGAGCGGCCCGAGTAGTCGACCCGCTTGCCGAGCAGGTTCTGCCGGAACCGGCCCTGCTTGCCCTTGAGCATGTCCGAGAGGGACTTCAGCGGGCGGTTGCCCGGGCCGGTCACCGGACGACCACGACGGCCGTTGTCGAACAGCGAGTCCACGGCCTCCTGGAGCATCCGCTTCTCGGTGTTGACGATGATCTCCGGCGCGCCCAGGTCGAGCAGCCTCTTCAGCCGGTTGTTGCGGTTGATCACCCGGCGGTAGAGGTCGTTGAGGTCCGACGTGGCGAACCGGCCGCCGTCGAGCTGCACCATCGGGCGCAGGTCCGGGGGGATCACCGGGACGGCGTCGAGCACCATGCCCAGCGGGCTGTTCCTGGTCTTGCGGAAGGCGTCGACCACCTTCAGCCGCTTCAGCGCGCGGACCTTGCGCTGGCCCTTGCCCGTGGCGATGACCTCACGCAGGCTCTCCACCTCGGCGTCGAGGTCGAAGGTCTCCAGCCGCTTCTGGATCGCGGTGGCGCCCATGTAGCCCTCGAAGTACTTGCCGAACCAGGTGCGCATCTCCCGGTAGAGCATCTCGTCGCCCTCGAGGTCTTGCACCTTGAGGTTGCGGAACCGGGTCCACACCTCCTCGAGGCGGTCCAGCTCGCGCTGCGCCCGGTCGCGGACCTGCTTCATCTCGCGGTCGGCGGCGTCGCGGACCTTGCGACGCTGGTCGGCCTTGGCGCCCTCCGCCTCGAGCGCCTCGAGGTCCTCCTCGAGCTTCTTGGCGCGCTCGCCGAGCTGGGTGTCGCGCCGGCCCTCGAGCCGCTTGCGCTCCAGGTCGATCTTGCCCTCCAGCGAGGACAGGTCGCGGTGCCGCGCCTCCTCGTCGACGGCGGTGATCATGTACGCCGCGAAGTAGATGACCTTCTCCAGGTCCTTCGGGGCCAGGTCGAGCAGGTAGCCCAGCCGGCTGGGCACCCCCTTGAAGTACCAGATGTGGGTGACCGGCGCGGCCAGCTCGATGTGCCCCATCCGCTCGCGGCGGACCTTCGACCGGGTCACCTCCACGCCGCAGCGCTCGCAGATGATGCCCTTGAAGCGGACCCGCTTGTACTTGCCGCAGTAGCACTCCCAGTCCCGGGTGGGACCGAAGATCTTCTCGCAGAAGAGGCCGTCGCGCTCCGGCTTGAGCGTGCGGTAGTTGATGGTCTCGGGCTTCTTGACCTCGCCGTGGCTCCACTGCCGGATGTCCTCGGCGGTGGCCAGGCCGATCTGAAGCTGGTCGAAGAAGTTGACGTCGAGCACTCTGGCAAACCCCGTCGTTCGTGGTTGATGTCTTGCGGTGTCTTGGGTGGATGGCCCCGGCGTCCGGGGCGCATCGTGCCGACGAAAGCTGCTCAGACCTCCTCGACGCTGCTGGGCTCGCGGCGGGACAGGTCGATGCCGAGCTCCTCGGCGGCGCGGAACACGTCCTCTTCGGCGTCCTTCATCTCGATCGCGGTGCCGTCCTGGGACAGGACCTCCACGTTGAGGCAGAGCGACTGCATCTCCTTGACCAGCACCTTGAAGGACTCGGGGATGCCGGAGTCGGGGATGTTCTCGCCCTTCACGATCGCCTCGTAGACCTTGACCCGGCCGGGGACGTCGTCGGACTTGATGGTCAGCAGCTCCTGGAGGGCGTAGGCGGCGCCGTACGCCTCCATGGCCCAGACCTCCATCTCGCCGAACCGCTGGCCGCCGAACTGCGCCTTGCCGCCCAGCGGCTGCTGGGTGATCATCGAGTACGGGCCGGTCGACCGGGCGTGGATCTTGTCGTCGACGAGGTGGTGCAGCTTGAGGATGTACATGTAGCCCACCGAGACCGGGTCCGGGAACGGCTCGCCGGAGCGCCCGTCGAACAGCTTGGCCTTGCCGTCCCGGCCGACCAGCCGGACGCCGTCGCGGGTGGGCAGGGTCGACCCGAGGAGGCCGACGATCTCGTCCTCCTTGGCGCCGTCGAACACCGGCGTGGCCAGCTTGGAGTCGGCGGGGGCCCGGTCCGCGGCGATCTCGATGAGGCGCCGCTTCCAGTCCTCGTCGTCGCCCTCGACCTGCCAGCCGGTCTTGGCCAGCCAGCCGAGGTGGACCTCGAGGATCTGGCCGATGTTCATCCGGCCCGGCACGCCGAGGGGGTTGAGCACCACGTCGACCGGGGTGCCGTCCTCGAGGAACGGCATGTCCTCGATCGGCAGCACCTTGGCGATGACGCCCTTGTTGCCGTGCCGGCCGGCCAGCTTGTCGCCGACGGAGATCTTGCGCTTCTGGGCGACGTACACGCGCACGAGCTGGTTGACGCCCGGCGGCAGCTCGTCGCCCTCCTCGCGGTCGAACACGCGGACGCCGATGACCGTCCCGGACTCGCCGTGCGGGACCTTCATCGAGGTGTCGCGGACCTCCCGGGCCTTCTCCCCGAAGATCGCCCGCAGCAGCCGCTCCTCCGGAGTCAGCTCGGTCTCGCCCTTCGGGGTCACCTTGCCGACCAGGATGTCGCCGGTGGTCACCTCGGCGCCGATCCGGATGATGCCGCGCTCGTCGAGGTCGGCGAGCATCTCCTCCGACACGTTGGGGATGTCGCGGGTGATCTCCTCCGG
>JBIOUF010000003.1:0-3539 GCA_044866695.1 Nocardioidaceae bacterium | reverse complement strand
CGGCGCCGGACCAGGCCCGGATCCGACGGCGACCAGGCAGACGGACGACTCACGGCTCACCTCCACGGCCAGGGGTCATGGTCCTCCGACGCCCGCGGGCTCCGTGGGACGGACCGGGAACCGTCCGAGCTCTCGCGCGCGGGTGAGCTGTTCGACCACCTCGGCCTCGGACAGGTCGACCAGGACGTACTCGTTGGTCCCTAGGATGTAGTACCTCTCCAGGAAGTCCGACGGCTGCCACGTGCCCTCGCCGCGCAGGGTCTGACAGTTGTAGCGAGCCCCGTCCGGATCAGTGCGAGCGAACCTCACCCGCATCACGTCCTCGGAGGCACGCTGTGACCCGGCGATCATGAAGTACTTCCAGCGCGTGGTCGACACGTCCGATGGAGTCATCGGGCGACCGCTTCCCGCAGGTCTTGCACCGCACTGACCCCGACCCCGGGTGCAGCCCGCGGCCTGCCGAGGCTTGCGCCAGTACTGACCCACGCCGGGATCGGGAACGTACGGCGCCGTGTCACCGATGGTCGCGTCGACCAGTCCTACAGCGGGCCCGTCCGCGAGCCGGTAACGCGCGAACCGCGCCGTGGTGCCGGGCGAGACACCATTGAGCGGGCCACGGCTGACCATCCGAGCGCTGGTCACCGCTGCTCCTGCCAGAGTCTGGTCCGATGCTCCAGGTCGTCGTACACCAGATGGGCGCGGTTCGCGCCACTGAACGGGTGGAACTCGTCGCCGACGATGTGGTCGTCGACGCCGCCGATCCACACCACGACCTCCTGTGCGCGCCGTGGCCGCAGCGTCCGCGGCGGCACCGGCAGGAGCCGGCCGACCCGGACCACCACCCGGGTCGGTGCCGTGTCGTCGTGCGGCCAGCTCGTGACCTCGGCGAGCAGGTAGTCGCGCCGACGCGACTCGGCATTGCGGAGCCAGCGCAGCGGCCGCACTGAGAACGGCGGCCAGAAGTGCTCATAGGTGAACAGGACCAGTGTCGGCTCGGCCACGGGCTCAGTGCGGCGTCAACGGATGCGGGCTGCGTCGAGCTGGCGAGTGACGAAGTCCAGCTGACCCTCGTCCAACGAGATGACGTCGACGGCTCCGACCCGCTCGTCCGTGCTGAGGCTGTGCGCAAGGTCTGCGACGGCCAACGAGGGACCGAACGCGAGCACTGTGGTCAACCTGCGGAGGCCGACCACCCGCTCGACGACCCACGCCTGCACGCCTTCCGGACGTCGCTGGGCCACGGCTGCCCGCAGTGGTGCGACGGCGGCCCGGTCGGGGATCCGGACGTCGAGGGGACCGGTGACCCGCTGCTCTCCGCCGGAGCTCGTCTCGACGCCGTCGACGATGTCCTGGAACTGCCGGGGAGAGAACTGTGCGGGGGCCGGGCCAGCCGGGTCGACGAGGACGCCGTCGACATGCTGCCTGGCTGCGACCGAGGCGATCTCCTCGACGGGAACCATGGCCAGCAGCTCCGGGCGACCCCACAGTCGGAACGTGTCCTGGCCGGAGAAGACGGCCATCGAGCGCTTGCCGTCGGCGTCGGTGAGGACGGTTGGCACTCGCTGGCCCTCCACCTCAGATACGAGCATGGCCAGCCGTCTGCCGCGCAGACGGTCTCCCAGAAGCTCCACATCCTGGTCGCGCAGTGCCACGGCGATGTCGTTCGGCTCCGTGCTCATCAGCTCCACCCTCCGGGCCGGCGCCATCCACCGGGCGGCGTCGTCCACGGTTCGTTGACTCCACCGACGGCCGTCGGCAGGACCGAGCCGCTTCCGCCGGTGACGTCGGCACCCTTGATGATGTACTCCGGCCATCCTCCCGGATTGCCGTCCAACGGGAGCGCGAGCCGGATCTCGTCCACCGCCGCGGGGTCGACCAGGGTCGCCTCTACGAAGAAGGAGGCCGGGTTCTCGTCGGGAAGACCTGCCTCGGCTCGGAAGTCCGTGGCCAGGTGCGGGTCGAGCGGCGTCCAGGACTGCCCGTTGGGGCCCGACCCGAGGGGGTAGCCCCCCGTGGGGTGGTGCATCGGGAAGCCTGCGGCGTCCTCCGCAGGACCGAAGACGCGATAGACGTCGTCACCGACCTGCGGCGCGGGCACCGAAAGCACCTCAGGCAGCCTCCTGAGGGTCCCCATGACGCCGAACTCCGACCGGGACATGGAGTGCAGGCCCTTGGCAAGCGGCCGAAAGTACGTGGTGTAGGCAGACCGAACGTCGTTCGCGAGCTGAGCGACCTTCGACCCCGCCGCACTACTCAACGCGCGGATGCCTGCGGCCATCTCGACCACGGCTGCTCTGGCGGAGGCGGCCACGTGCAGGCCGGCGCCGAGCAGCCCACCCGCGGCGAACGCCGCCTTCAGCTCCGCCAGCGTGGTCAACCCCCGGGTCCCCGGAATGCACGACAACGCCGCGAACGCCACATCCCACAACGACGCCCTGCCCTGCAGGTACTTCATGATCGTGTCCGCCAACACGATCAACGCCGCCGCGAACACCACCCACGCGATCGGACCACCGATGATCAACGCCACCACACCCAGCACCGCCACCACCACCTTCGCGATGGTCACGATCACATCCCACGCCTGCGCCGCCCAGTCCTTGAACCTCTCCCACCGCGACCGCTCCGGAATCCCCGCATCCGACGCCTCCTCGACCCGCCCCGCCGCGGCCCGCCCGTCGGACTCCCGCAACCCCTTGGCGTCCAACGCCAACCCCCGCAGCTGGTCCAACCGCGCCTGCGCGCCGGCCACCGCCGCATCCGCCGACGCCGACACCGCCCGCGCCGACCGCAACCGGTCCCGCGCCGCCGACACCGCCTCCGCACTCGGCGGCTCCGCACCCCCCACCACCGGCCGCAACACCCCCGCGTTCCCCGCCGACACCGCCGACGCAGCCGCCGCCGACGCCGCCGCCTGCGCCGCCTCCAGCTCCCGCCGCGCCACCCGGCCCTTCACCAACGCCTCATCGGCTTCACCTTGATGGGTCGCCAACCGGCCCGCCCACCACTCCAACGCCTCCGACGCCAACCGGTACGACGCCCTGCACTTCCCCAGCTGCTCCGGCAGATCCCCGGTCTTCTCCCGGAACGCCTCCCCCGCCTCACCGACCCACGCCCCCACCGCACCATCACCCAACAACGACCGGATCCGCTGCTCCGCGAACTCCGCGTCATCGGCCAACAACCCCCACGACCGTCCCATCCCCCGCACCGCCGCCGGATCACCCGGCGTCGGGTCCTCACCCAGATCCAGCACCCACCAGTCAGACGGACGACTCATGCGGAGGCTCCTTGCAGCGGGACGAGACGGAAGGTCCCGGCGACAGCGTCGAAGAGGTCGTGCAGCCCCTCGGCGAGGGGGACGACCGGTGAGCTGGCCGAGATCAGGAAGACCTTGTTGGCCCCGGGGACGGGGACCATCGTCTGCATGAAGACGGTGCGGACGAAGCCGGTGTCGATGGGCACGTCCTCGATGCCGTAGGAGCGCGCGGCCGTGCCGGCGGACTCGATCTCCACGGTGGCGACCGAGGTGAAGGCGC
>JBIOUF010000002.1:0-10423 GCA_044866695.1 Nocardioidaceae bacterium | reverse complement strand
GCGCCGGGTCGCGTCGAGCAGCGGGTCCTGGTCGCCGCAGGACAGGTGCAGGCGGGGCAGCCGGCCTGGGTCGGCGGCGCGGAGCAGCGCGAACAGGTCGTCGTCGGGCCCCGGTCCGGCCTCGCCGAACACGCGGCGGCGCAGCGGGCGGCGCCACTCGTCGTCGTGCAGCACGGCGACGTCCAGGGCGCCGGAGAGGCTGGCCGCCGCCGAGAACCGCCACGGCTGGCGCAGCGCCCACTTGAGCGCGCCGTAGCCGCCCATCGACAGGCCGGCGACGAAGGTGTCCTCGCGACGGGTGGACACGTTGAAGAACGACGAGACCCGGTCCGGCAGCTCCTCGGTCAGGTGCGTCCAGTGCCGCGGGCCGTGGTGCTCGTCGGCGTAGAAGCTGCGGTGGCCGGAGGGCATGACGACGGCCAGTCCCAGGGCCTCGACGTGTCGTTCCAGCGAGCTGCGCCGGGTCCAGGAGGTGTGGTCGTCGCTGAGTCCGTGGAGCAGGTACAGCACCGGCGTGCCGGACGCCGGGGGTGCGACCCCGGTCGCGCCGATCTGCTGGCTGACCGGCTCGGGGAGCAGCACGGTCATCGACATCGCCATCTCCAAGACGTCGGAGAAGTAGTCGACGGTGAGCCGGGCCATGGGCGCTCCTGCTCGTGCCGGGTCAGGCGTTCACGGTGGGGATCACCGGCTCGCCGCGCGACATCTGCCGCGCCTGCCGCGGCAGCTCCGCGCGCGAGGCGGCGTGCCGCTCCCGGGCCGCGGTGAGGGGCTCGCGGCCGACCACCTCGCCGTCGGCGACCAGCGGGACCAGCAGGGCCCGGTCGGTCTCGTCGACGGTGCCGGGAGCCGGCCGCTCGCCGAGGCCCACGACCTCCGCCTCGGCGACCCCGTCGGCGTCGCGGCGGCGTACGGCGTACTTGCGGCCGCCCACCGACGGCTTGTCCTTGCTCTGCTTGGCCACGTCGACCATGCGGCCTGCGTCGTCGGCACGCGACACCAGCTTGTAGACGAAGCCGCAGGTCGGGTGGCCGCTGCCGGTGACCAGGGAGGTGCCGACCCCGTACCCGTCGACGGGCGCGGCGGCCAGCGCGGCGATGGCATGCTCGTCGAGGTCGGAGGTCACGACCACCCTGGTGCGGGTGGCGCCGAGGGCGTCCAGCTGCGCGCGCACCTCGTGGGCGAGCACGCCGAGGTCGCCGGAGTCGATGCGCACGGCGCCGAGTCCCGTGCCGGCGACCTCCACGCCGAGCGCGACCGCCTCGCGGATGTCGTAGGTGTCGACCAGCAGGGTCGTCCCGACGCCGAGCGAGGACACCTGGGCGGTGAAGGCGTCGCGCTCGGTGTCGTGGAGCAGGGTGAAGCTGTGCGCGCTGGTGCCCGCGCTGGGCACCCCGTAGCGGTGGCGGGCGGCGAGGTTGGACGTGGCGTCGAAGCCGGCGACGTACGCCGCCCGCGCCGCCCCGACGGCAGCCTCCTCGTGGGTGCGCCGGCTGCCCATCTCGATGCACGGCCGGCCGTCTGCGGCGGTGGTCATCCGGGAGGCGGCCGAGGCGATGGCGGAGTCGTGGTTGAGGATCGACAGCAGGACGGTCTCCAGCACGACCGCCTCGGCGAACGGCCCCTCGACCACCATGAGCGGGGAGTACGGGAAGTAGGTCTCTCCCTCGCCATAGCCCCAGATGTCGCCGCTGAAGCGGTAGCCGGCCAGCCAGTGCGCCGTGCCGGGGTCCACCACGTGGGTGTCCCGGAGCCAGCGGACCGTCGCGTCGTCGAAGCGGAACGACTCGATCGCGTCGAGCGCGCGTCCCACGCCGGCCACGACGCCGTACCGGCGGCCGTCGGGCAGGCGCCGACCGAACAGCTCGAACACCGATCGCCGGGACGCGGTGCCGGACTCGCGGGCCGCCTCGACCATGGTCAGCTCGTAGTGGTCGGTGAGCAGGGCCGTGGAGCCGGCCGGGGGGACGGTGGGTGGGGTCGCCACGCGGTCACCCTAGTGTGCGTGCGGCATTAGGGTGTGGGCGTGTCGACGCCCGCGCCAGTGGAGACCGAGCAGCCGGAGACCGGCGACCGGACCCTGCTGGACCGCCCCTGGCAGACCGTGGTGTGGAACGACCCGGTCAACCTGATGTCCTATGTGACCTTCGTGTTCCAGCAGTACTTCGGGTACTCCCGCAAGCGGGCCGAGCGGCTGATGCTGCAGGTGCACCACGACGGCCGGTCGATCGTCGCGACCGGCGGTCGCGAGGCCATGGAGCGCGACGTCCAGGCCATGCACGAGTACGGTCTGTGGGCGACGCTGGAGCGGGCGGAGGCCTGATCGGTCCCAGCGCCGGCGAACGACAGTGGTCCGGATGAGCCGGGGTAGGGGGCGCGACGGTGACCGAGGGGTTCCAGCGGCGGCGCGGCGGCGGTGCGGTGGCGACGCTGTCGGGGTTCGAGGGCGACCTGCTGCGGTCGCTGGCCGCCCAGCTGGTCGAGCTGCTGCGCAGCGAGGTGGCCGCGCCGACTGCCGGTGACGACCCGCTGGAGTCCCTGGTGGAGATGGACGGCCCGGTCTCCGAGCCGGACGACCCGGTGCTGGCCCGGCTGCTGCCGACGGCGTACCGCGAGGACCCGGAGGCGGCAGGGGACTTCCGGCGCTTCACCGAGCGTGCGCTGCGCGACGGCAAGGCCGGGAACGCCGTGGCCGTCATCGAGACCCTGCAGGACGCCGGGCTGCCGGCCGAGCTCGGTGCGGACGACGTCACGATCGACGTCGACCTGGACCCCGCCGACGCCACCGCCTGGATGCGGTCCCTCACCGACATGCGGCTGGCGCTGGCGACCCGCCTGGGCGTCGAGCAGGACGACGCGGAGTACTGGGACGCGCTCCCCGAAGACGACCCCCGCAGCCACGTCCACGAGATCTACGAGTGGCTGGGGTTCCTCCAGGAGACGCTGGTGCGCGCGGTGTCCCGCTGACGCCTCGAGACGCCGTCGCCGCCGCTCCGGCTCCTCGACCGGCGGTGGGCGATCCACCAGGCGGGCAGCGGGCGGGGTGCGGGTCCGGCGCGCATAGGCTGGTTTCGTGCTGACCATAGACCGGGCGACGTACGACGCCATCGTCGCGCACGCCAAGCGGGACCACCCCGTCGAGGCCTGCGGCCTGGTCGTCGGCCCCACCGGGTCCGGGCGCGCGGAGCGCCTGGTGCCGATGGTCAACGCCGCCGGCTCCCCGACCTTCTACGAGCTGGACTCCGCGGACCTGCTCTCGCTGTACCAGGAGATGGACGACCGCGACGAGGAGCCCGTCGTGGTCTACCACTCCCACACCGCCACCGAGGCCTACCCCAGCCGCACCGACATCGGCCTGGCCGGCGAGCCCGGCGCGCACTACGTGCTGGTCGGCACGCGCGAGCACGGCAACGACCCGGGTCCCGTGGAGCTCAGGTCCTACCGGATCGTCGACGGCGAGGTGACCGAGGAGGAGGTCCTGGTCGTCGAGTCCCTGCCGGCCCCGGACGCCGGCGCACCCGCCGCCGACCCGGTCACCACGAGCTGAGGAGCGCGCACCACCATGCCCATCGAGGTCCGCATCCCGACCATCCTGCGCACGTACACCGAGGGCGCGAAGGCGGTGACCGGCACCGGGTCGACGCTCTCGGAGCTGATCGACGACCTGGAGGCGCACCACCCCGGGCTCAAGGAGCGGCTGCTCGACGGTGCCGACCTGCGCCGGTTCGTCAACGTATACGTCAACGACGAGGACGTCCGGTTCACCGGCGGCCTGGGCACCGCGGTCTCCGACGGCGACCAGGTGGTCGTGCTGCCCGCGGTCGCCGGCGGCGCATGGTGAGGTTCGACAGCCTGCTCGAGTCGGTCGGCGGCACCCCGCTGGTGGGCCTGCCGCGGCTGTCGCCCTCCCCCGACGTACGGCTGTGGGCCAAGCTGGAGGACCGCAACCCGACCGGCTCCACCAAGGACCGGGCGGCGCTGAAGATGGTGGAGGTGGCCGAGAAGGACGGCTGGCTCCGTCCCGGGTGCACGATCCTGGAACCCACCAGCGGCAACACCGGCATCTCGCTGGCCATGGCGGCCCGGCTGAAGGGCTACCGGCTGGTCTGCGTCATGCCCGAGAACACCTCCCACGAGCGCCGCCAGCTGCTGCGGATGTGGGGGGCGGAGATCGTCTCCAGCCCGGCCGCGGGCGGGTCCAACGAGGCGGTGCGGGTGGCCAAGCGGATGGCCGAGGAGCACCCGGACTGGGTGCTGCTCTACCAGTACGGCAACCCCGCCAACGCGCTCGCCCACTTCGAGGGCACCGGGCCGGAGATCCTGGCCGACCTGCCGTCGGTCACGCACTTCGTCGCCGGCCTGGGCACCACCGGCACGCTGATGGGGGTCGGCCGGTTCTTCCGCGAGCAGCGCCCGTCGGTGCGCATCGTCGCCGCCGAGCCCCGGTACGGCGAGCTGGTCTACGGCCTGCGCAACCTCGACGAGGGCTTCGTACCCGAGCTGTACGACGACGCGCTGATCGACGCGCGGTTCTCGGTGGGGCCGCGCGACGCCGTGCGCCGGGTCCGCGAGCTGCTCGACCTGGAGGGCATCTTCGCGGGCATCTCGACCGGCGCCATCCTGCACGCCGCGCTCGCGCAGGCCGCCAAGGCGGTCAGGGCGGGGGAACGGGCCGACATCGCCTTCGTCGTCGCCGACGCCGGGTGGAAGTACCTGTCCACGGGCGCCTACGAGGGCACCGTCGACGAGGCGGAGGAACGGCTCGAGGGCCAGCTCTGGGCCTGACCCCCCGGGCGCCGGCGAGGGCGGCCGCCGCGGGCCGTCGTGCCGTGGGAGGCTTTCGTTCGCAGGAGGGAGCGTGCATGTTCTACACCGTCGTCCACTCGGTCATCACCCCCGTGTCCAAGGCGCTGTGGCGGCCTCGGGTCGAGGGGACCGAGCACGTCCCGATGACCGGCGGCGTCCTGCTGGCCAGCAACCACCTGTCGTTCATCGACAGCGTCGTGATCCCGATCGTGGCGCCGCGCAAGGTGGTGTTCCTGGCGAAGGCGGAGTACTTCACCGGCACCGGGATCAAGGGGGCGATCTCCCGAGGCTGGTTCGGCGGCCTCGGCATGGTCCCCGTGGACCGCTCCGACACCCGGTCGGCGCTGGGCTCGCTGGACATCGCGCTCGACGTCCTGCGCCGGGGCGAGGCGTTCGGCATCTACCCCGAAGGCACCCGGTCCCGCGACGGGCGGCTCTACCGCGGCCGCACCGGGGTGGCGCACCTGGCCATGACGGCGGGCGTCCCCGTCGTACCGGTCGGACTGCAGGGCACCCAGGACATCCAGCCCGTGGGGTCCCGGCTGCCCCGGCTGGCGAAGGTGACGGTGCGGTTCGGCGAGCCGATCGACCTGGCCGGCCGCTTCGACGGCGTACCCCTCGGGAAGGCCCGGCGTCAGGGCACCGACCTGGTCATGGCGGAGATCCAGAAGCTGTCCGGGCAGGAGCCCGCCGGAACGTACAACGAGCCGGCCGCCGACGACGACCCGAACGGCTGATGCGAGCAGTGACGCGGCGCACGGGCGACCTGCGTCACGGATCCAAGGGTGCGGGCGGTCGGGTGTCTACCCTGTGAGGGCCATGGCGGACGCGCCGATCGGGATCTTCGACTCAGGCTTCGGTGGACTCACCGTGGCCCGGGCGGTCATCGACCAGCTCCCTCACGAGCCGGTGCTGTACCTGGGCGACACGGCGCGTCAGCCTTACGGGCCCAAGCCGATCGGCGAGGTCCGCGAGTACGCGCTGGAGTGCCTGGACCACCTGGTCGACCAGGGGGTCAAGCTGCTGGTCATCGCCTGCAACTCCGCCAGCGCCGCCGTACTGCGCGACGCCCGCGAGCGGTACCCGGTGCCGGTGGTCGAGGTGATCCTCCCGGCCACCCGGCGCGCGGTGGCGGCCACCCGCACGGGGCGCATCGGGGTGATCTGCACCCGCGCGACCGCGGAGTCGATGGCCTACGACGACGCCTTCGCCGCCGCGCCGCAGGTCACCTTGCACACCCGGGTGTGCCCGCGGTTCGTCGAGTTCGTCGAGGCCGGCGTCACCCAGGGACCCGAGCTGCTTGCTCTGGCGCACGAGTACCTCGACCCGCTCACCGCCGCCGGCGTCGACACCTTGATCCTCGGCTGCACCCACTACCCGCTGCTCACCGGCGTCATCTCCTACGTCATGGGGGAGGAGGTCACCTTGGTCTCCAGCGCCGAGGAGACCGCGAAGGAGGTCTACCGCACGCTGGCCCGCAGCGGACTCGAGCGCGGCGACCAGCACCCGGAGCCCGAGCACCGCTTCCTCACCACCGGCCAGCCGGTCGAGTTCGCCGACATCGGCCGACGCTTCCTCGGCCCGGAGCTGCAGGCGGTCAGCCAGCTGGTGGAGCACACCTGGCTGAGCGGCATGAGCGGGCGCGCGTGAGGCTGACCGTCATCGGCTGCTCCGGCTCCTTCCCCGGACCCGACTCGGCCGCCAGCAGCTACCTCGTCGAGGCCCCCGACCCCCTCGACCCGGACCGCACCTGGCGGCTGCTGGTCGACCTCGGCTCGGGCGCGCTCGGCCCGCTCCAGCGCCTGACCGACCCGCTGGCCGTGGACGCGGTGCTGATCAGCCATCTCCACCCAGACCACTTCTTCGACATGAGCGGCTACTACGTGCTGCGCAGGTACCACCCCAGCGGCCCCCAGCCCGTCCTCCCCGTCCACGGCCCCCGAGGCACCCAGCGACGGCTGTCCAAGGCCTACGGCCTGCCGAAGGACCCGGGGATGACCGAGCAGTTCGAGTTCCACGACCTGCTCGGCGACGCGCTCACCGTGGGACCGGTCACGGTCACGACCGCGCTGATGGCCCACCCGGTCGAGGCGCACGCCATGCGCGTCGAGCACGGCGGCCGGGCCGTGGTCTACAGCGCCGACACCGGGCCCAACGACGGCCTGGTCGAGCTGTCCCGCGGTGCCGACCTGCTGGTGTGCGAGGCGGCGTTCCGCGACGGCGAGGACAACCCGCCCGGCGTGCACATGACCGGCTCCGACGCCGGCGCCGCGGCCAAGGCCGCCGGTGTCGCCAGGCTGGTCGTCACCCACGTCCCTCCCTGGCACTCCCGCGAGGTCGCGCGCCGCGAGGCCGAGTCGGTCTTCGACGGCCCGGTCGACATCGCCCTCGAGGGAGCCACCTTCGACGTCTGACCCCTCACGCCGTACGTCGACCCGGCCCCGCTCGTCTCGGGTCGAGCCGTCAATCTTGGTGGGTCGAGCCGTCAATCTTGGTGGGTCGGTGTGGACGGGCCTCACCCCTTGCCGGCCTCGTGCACGTAGATGGCGATCTGCACGCGGTTGTCCACCTCGAGCTTGGCGAAGAGCCGGCCGATGTGCGCCTTGACCGTGGGAACGCTCATGTGGAGGGCGGCCGCGATCTCGGCGTTGCTGAGGCCCTGTCCGACGGCGACGGCCACCTCGGCCTCGCGCTCTGTGAGCCGGTCGAGCCGCCTGCGCGCCTCGGCCGGGCGGCTCGGCGCGTGCCGGGCCGTCACCTGCTCGATCAGCATGCGGGTCACTGCCGGAGACAGCATCGGCTCGCCCTCGGCGACCCGGTGCACGGCTTCGACGATCTGGTCGGGGGGCGTGTCCTTGAGCAGGAACCCGCTGGCGCCCGCCGACAACGCCTGCACGACGTAGTCGTCGACGTCGAACGTCGTCAGCACGATCACCTGAGGCGGCCGGTCCAGCGCTCGGATCCGACGGGTCGCCTCCAGCCCGTCGAGCACGGGCATGCGGATGTCCATGAGGACCACGTCCGGACGGTCCCGGCGTACCAGGCCCACCGCCTCGTTTCCGTTCGACGCCTGCGCGACGACCCGGAGGTCCGAGGCGCCGCCCAGGATCAGTGCCAGCCCCGACCTCACCAGCGCGTCGTCGTCGACGATCAGCACCCGGATCACGCCCGCGAGCGTAGCGAGCCGGTGAGCACGAAACGACGACCCGAACGCCCGGTCCTCCCCGCACTCGAGCTCCCCGACCCACCAGGATTGACGGCTCGACCCACCAGGATTGCCGGCTCGACCCACCAGGATTGCCGGCTCGACACAGCAACAGGGGCTGGTTCGGCGGGCAGGCACGCGGGGCGGGTCGTCGTCGCGCCGGGGGGGGGAGGAGGAGTCAGCGGGCGATGGCCTGTCCCGGGGTCGGGTCGGGGGCGGGTGGGGGCTGGTCGTCCGGGCGGGCCGGCCAGGGCAGCCGGGCACGAAGGGTGAACGCGTCCTGGCCGTGGGTGTGCTCCAGGGTCCCGCCGGCCAGGCCGACCCGCTCGGCCAGTCCGACCAGCCCGAGGCCGGCGCCGGGGGTCGTGGTGACGTGCCCGAGCAGGGTGCGGTTGCGCACGGCGACCTCGACGCCGCCGACCGGGTCGCCCGTGACCCTGACCGTGACCTCGGTGCCCGGGGCGTGCTTGCGGGCGTTGGTCAGCCCCTCCTGGACGACGTTGTAGACCGTGCGGCCGACGTGCTCCGGCATCGCGGAGGCGTCGTCGAGGTGCTCGGCGTACCGGACCCTCATCCCGGCCGCCTGCGCCTCGTCGACCAGGGCCGGCACGTCGGCGAAGGTCGGCTGCGGCCGGTGCGCCAGCTCGGCGTCCTCGCCACGGAGCACGCCGAGCACCTGGCGCAGGTCGGTCAGGGCCTCGTGGGCCTTGCTCTGGATGACCTCGGCGCTCTCGCGGACCTGGTCGGGGGTGAGGTCGTCGCGGTAGGCCAGCGCCCCGGCATGCATCGACACCAGCGAGATCCGGTGCGCCAGGACGTCGTGCATCTCACGCGCGATGCGCGCCCGCTCGGCGTCCCGGGCCTGGCGCACCCGCAGCGCCTGCTCCGACTCGGCGCGGTGCGCGCGGTCGCGCAGGGTCCACAGCAGCTCGCGGCGGGACCCGATGTACATGCCGGCGCTCACGGCCGCGACGGTGAAGATCACCGCGAAGACCAGGTTGACCAGCCAGGCGTTCTGGGTGTCCATGGGCTGGTAGGCGTAGAAGATCTGGGTGGTCACGATGCCGAGGACAGCGACGACAGCGATCTCCCGAACCCGGCGACGGGTGGCCAGCGAGACCACGATGAGCAGCCCCGGCCCGGCCGAGCTCACCGACGCCACGCCGGCCAGCGTGCTGATCAGCGCGATGCCCATCGGGTGGCGGCGCCGCCAGAACATCAGGACGAAGCAGAGCAGGCCGAGCCCGAGGTCCAGCCAGAACAACGGCCGGGCGTCGCGCCACTGTGCGGGCGCGGTCGACCCGAACGCCAGGACGCTGATGGCCAGGGCGAGGACGCTGCGCCAGACATGCGACCACAGCGTGAGCTGAGGCTGGTAGTCCTCCGGCCGGGCCCGCTGCACCCCTCCAGGGTAGGAACCCCAGGTCGCTGGCGACCACGGCCCAGGGTCTCGGGCCGCGCGTCGCACCCCCTACCAAAGTCGAGACGGGTCGAGCCCCGAGGACGATGTACGGGCCGACGGGCGCTGACAGGCTTGACCCATGATCACAGTGAACAGGGTGACGAAACGGTACGGCGGGTTCACCGCCGTGGACGACGTGTCCTTCACCGCGGAGCAGGGCCGGGTCACCGGCTTCCTGGGACCGAACGGGGCGGGCAAGTCGACGACGATGCGGATCATGGTGGGCCTCACCCCGGCCTCCCAGGGGTCCGTGACCATCGGGGGACTGTCCTACCGGGACATCCCCAACCCCGGGCGCCACGTCGGCGTCCTGCTCGACGCCTCGGCGCAGCACAGCGGGCGGACCGGGCGCGAGGTGCTCGTCCTCGGCGCCCGCACCATGGGCCTGCCGTCGTCGCAGGTCGACGAGATGCTGGAGCTGGTGAGCCTCACCGGCAAGGAGGCCAAGCGCCGGGTCGGCAACTACTCCCTCGGCATGCGGCAGCGGCTGGGCATCGCCTACGCACTGCTCGGCGACCCCTCGATCCTGGTCCTCGACGAGCCCGCCAACGGGCTGGACCCGGCCGGCATCCACTGGATGCGCGGCCTGCTCAGGGAGTACGCCGCCAGGGGTGGCACGGTCCTGCTGTCGTCGCACCTGCTCCACGAGGTGGAGCTGATCGCCGACGACATGGTGCTCATCGGCCAGGGCCGCATCGTGGCCCAGGGCACCAAGGAGGACCTGCTGGAGACCTCTGGGGCGTTCGTCCGCGCCGTGGAGCCCGAGGCGCTGCGCGACGCGCTCGCCCGGGAGGGCATCGTGGCGCACGCGCAGGCCGACGGGCTGCTCACCGACGCCGAGCCGGTGCAGGTCGGCAAGGTCGCCGCGGCCGCCGGCCTGGCCCTCGTCGAGCTGCGACCCGGGGAGGGCGCCGGACTCGAGGAGCTCTTCCTCCAGCTGACCGCCGACA
>JBIOUF010000001.1:0-7223 GCA_044866695.1 Nocardioidaceae bacterium | reverse complement strand
ACTCTTGCGCGCCGAGCCGTCAATCCTTGCGGGCCGAGCCAGTGATCGCGTTGACCCCGGGAACGCACCAAGATCCACGGGTCGAGCGACCAACATTGACGGCTCGACCGACCAGGATTGACGGCTCGGCGGTGTGGGGGTGGGCGAAGGCGGGGGTCAGGGGGTGGCGCCGAGGAGGCGCTCGAGGGCGGAGCGGCCGGGGAGGAGGGCGGGTTCGACGAGGTGGCCGTCGCGGACGTAGTAGAAGGCGGCGCGGACCGCGGCGGGCGGCACGCCGGCGAGGTCGGCCCAGGCCAGGCGGTACAGGGCCAGCTGCAGCGGGTCGGCGACGTGGCTTCGGTGGGTCTTCCAGTCCACGACGAGGTAGCGGTCGCCCGCGGCGGGGCCGGGCGATGTCCCGGGCAGGTCCGGGTCGGGGAAGACCGCGTCGATGCGCCCCCGCACGACCTGCCCTCCGAGCACCAGCGCGAACGGCGTCTCGACCGCGACCGGCCGGCGGTCGGCGAACGGACCCGCGCGGAACCGGTCGACCAGCTCGGCGAGGTCGGCCTCGTCGGCGATCTCCAGGTCGGCCCGTCCGGGCAGGTCGTCGGGGTCGACCAGGTCGAGCTGGCGGTGCTGCTGGTAGTGCAGCTCCACCCAGGCGTGGAACCGGGTGCCGAACCGGGCCGCCGACGACGGAGGACGCGGCATCGGCCGGGCCAACGCCTCGGCGAGCCCCGCCGGGTCGTCGCGGAGCCGCGCGAGCGCGGTCGCCGAGAGGGTCGACGGCATCGGCACCCGGACGACGTCGGCCTGCCGGGCCCGGGCCTCCTCGACGAGCCGGCCGGCCTCGCGGTCCCATGCCGCGACCAGCTGCGCCTCCGACGGCGTGAGCGGCCCGGAGGCCGACGGCGGGTCGAACAGTCCCTGCTGAGCCTCGGCGCGGCTGGCCATCTGCGCGCGCACCAGGTCCGCCGCGGCGAGCCGGTGCCGCACCTCGACGGTGTGCCCGTCGGCCGGCCACGGCCGGGCGTCCCGGGCGCGGTGCAGCGGGTTGGTCGCTCCCTCGGCGGGAGGGGTCCATCGCGGCACCGGCAGGCCGTGGGCGCCGAGGTGCTCCAGCACCGTGCGCTGGTACGGCGACGGGGCCAGCGGCTTCGCACGCGTCCGCGACCAGAGGTAGGACGACACCACCAGCAGGTGCTTGGCCCGCGTGAACGCGACGTAGCCGAGCCGCAGCTCTTCGGTCGACTCGTGCGCGCGCGAGGCCGCGGTGAAGTCGTCGAGGTCCGGCTTGGTCCAGCCGCGGAGCTCGGGCAGGTCGCGCCGGTCGCCGCGCAGCGGGTAGGGCAGCACGGCCGGACCCGACGTCCACTTGGTCCGGGTGCGGTCGGTCGGGAACTTCCCGTCGCAGACCCCGGCCACGAACACGGCGTCCCACTCCAGCCCCTTGGCCCGGTGCACGGTGAGCAGCTTGACCGAGTCGGCCTCGGTCGGCGTGGCGACGTCCAGGCCGTTGCCACCTGAGTCGTCCTCGGCCTCGAGATAGGCCAGCAGCGCGGGCAGCGAGACGTCGCCGTCCACCGCGCGGAACTCCGAGACCGCCTTGACGAAGAGGTCGAGGTTGTCCCGGCGGGCCCGCGCGCTCGCCGACACCGACGACGCCAGCTCGACGTCGATCCCGGTGGTGTCGACGATCCGGCGGACCAGGTCGAGGATCGGCTCGCCGACGTGGCCGCGGAGCCGGCGCAGCTCTTCGGACAGCTGCGCGAACCGGTGCCGGGCCTCGGCGGAGTAGCCGGAGTCTCCTGGGTCGTCGAGGGCGTCGGACAACGACAGCACCTCGGTCGGGTCGGCGCCGGTCACCGCCGCGGCCAGGTCGTCGGTGAGGGTGCGCTCCTGGTCGCGGTCCGCGCTGGTCGCAGCGCCGGCCAGCTCCCGGGCCCGCCGGCCGAGCAGGGCGAGGTCGCGGGGGCCGATGGACCAGCGCGGGCCGGTGAGCAGGGTCAGCAGCGCGGCGTTCGCGGTGAGGTCGTGCAGCAGGGTGAGGATCGCGACGACGTCGGCCACCTCGGGGAGGGCGAGCAGGCCCTTGAGGCCGACGATCTCGACCGGGACGTCGGCGGCCGACAGCGCGCGGAAGACGTCGGCGGCGTGCGCGTTGTCGCGCGTGAGCACCCCGATCCCCTGCCAGCTGCCGACCACGGCGCGAGCGGCCCGGACCTGTCCGGCGAGCCAGGTCAGCTCCTCGTCGTACGTCGCCAGCACCGCCGTGCGCACCTCGCCGGGCGGCGCGTCCGGAGCCGGCTCCAGCGGCGCGACCGCGGACGACGCGTCGTGCAGCGGCGCGGCCAGCCGGTTGGCCACGTCGAGGATGCGCGAGCCGGAGCGGCGGTTGACCGTGAGCGGGTAGGACGCGACCTCGGGGGACCCGGTCGCGGTGGGGAAGTCCTCGCCGAAGTGGAGGATGTTGCTCACCGAGGCGCCGCGCCAGCCGTAGATGGCCTGGTTCGGGTCGCCCACCGCGGTCACCGGGTGCCCGCGGCCGGAATCCGGGTCGTCGCCGGAGAACAGCCGGCGAAGCATCAGGGCCTGCGCGACGGAGGTGTCCTGGTACTCGTCGAGCAGCACCACCCGGTGCTTGCGGCGTTCCTCGGCGCCGACCTCGGGCTGGGTGAGGGCCAGCCGCGCTGCGAGCTCGATCTGGTCGGAGAACTCCATCAGCCCCAGTGCCGCCTTCAGCCGCCGGTACCCCGCCACGAGACCGAGCAGCTCGTCGCGTCGGTCGAGGCAGTCCAGGGCGTCCTCCAGCGGCCGCTTGGCGCGTGACGACGGCAGCGCCGCCAGCAGCTCCCTGCGGGCGGTCTCGCCCAGTGCCCGCACCTCGTCGGGGGAGACCAGGTGCTCGCTCATCGCCGAGTCGAGCGCCAGCACGTAGCCGATCACCGTCTGCGGATGGTCGCTGAGCCGCTCCACGCGCCCCTCGTACCGGGCCACCACCCGGGCGGCGAGCTGGTACCGGGACGCGTCGGTGACCACTCGGGTGTCCGGCTCGTGGCCGATGCGCAGGCCGTGCTCGGTCAGCAGGGCCGCGGCGTAGGCGTTGTACGTCGCCACCGCCGGCTCCTCCGCCTCCGGCTCGCCGTCACGCGGCCGGCCGGGTGGCGGCAGCAGCCCGGCGTCCCGAAGGGCGCCGCGCACCCTGTCGGCGAGCTGGCCGGCCGCCTTGGTGGTGAAGGTCAGGCCGAGCACCTCCTCGGGGGCGACCTGACCGGTGGCGACCAGCCAGACCACCCGGGCCGCCATCACCGTGGTCTTGCCGGAGCCGGCCCCGGCCACCACGACCATCGGCTCCAGCGGGGCGGTGACCGCGGCGAGCTGCTGGTCGCTGAGCGGGTGCTCGGCGCGCAGGAACGCGTGAAGCCGCCCCGGGGTGTCCGGCAGCGATCGGGCCCCCGGGACCCGGAGGCCGGTCACGACAGCACCGTCCCGGTGCCCTTCACCGGGCACATCGTGTGGAAGCCGCAGTGGTCGCAGTGGTCGCCGGGCCGGGCGGCGAGCTGCTCGGTGCGGACCCGGCCCACCGCCTCGGCGAGCTGCTCCTCGGCCGGGGTGAACCCCGACGGGCCGGGCTGCTGCGGGGGCTGGTGCTGCACCTTGACCGCCCCGCGCACCGACCGGCGCAGGTGCACCAGCTCGGCGCCGCCGGCCCGGCCCGGCCGCAGCTCCGGGTCGAGGAGATGGTCGACGGCACCGTGGTCGACCGCGAGCTGGTAGAGACCGAGCTGGGGGTTGGCGGGCAGGTCCTTGTCGGGGGGAGGGTACTTCGTGGTCTTGAAGTCGACCACGACGACTCGGCCGTCCTCGTCGAGCTCGAGCCGGTCGGCGTACCCGCGCAGCACGATCCGCTCCGCGCCGATGGTGACCTCGGCCTGGAGCTTCTGCTCGGTCGCCACGACCGTGCGGGCACCGGGCCGGCGGTGCCAGGCCAGGAACCGGTCCAGGGCCCGCTCGACCTCGGCGCGCTCCTTGGCAGCGGTCCAGGGGGTGCGGAAGGCGAGCTGGGACCAGACCCGGTCGACGTAGCCCATCAGGTCCTCGGTCTCGGCCACCTCGCCCTTGGCCACCCGGTCGGCCAGCGCGTGCACCACCAGGCCGAAGCCCTGCGCGGAGGTGGAGCGGGTCTCCCCGGCGGCCTCACGCTCGAGGAACCACTTCGCGGGGCAGTCCAGCAGGGACTCCAGGGTGCTGGCCGAGATGCGCAGCGGTGCCTCGGGGTCGCGGAGGGGGGTCGGCGCATGGGTGCGCGGGCGGATGCCCCACCAGGTCGCCGGGTCGGCCGCGGGCACCAGCGGCCGGGCCGGCTGGCCCGGCCGGTCCTCGGTGAGCAGCGCCAGGTCGGCCAGCCGGCGCGCGGCCGCCTCGCGGAGGGCGGGACCGGAGTCGGGGTCCGCCGCGGTGCGACGCAGCTCGGCCACCAGCCCGCCCATGGAGAGCGGCCGCGGCGGACGCCCCTGGACGTGCGGGAGCTCCTCGCCGGGTGAGAGGCCGGCCAGCTCGGCGAGGAACCGCGACGGCTGCTCGCCGTCGTCGTCGGGGGACCGGACCGCGGTCACGACCAGGCGGTCCCGCGCGCGGGTGCAGGCGACGTAGAACAGCCGGCGCTCCTCGGCGAGCAGCGCGCGGGCGTCCAGGGCGGGCAGCCGCCCGGCCGGGTCCAGCTCGTCGGCGCGCAGCAGCGTCGAGCGGCGGCGCAGGTCGGGCCAGGCGCGCTCCTGTACGTGCGCGACCACGACCAGCCGCCACTCCAGCCCCTTCGCCCGGTGCGCGGTCAGCAGCCGCACGTGGTCACCGCGCACGCCACGGTCGGCCAGCGTGTCGGCCGGGATCCGCTGCGCCTCCAGCGTGCGCAGGAACGACTCGACGCCGGTGTGCGCGCGCTGTTCCTCGGCCCGGGCGGCCGCTTCGAACAGCGCGACGACCGCGTCGAGGTCGCGGTGCGCGAGCAGGGCGCCCGGCCCACCCGAGGTCGCGGCCTGGCGCAGGCGGCGAGGCCAGCCGGTGCCGTCCCACAAGGTCCACAGCACGTCCTCGGCCGTGGCCTGGTCGCGCAGCCGGCGTCCGGCCTGCGCGAGCAGGGCGGCCAGGCGCCGGGCCTGCGCTGCGGGGCGTCCCGGCAGGTCCTCGGCGAAACCCTCGTCGACGACCGCGAGACGCACCAGGAGAGGCGACGCCCGGGGTGGCCGGCCCTCGGCCTCCGCGGCGGACCTCTCCCGCGCCCGCAGCTGCCGGGCGAGCACCCGGACGTCGACCGCGTCCATCCCGCCCAGCGGGGACAGCAGCAGCGCCTCGGCACGCCGGGGGTCGACGTGGTCGGGATGCTCGGGGTCGTCGGCCTCGTCACCGTGCAGGTGCAGCGCCACCCGCAGCGCGTCGACCAGGACGTGCACCGCCGGCTCCTCGGGCAGCGCGGTGTCGTCGGCCGCCGTCTCGACGGGTACCCCGGCAGCGCTGAGCGAGCGCCTGAGCACGGGAATGGTGGTCCGGCCGGACCGCACCAGCACGGCCATCTCCCCCCAGGGCACGCCGTCCTCCAGGTGCGCGCGTCGCAGCAGGTCGGCGACGTGCTCGGTCTCGGCCCGGTCGGTGTCGAAGGTGACCACCTCGACCGTCCCCGCGCCGTACGGCGGGTCGAGGGCCCCGGGCGCACGGACGGCGTGCAGCGCCTCGGGCGCACGGAACGCGCGGAGCGCCTCTGGCGGGATGGCGCCGGCGGCGGGAAGCGACCCGGCCAGCCGGCGCGAGGCGCCCAGCAGCCGGGCGCCGAACCGCCGGGTCGTCCGCAGCGCCAGCACCGGGGCCGGGGACCCGTCGGCGCACCGGAACGAGGCGGGGAAGTCGAGGATCCCCCGCACGTCGGCGCCCCGGAAGCCGTATATCGACTGGTCCGGGTCACCCACCACGACCAGGTCGCGGCCGTCGCCGGCGAGCGCGCGCAGCAGGGCGACCTGCGCGGGGTCGGTGTCCTGGTACTCGTCGACGAACACGCACGAGTACGCCGACCGGAGCCGCTGCCGCACGTCGGGTCGCTCGGCCAGGCGCACCGCGCGGACGACCAGGTCGGGGTAGTCCAGCGCGCTCTGGGCGTCCAGGACGGTGAGGTACTGCTCGAGGAACCGGCCCGCCGCCACCCACTCCGGCCGCCCCTCGCGAGCGCCGATGTCGACCAGGTCACCCGGGTCGAGGTCCTTCTCCCGGGCCCGGGCGAGCAGGCCGGCGACCTCGCCGGCGAATCCCCGGGTGCGCAGTGCCTGCGCCAGCGACGCCGGCCACGGCACCGCCACCTCCGACGGCTCGAGGAGCTCGCGGACGGCCACGTCCTGCTCGGCGGCGCTGAGCAGGCGCAGCGGTGCGGTGTACACGTCGGGGTCGGCGTACGCACGCACCAGCGAGTAGGCGAAGGAGTGGAACGTCGAGGCCACCGGACCGGCCGTCGTGCGGCCGAACCGAGCCGTCACCCGGTCGCGGAGCTGCTCGGCGGCCTTGCGCGAGAAGGTGAGCGCGAGCACCTGGTCGGGGCGCAGTCCGCGGCGGGCGACCCGGTCGACCACCGCCTCGACCATCGTCGTGGTCTTCCCGGTGCCGGGCCCGGCGAGGACGAGCAGCGGTCCGCCGGGGTGGTCCACCACGGCCTGCTGCGCGGCGTCCAGCCGCGGCCGCGCGTCGGCCGTAGCCGCCGGACGGGTCAGCGCGTAGGTGGTCATGGCTGCATCACATCACCCGGCGCCGACACCCGACGCGTGCCGCCCCGGTCGGGACCGTGGACGCGGGCCCGACCGGTGACCACCCGCCCTCCACCCGAGCCGTTCGACCCTGGCCGCGGTCCGCAGGTCCCGGGACGCTTGAGGGCAGAGCGAGGAGGCACACATGGCCACCACGGCCACCGGCACTGCCCTGCAGCAGCCCTCGCGACGCGACTGGCTGCGGGCCTGCACGGTGGCCGAGGCGGTCGGGATGACCGCCGCGGCGAGCGCAGCGCTGGTCGCGACGCGGCTGACCGACGCCGGCCAGGCCGCCTGGCTCGCGCTGGCCGCGGTCGTCGCCGGCGGGCTGGTCGAGGGCACCGCCCTGGGCCTCCTGCAGGCACGGGCGCTGCGGCCGTGGCTGGACGCCCGGCGCCGGCGGCGCTGGGCGGCCGCCACCATAGCCGTCGCCGGGGTCGGCTGGGCAGCGGCTTCCGC